>DATKHJ010000241.1:0-27191 GCA_035510335.1 Flavisolibacter sp. | reverse complement strand
GTGTTATCTGGCGTATGTTCGGTAACGGCAAAAGGATAGCCCAAGGCGTCGGGAATGTAGTTCCGATGAATAAACCCGGTAAACGGATTTTGAGGGGAATAATACTGCCCGGTTCCTGAAGCGGTGGATAGGGGATTTACGGTGGCGCCGCATTTTGAATAGATAATATCGCTAAAGGAAAAAGGGTCACCTGCCTGATTTTGGTTGAATGCCCGGAAATAGTGAAGGGCACTATCATTTGCCGGGGAAGGCAAAAGACTAACCACAGGCCTTCCGATGTTATCGTAAACAGATTCCTGAACAACGGAGCGGTTATCGGAATTGTTAATGGTAACAGCCTGACGGCTTTTCAGCGAGCCGTCGAAATAGGACACCACTTCTTTTCGTTTGCCCTCTTCAGCAAATGTGGCGGAGTATTGCCAGTTCAGGTTTTGTTCATGGCCGTCTGTAAAAACAATCCCGCTGGTGAGAGTGGTATTCCCTTCTTCGCCGGCCTGGTAGTTCCAGGGGCTCGTCAACCGCACTTGCTCCGGAGGAAGGGTGACCTGAGCCCCACGAATACGAAAAAGCACGTATCCGCTGTCATACGAAAGATTCAGCAAATAGCTTGGCAAGGTGAGGGTGATACGGGTGTTATTATTCTTAAACCATTTGTTGAGTGTATCCGCTGGCACAAGAAAAGGCCCCATTTCTGTAACCGAGAGGTTGAATGCCGTGCGAAGGCGTTCACCGATCAGGCTATGTTTGTCGATAAATGTATATTCCAGATCATACATCTCCGCGCCGGGATAGTCGCCCGGATTCCATTGCAGCATCAATTTGCCACCTGGTTCCTTTGTATGAATTGTACGAGCTGTGGCAACAGGTGGCTGTAAAGGATACTTTCTGTCACGAACAATGGTAGTTCCCTTCAATAAGAAAATAGCAGGGAGAGGACTTCCAAGTTCAGGGCTGGATATGGAATTGACGGTGACTTTAAACTTGTGGGCACCGGTAAATTTATACAAGGCAATCCCTTTGTAACGCTCCCCTTCATTCTTACTGTATTTTACCTGAAGATCAATGGTTTTTGGCCACCCCGCAATCTTTTGGCTGGTGTCAAAGCGGTCATAGGCCTCAATGGTGAGATTGGCTGTGCAAGCAAACGAAGTATTGTAAAAAAAAGTAGGAGTGTAAAAATCTATTTCAAAAGAAAGGACATTATCGACGGAAGAAAGTGTAAAGGTATTAGTGGAAGCATTTCTGATTTTTTCGTCGGTGACGGTAAAAAAGCTGCCTGCAGTAAGTTGCGCCCCTCTGAGCATATTCACATAAGGCTCCTCGGCAGCAGTTGCACAGATTGTTTTAGCCAAAAAAACAATCATAAAAAAATATACTCTTTTCAGCATAAGCATGGCATATAATGGTTTCTGGAGCGGCCTGTCTCATAAGGGAGCGGAACAGGTATTTGTCGCGCACAAATACTTTACGCCCAGCTTCCTCTCGAAACAGCCCGTGACACAAGTCGAAAAGGACTTGTGTCGTTACGTTCTATCCTATTTATTTTCTCTTTTTTTCTTCGCCAGTCCACACGAGACGGTAGTCTGCAAATTGGTCGTTGAGCTGGAAGCCGGCTTTTACCGGCTGACCAATTTTTTTTACCGGGTCAAAATCTCTCGCATTCCGAAGTACATTAAACTGTTTGTATTGCAACTCCAGCCGATACAGATTGAACGTTATAACGGGGCCGACCGCGGTATCTGGTTTCGGCGCCTGTTCTGTCTCCTCTTGTACAAATGGACTTGTCACGTCACCTTCCTGATTCAGGTCCACGTCGTCGCTTCCCAGATCTTCGATGCTAGCCAGATGTAAGACGACGCTGGATACGCTATAACCTTGCGGGTCGTAATAAATCTCATAGCCTAACACGTCACTGTTCCCGACATTTTCGATCTTCAGAACCTTAAGCTGTTTGTCAAGGAACACCTGCGCAGAGGCGCCCTCCCTCTTCGCAAAAGCTTTCAATGAATCAATATTGGCATAATTCCATTGTGCATTGGCAGCCAAGTTCTCTTTCCCCGCAATCACCAGTTTATCTCTGTGAAACACATTCAAGGAAAGTCCACCTTTGTGAATAAATTCCACGGAATCAATGGTGTACCGATGATCACGACCATTGATTTCGCCGGAAAAGTCTGCACTTTCCAAAATATCTGTTCCTTCTTCCTCTTTTAAAACCATGGTCCCGGTATAGGAGACAAATCCGTTTTGCTTAAAAACCTGATAGATCCGCTCTAACTCTGACCATGGATCATCCGCTGTTCTTTTACGGAGTTCTTCTGTCTGTATACCGTCTTCATCCGTCTTTTGAGTGGATGATTTTCCCATCCCTGCCATTTGTGCCAATCCGACGGCAGCACACAAGAGAATGATACTGGGTAAAATGATTTGTTTAAGTCGTTTGGTGGATTGCATTTCGTGCTTCTTGTTTAATTTCTTTTTCGAAGGGAAGACCGGGTTTCTTTTAATGTTGCAAGACCTTGCTCCGTCTCTTTTTTTACCCTTATAAGAATACCTTCATCGTCGTATTCATAGAAGGTTGCCATGTTGTTTTCATCCATTTCCGCCATGAGTCGTAGGCTGGACGGGTCATAGGCAAATGATTTCAACTGCCCATCAAAAGGGTGAATGCGGACATCATCGAAATACGCAGTGCCGCCTCCGGGGGAAATCTGTAACTGAAACTGTCCGGCCGGCATGATAAACGGAAATTCAATCCGCTTCCACCCTTCTACCAATGGCCATTTGCTGTTATTCGTTATGTAGGTATTGTTGCCATTGATAGCAACCCGTACGGGTGTAGTCAGACTTGTTTCAGCGCCATCCTTTACCCAGCAACTAAACACATATTTCTTGCCTTCAACCGGGGAAAACTGTTTTACCCCTCCCATCGGATTATGCAAGAACTCGCCGTACCCGTTGAAGGTGTGATAGGACGGTCTTATTTCCAGCGGATCGCTGGTGGCTTTAGTGATGGTCACGCCATTGGAAGCGGATAATTTAAGAGAGTATTTGCCCGTATGGGCCTCTTCATCTGTATTCGTAACGCTGGTGCCATTCAAGAACTTTCTGAAACTAAAGGCAGATTGCAAAGAGTCACAATTTCCGGACAACAGGCTACAACGAAGATCAAAATTGTAATCTTCTAGCCCATCATAGGCTATCTCCATTGCTTGGGCATTGGAGGCTACAGCAACTGGCAGGGATTCAAGATAACCATACAAGGCACTGCTATAGCGACCTAAGGCATCTTTGTTTTCTACTTCCACACCCTTTTCATTCACAAGGGTTGTCTGGCTTGCCGCGATCCAATTGTTGTCATTCGTATTGGGAACAAAAAAACCGGTGCCCCCATCGTAAATCCAGAAAGCAGTGAAATAACTATAGACTCCTCCTTTGCGAATATTCGTTCTATCGGATGCGTCTGTGTCATTGGTCTGCATGCTGCGATCAATGTGATAAACATTTGATTCCAGTGGTCGCCAATTACCCAGATAGCCTGTTTGGTAAGGATTAAACTGGCCATCGACGGCGGGGGCATACGTGCGGCACTTGACGACACCGTTCTCTATCACTCTTGTTGCTCCAGATTGGCAGGCCGTATCGCCCGAGTTAAAATGCTGGCCTACCATATTGGCTGTACTAAACAAGGTGTCCAATGAACTATAGCTGGTGGCGGAATCCAGTTGGGGAATAGTATTGTTGTACAATTCAGCACCAAACGATGCAAATGCTCCGCTGTTTTTAGCTTCGAACCTTATGGTATGCGTTCCGCTGCCCAGATAAAGCGGAAAGATGTGCCATAGTTTGAAGTTTTCCTGGTCGTACAAAGTCGTATCGGAAGCAAACCGCAAAGTCCCATCTACAATAACCCTGAACTCGTTATCCGAACCAATTCCCAGATAGTAGGTTTTGGATTGCGGCGCTGCAATTTGCCTTTCGAAACCTAACCAAACATTAAAGGGCTCTCTGGTCGCACCACAAGCCCATATGCCACAACGGTTTAATGGTCCTGATACAGTTGAATTTCTCAGGTTCGCCGTTGATGTCGACTTGTTTTCGGCCTTGGAGGACAAATAGATGTTTGACGACGAATCATTTTTTTGAACAGGAGTTTTAGTAATTGCTAACCTCCTTTTACTCGCACTTTCACACCACATACCATAGCTTTGTTGGGAAGAGTTAGAGGCATCATAACCAAAGCTGTTGTAGTCTGTAGGATTGCCATTCCAGAAGGGATTATTTAGCCCAATTCTTGTTCGTGTCAACCCGCTGCCCCCGCACTGGTAAACATAGGTGCCACAGGCAGAGTATTGTCCTATCTGATCGCCTTCGCAAACCTCGTATTGACTTGGCAACGTCGGGACCTCATCCTTATAGCACTGGGTGCCGTCATCAGACAGTGTAAAACCGTCCGGACAAGTAATGCAATTATCGCTTGGCATTTTCCATTCTTCTGTAAAGACGGTGGCTTTGGCATCCAATACTTTTGTGACTGTAGATATATCCAACTGATTATTGACAATCGGATTCTGCAAGGAAGTAATCGTGGCGATTGCGGCATCTTGCATATTTCTCCTGCCGGAACGTAAAACCTTAATGGAAGCATTGTAAACAATTGCCACCTGCCCTTTCTCATTTATAAGGCGATAGTTACCATTTGTGAACACTACCCAATATTTTTTAGTGGTATTCAAGTCAATCAATTCGTCTCCAGGCAGCAGGATATTTTCAGGCCCGTGTAAATAAGATGCATTTAGGATAATTCCTTGTGCATTGGTAGAAAAACCCGCTAAATAGGTTCCGATGTTTTGATACGCCTGTCCCATCCGCTCATAGGCCCAATGGGCGGGATAGGTAAAATTGTACACGGGGTCATCAAATTCGTTTTGGACCTTCGTCAGCAATACTTCGCCCGTCTTTGGATCCCAAGCTATGTTCTCCGTAGTGATACTGGAGCCATTTTCCGTTTTAATGACTTTTTCCAATAAGCTGAATTTGTTAACCAATTTGATGGTGGACGAGGCCCGATAGTTTCTGTATTCATTATTCGGCCCAACTCCTGGAAAGACAAACGGAATAGGCCAAATGGCGACCGCACCACTTCCTCCACTTGCCTGAATGCCCAATCCATAGTTTTCGGTTGTTTGTTGGCGCATGTCGGTAAAAACTTCTACTTCCTGACCAATGATTCCTTCACGCTGTTGACCATCGGGATAAAGCAGTTGTACATTGTTGGAAAGACTTTTCGTTTCAGCCAGGTCATTTTCATTTTTATAAAAGTATTCCTGCTTTGAGATTTCACTTCCGCCCTGGTTTTGCACAATCGTCATTTTGGGCTTCCCATGCATGTCGTTGTTCTCCACGGCATACCCTTGTGATAAGCCAACTAGATCGCGGATACTAATGCGAAGAAGCTTCAGTATTTTTTCAAAACCTGGCTTTCGTTTTTCCAACGTCAAAGTCTGGACTTTTGTAGGATAGTCCTTTGCCGTGTAAAATTCATTCACGACAGTCCCGGTTGACGTAACGCTTTGGTCGGCACCAATATTTTTTACGGTTACCCGACTGTAACCGACCACAGGAGAAGGGAAAAATGATTCACCGAACGGCTCTTCCAAATAAGAGTGATTGGTGAGGAAAAGCGGCACTTTCTGTTGGTAAAAAACGGGCTTATGAAAAGGATTCTCATCGCTTCCGATCAATGGTTCGTAAGAGGCCACTCCACTTGAAATCTCAATCTGCCTTCCGGTTTCATCGTCCGCCTGTGTTGTATAGGAATAGGCTTGTGTGTAACTGGCTGTTTTACCGTTTCCTGAGCCGACCATTTCGCTCCAGGCATCAGAAATAGTCACCGTCTTCACTCGTGCCCCACCACCCATTTTGCTTAGATCAGAAGACGTCAAGCGAACCCAGGATTTTTCCAGGTCCACCTTGTCGCAGTAACCTTGTCGACGGGCAATTCCGGAAAATCCTTGCGTTAACTCTTTGATACTACCCAAAGCGTTTACCAAAGACTGAACAGCTTTCTTAAAGTCGCTGCCATCGTCATCCAAGTTCTCATAACCCGGATAAGCCAGCCGGGGCAAATTGTCTTTCATAAATTGCCAGGCGGTGAAGGCAACCGGGTTAGTCGCTCGCCCTCTTTCGTCGCCCCATTTTTCAAGCTTGACAGCTACTGTGTTGTCGTTAACATACCGGAAATCAAGAATTTTTGCATAGCCAGGCACAAACTCCTTATTGCCCTTGCCATTAAGGTCAATAAAAAACTTGAAATACAAATAATCCAACTTATCGAAATAGCGGTATCTCAGAGCGTTTTTGCGTTCGACATCATTGGAAAAATTTCCAAAACTGCTTAGCGGGCGCGGAAGACGAATAAAAACCTCATCCGCATCAATTAATCCGGAAGTTGACCCAGTTGCATTGATTCCGCTGAGAAAACACATTTCCGAGGCGCGGCGGTTTTGTACATAAGCGTAATCATCTGACTCGTAAGTCACATTGATTTCCCCGCCAGAAGGAAGCGTAATCTTGTTGAGTTGCCAGAGCCCAGCAAAATGATCGGTGAGTGATCTGTCTTCCAATGTATAGGGAAACTCGGAATTATTCAGTCCTCCCGGGTTTGCTGCTGCGCTTTTAAAACTCCCCCACCTGTCATACTGCCGGTGTGCATAATTATTGTACTGGACGTCTGATTTGTAGTGGAATTCATACGGATTCAATCTGCCTTTGCCATTCGAATTGAAGGTAAAATACACTTTCTTCAAAGTCAGTTTACCGCCACCACTCACATTATTTGGCAGGTTGCTTTGCGTAGAATAGTCATATTCAAAGTGTACCGTTTTGATAGGCACAGCGGCGCTGATATTCGCCTTATTTGTTACCAAATCCGCTTTCGAGTACAGTCTGATTTCCTTCAATTTTTTCAGGCGCATGCCAGCATCACGGCCACCGGCACTGTTCAATACACCAAGCCCGTCTTCTCTGTCCTCCATGATAAACATGGCAACCATTGTCTTTGATTCAAGCGAGTGCATGTACCACACCTCTTTTTCCCCATACACATAGCTTGCCTTGTCATCTTTTTTATCACTTAAAAAACCCTCATTGTAATTTGCCTTCTCATAAGGCGTGCGCCATTTATAATCCTGGCTGATCCTGGTATAGTTCAGTTTTACTGCAGTGCCTAAATCGTCGTCGGTTACCCCATCTCCTTTTTTATCTACATAATCAGCAGAAAGAATCTCAGTTAGGAGATAAGAGGTTGCATAACCTGGCATTTTTTCCCTGCTGAAATAATTATCCCTCCCTTTGGAATTGCGGGGGGAGTTGTCACCAGAAGCATCATTGTGATGGTAGTTAATGATGCCATCGGCCCTTTTTGACAGGTCTTCATCAACACTAAAGGATACTTCTTCCTGGTATGTATTATAGACAGGAATACCATACATCATCCTTTTCCCGTCTTCAGCCGTAATAGTAATTTCAGAAATATGGTGAGGGCGGCGCTTCTTCGTCTTACTAAAGCCGCTGGCCGGGGCTGAAAATGCGGGGTCAACTCTTTGGACATTTTCCACCATTGACTCGTTCACACAATTCGCAAGAACAATGGTGTTTAAGGGATACGATTGGATGGTTTTTGAAAAGCCATGCGCTGATGCTTCCGCTGCTGTGAGATATGAGAAGCTATTGTTTCGTACATCGCGCTTTTCCCGAGCAATTGCACCTGGAGCAAAAACGCCTTTGTTGCTTGTTCGCCATTCAGCGCTGACACCTGCGCCGTCGAGTCCTCGCTCAAAGAGTTTGTCTTGAAGTTTTGCCGCTACCGCGGACGTCCCGTTTATTTTTAATGCATACATTGCATCTGTGATAACGGGCTCACCAACCCGCTTGAAGTACGCTTCTTCATGCAGGGGATTAGGATGAGCTTTGTAATCCGCAATGCCTAAGAACGCGTTTCTGCCGGTCCATTTTTTCGAAGTGGTGCTTGTCTTTTGAAAATGAAAATCCCCGCCAATATCGAAATATGTTCCGGCGCCTAGTTCGATTCCCAATGAAAGATCATTCGCTATGCCCTCTGTTTGCGGATCAAAAAACACGCCGCTGCCTCCGCGATGAATCCGATATTGCCCTCCGCCCACCTGGCTGGAGACACTGTATAGGTCATTGGTGGGCACCGGGATTGGGAGATAGTTTATCTTCTCGCTGTAAGGAATATCTTTCTCACGATTTAAATCCATGAGGGCATTTATGTCATCCTTACCATTTTGGCTATAAAGGAACCCATAAGCTGGTTTGTTTATTTTGTTGTACGCAAGTTGCTGTTTGGAATAAAATCCTGTTATGCCTCCTCCCAGATAAAAAAGCTGCAATTGGCCACCACCACTGATATCAACGGTGTAAGCATTGTTTTTTGTTGGAAAATCAATGGTAGGTGTATAGGTGTTACCAACAAATGAAATTGATGAATTGTAGCTGGTTAGCTGTGACAGAAGCTTCCGTTCCAGATAGCTGCTGGATTTATTGTTGCTAAAGCTGGCGCCAAGGGTCATCCCCTGTAAACCTGCCCTTGAATTGTAGGGAAAACCAACAGATCCAGAGAGTGAATAATTGCTTTGTTCAGTCGCATTTTTTATAACATTGAAATTGAGGTTGGTAGAAGCCCCATCCATGGAACTGAGGTTCAACCCAAAATTGACTGAGCCAGTGGGAATAAAAGATGGTTCTGCCGTTTCTTCGCTTCCAAGACCTGCCGTTTTGGTGCCGGAAACTACCTCACCAATACTTAAACCGCTATTAACACCCAGTTGGGTGCCGATCCCGCGATAATTATCATACTTCACTCCCAGGGAAATTGAAGGAGAGACCTTTATCTTTTTTTTCTTCTTCTTTGCAGCTTTTTTAAGACCGGGTACGCCTAAAAGGTCGACCTTTACTTTTACATTAATCCCCTTAGTAATATGATCTTTCATATTCTTTTCCTTTACCACCTCATCCTGTCCATTAAAATCGTCTGGTAGACCACGCATTTGCCGGTTGATCACACCTGGATTTAAGGACCATCCAAGCCCTACCCAACTTGCTTCATCATCCATTCCTGAACCCGAATGATAGCTTAAATTAATTGGGTAACCACCAACATCTACCAATGGAATGTTATACGTAAAATCGCCGGTAAAAAGATCGACCATATCTGAGGTACCAACCGGCTCGAATGATTTCATTTCGGGTTGTGCTGGTCCTGAGGTAAGTGCCAAAGCCAGATTTGGCGCCAGGGTTTCAGTAAGTAAAACGAGGAACAGGAGTGCGGCAAATTTCTTCCTGTTTGCATCACAGAATCGAAACATAAAAGCTTAGTTAGTTTGGTTACCCTTGTCGGTTTTATTGATTGACTATATCCCTTACTTTAAATGCAAAGAGTTGTTTTCCTAAACCAAAAATTTGATCATTGTATAAAATACTAACGGTGTTGCTAGTGTTTTGAATAACATTCTTTCGATTGAAAACAACCAGATATTCATAAACTCCTTTTCTCCCATTTGCCATTCTGTGCACAAACGATGGCCTGAGCGTATCCGTTTCTTTTAACATTTGAAAATCGTCCTGGATTTGAAAGTCCAAATATTCCCTTGTTTTCAGATCCGGCTCAAACCCAGATCGTTCAAGTTGTAAATCGAAATATAAAAAGTCATTGTCTGAATTCTCATCGGCTGGAGCACTACCTTCCCCTATTTCAGACGGCTGATCTTTGAAGTGCTGACCATTAACAAATTTGGCCTTGATTCGAACACCGTTGTGCTGTTGCTCAATAACGTCCAAATTGCGATCATGGCCACGCTGACTTTTGCAGGCTCCGATTGTTACCATGAAGAGAAAAAGGAAAGAACGAACCATCATTGTATCACATTTCTTTAAATACAAATCGTAACTGTAAGAGTTTGTTATCTGCCAGCCAAACTTTTAGTAAATAATCTTTACCGTTTTTAAATTCACCTATCTCGCTCAGATCGATTTCAAACTGATTATAGCCGTTTACCATTTGTAGTTGAGGCATCCTCTTTATTGACTCCTGCCTGTCAGAAAGTGAATAGACATTGTAATTTAACTTCCCTGTGTTGTATGGGTTGTTGAAAAAAAAGCGTAGCTTACCATAGGCATAATAAACCTGACCATCCAACACTTCTTTAACCTCACGGTAGCTATCGTTATCCTCTTTTTTCTTTTCTTCTCTGCACTTAATCGTAAACTCCCATACCTCAGACTTTCTCAAGATGGTTTTATCGGAATAAACTGTTACCTGCCAGGCGTACCGTACGCCTTCTTTCAATTCCGGGATGTTTACCGGAAAGGCAAGGGTATTAATCACGATTTGTGACTGATTGATCAGTGGCGTATTGAAGGTTATAGCTTCAATGGGATCCTGCTTGTCCTTTATTTCTGCTAGTACAAGCCGGAAACGGGCATCTGGTGATAAGGGTAAAGGTGGCTGCCAGATGAAATTGGGCCGTTTATTACATGTCTCATCGCCTTCAACGGGATTAATCAAAAGCAGTGGTGTTAACGGCTGAACTGAATATGTGAAACATTGTTCATAAAAAGGCAGTATTCCTGGGTCTTTGCTTTCCACCACTTCGATTTCAAAACAGTACTCATATTCTCCTTCTGGAAAGTTGCCTGTTTGGCGAATGGCATTTCCAAAATAGTTCTGTGAAAAAGAAAAGCTGGCATTTGCAAAAGCTCTGCGATCAATATAATTGCTGCCCGGTTGCAGAAGAAAGCCCGGCGTTTTTATAGCCGCTACTTCTCTTACACTGGTCTCATTTATTTTAATGGTCATTCTAACTTGGAGCACAGATTGTGAGGAATTAACCAGTTGTGCCAACGAGAGGCTTTGCAGGGTTTTCCCGTCCCTTGCAGGTGCAAATTGTACGTTGATGTGGGCCTTTGCTTGAAAGCTTATCGTGACAAGCAGGGCTATATAAATTTTAATTAGCAGCTTCGTAGCCATCACCTTCTTTTATTTAAGTATATAACGAGCGCTCACTTCTCCACGAATTAATCCGAAAAGAAGTGGTTGATACAATTTCAGGTTTTTCCTTGCGTCAATAAACATATTCAGATCAAATCCTTCGTCTAGTCTCAATGAGATGGTTTGCCGGACTCCGATTTGCTGGTACCATTGCTGAATGGTATTATAAGACAAAGAGGTTGTTGCACTTATCTTTTTAAACAAACCAAAGCTTGTTCCCAACTCACTATTTATACTGGAATTGAAATAAACAAACTGCGAATGATTTGCAGAGTGATTGTACTGCGTATTCCAGTAAAGAAGTAGTTTCTTAATGGCCACCGTTTGGTTTGTGATCATACCAAGGGTTGAGCTCCCCAGGTTTGCACCATCGACTATGTAATGATTTCGCTGGTAAAACAGGCTTAGATAATTGTTGTAATATGAAGACCCTATTTTCTTACTGAAGTTTCCGTCAGCAGACAGTTGGTCGAAGAAGGTTACTTTCTGTTTCTGCGTACCGCTGATTCGAATCATACTGTTTGGAAGGTATCGCAGAGAGAAGAATTGCCCTTTGCGCAACTTCCATTTGACATCAATCACTGAATACATATTTCGCCATTTTTGATCCGCTGTTGCGCTATAATTGAATTCCTTGATTTCGCTACGGATAGAAAATAGCAGCGTCTTCTTCATGAAATGTTTACGAAGTGCAAGACCGGCTTCCCGACTACCGGAATTCAGAAAGGGATTTCCTGGGTTGTCATATCCTAAAGCAGTCTTCTTCACATGCATTTGGTATGTCAGATCCAGGTGGGGAAGCTCGTCACGGTATGCTAGTCTAAATGAGGTGTTTGAGGCCAAGTTATTCAGAGAAAAGAGCTGCAGAAGACCAGCAGTTTCTCCATTACCAGTTGACGCATTATTATATTGAGAAACTGACCTTGAGATTTCTGTGCTAATCTGTCCATGGCTGCCTAGGACAAATTCTTTAGCGATACTGGTAACTAATGAACCCTTATACTTCTCAAAATCTCCTTTATTAATAATGGTTTGAAATCCCTGGGCGAAGCTCATTGCGGAGAACTGAAAGCTACCTGCTTTCGATTGCTTGCCCATTTGTAACCCCTTGCCTACCGAATTAGAGAACAACGTATTCGAAAAAGGCATGTCAAGGATTGAGGAACCTTCCCTTGATTTTCCAATAAACAACATTGCCGATTTACCCTTATTCATAAATTCGGCTACCGCACCGTTGTTTAAGTAATTCTGCACCGATAACGGGGACGAAGAAAGAGAGTTTACGCCCAACCTCAGCTTGTTAATCTTTAAAAATAGCTTTTGGAGACTACTTAAATTCAGTTGTTCCTTCACAAGGTTTGATAACAGAGAAGGACTGCGCATCACCTGTTCGAATTGCGACGTTTTTAACTCATCCCATTGTTTCATTTTTGCTAATAAACCAGATACTTCCCAGTTCTTTTTATGAGTCTCGATTACCTCAATGATTTTCTTGGTTCCCTCTATTTGAAGGATATTTTTCTTCAGCTGATTAAATTGTGTGGTATCGATGTCTTCACCTAGATTCGCTTTTGTTCGCAGTTGTTCAAATAGGTTTTGTTGTTCGCTAAAAGTCTGTAAAATCCCTTGGCCCAGGAATTTCTCTCGGACCGTTGTTATATTCTGAGAAAAAAGATCGTGCAATGGTCCTACATCGGTAATCTTTTGTCCTAATAAATTTTTGTATTGATCATTTATTTGATTCAGTTCATTCGATAGCGCCCGTTGAGCATTTGTTTTCAGCGCAACAAGAGGGTCTGGAATAGAAGCCAACAAAGTTTTTGGATCAATTTTCCTGCTCAGCTGATTCTTTAATTGATTTAAATAACCTTCTCTTTGATATTCAACTCGAATGTTTCCATCAAAGGCATCAGGCCAGCTGCTTGCCTTATACGCTATTTGCATTGGTATACCTCCTACTGTCCACGCCGAAGCTAGATGCGCAAACTGTAAATATGCAGGCTTGTCAAAAAAGGAAGCATTATCATAAGTTCCGGAATAATTGGCTTGTCCGTTTTTCAGTTGTATTGGAGATTGGTACAAGTTTGCAAACGGCTGCGTAAGTATATGTTTTGCGGCTAAAAAAGAGTCAAGTATTGCTTTTTGAATTCTCCCTTCTATTTCAAGTGGATTGAAGTCTATAGAATGTACTATAGAGGCAGTTGGCGTTTTAGGTATTGAATCTATTGGCAGCACTTGGCTTTTTGCAAAAAAGCAACAAGTGCTGAATAGCACCAGGAGGTAAAATTTCATTTCTCTTTTAAGCAGTTAGTGACACAAAGATATAAATTGAATATACAAATCCAAATAATATTTGTACTCTTTGATGTGAATTTTTGTACGTAGCTACCTGTCTATACAGCAAAAGACCTGATTCCTTTGCTGCCGAAGGGATGTGGAACAATGACCGTCCTCAATTACCCTCTCTCTTTCCGTAACTTGGGCAGGATGAAAATTTCAATCATCCCTCAAAAATATGGAGAGCAACTATCTCGGGATGGCCTGGATGGCATTCCGCAAGCCTATCGCAATGAACTCTTTAATGATTTAAAAGAAGAAAATAGTTCAGTCAATGTGCAGGCTGTGAACTATGGCGGAGGAGCGGATTGGATCTGGATTTTGGTTACCTTGGGAGGATTCTACAAAGTGATCACAGAAGGTGATAAGATTGACAAAGGTCTCAGTGGTTGGAGTAACATTTTAAAAAAAATCAAGAAACTGCTGAAGAAAAGCCGGTCCGTGAAGTTGGACGCAGACGTACTGCTACTCATCGCTGCCAGTAAAGTGTTTACGACCCATAAGAAAGTGACCGAACTCCAGTTTGTTCACCAATTCGAAATAGACCTGGTCAACAACAGCCCGTTTTTTAGCAGCAAACCTGCGAGCGATTTTTTATGTAAGGACGAAGCGTATACGATCTTCATTCTAAAAGCGGCCACCGACCTTTATTTTGTCGTCGGTGTGCACATCAATGGTCAATGTGAAATTTTAAAAACGTTGGAAGCGCCGAAATTGGATTTATAAACCATATAATAAATAATCGATGGCAACATTATTCGACAAAATTAAATACGATGGAAAGCGCTACGATGAATTGCAAGATCCGGCCGGAAGAAGGGAAATTGAACAGTTGGCAGCGAAACTAAAACCGTTGGAGGCAGAGATTGGGAATGATCCCAAAGGGACTATCACCATCCGAAAATCCGGTAATGTGTTTTCGGATAGTTTTGAGCGGAGTTTGGCGGCCAAAATTACAGACATCATTACTGGTCGCGAGTGAAACCTGACGACTGGCCTATTCAGGCGGTTTGCAACCTTTTTTTGCCAGCCGCTTTGACAACAACTTGCCCCTGGCTTCCTTTCGCGTGGACCTTCTTCCGAACTTTTTTCGCCGCCTGGCGAACGACCGGGTAAGTCGTCACGCTTAAAGCGTACGGTCGGTTAAAGGCTTCTTGCGCCATTTTGAAATGAGCTGCCAACTTGCGGATCACCTCTTTGGAGAGTCCTTTTTTATAATGGAGGACTTCCGACAAATAACTTTTCGAGATGTCCAAAACCTTTGTCAGGTCAGTGGCGCCAAGACCATGCTCCTTCATAAGAGAATGAAGGAGTTGAATCGGGTCAAGGCCTCTAAACGAGCTATGATCAGCATCCCACTTTTCAATCAAAACGGTTAAGAGTTCGATCTCTTGCTCCTGCTCTTTCGTAGACTCCTCCACTTCCAGCAAACCGTCCAACGCCCGGCAGTAGTCGTCGTACTGCTTTCTGCTTTTTATAACCTTGTATTTTAAAACGTCCATTAGTAAAGATTTACAGTAAATTGATCTGGGTCCTGCGGCCGCTTCTTTTTGTTTTTATCCGTTCCGCAGAGTTTATTGTATTCCGCATGGGTTCCGATAAACTTAATTGACAGGTGGACCATGGTGCGAGCAAACTTATACCGGCAGATCATCCGGTAGGAATTTCCGCCGATGTTGAAGACCACCCTTTCCGATCCGCCTCCTAGTAGGTCCGCTGAGCCAAAGGTCGCTTGGATATGTTCTGCCACCTTCCAGTCTGCCAACTTCACTTTCGCGAGCCATTCTTCGAAGCCCGCCTTACTGGCCGGGTGCTTCGCACAATAGTCTGCGATTGTCTGTTCCTTCACCAAGTGGACCCGCATATACAAATTTAGAAAAAGTTCGCTAAAAGCGAACAATTTTTTCGTTGCAAGCTGAAGCTTCGATCGATGTTAAATGTATTATGGCATTGCGAAACGAGATTGTACACAATTCCTCCATCAACAGCATGCCCAAAGTTTACCAAGTGATGAAGGATAAAAAATATATCCTCTTGCCTGATTTGCAAAATGGGTTTATCAGATCCTTCAAAAACAGAAAGCGATTCTTAAGTCAGGATGTGAAATTGAATATTCTCCTTCCGCAGATGATGCAGGAATTTTGGAAAAGAGTGCTTACCACGATAAGCGAAATTCGATAAAGAAATCTTTCTACAAACTTGACGAAGCTAAATGCTGAACGCTCGACAATCCCGACAAGCTGAGTAAAAACAAAAGCCAAATATCATCCTCAGAAATAAATCATGTTTTTAACCCACCTTTCCAAAAATTTGGGAAAAACGGTGTCTTAAGATAAACATGAGCTAATGTGATCAGTTCCGGAAAACCCGCTCCAACTGTCCGGTATTGATAATCAAATTCACTGCCTGCCAACCTTTTTTTCTTATAATCTTCAAAGCTCTCGTCCAGCCGAATCTCTGACTGATAGCCTTCCTCATGCAATTCCTGACCGAACAGGCTGAGTTCGTGAGTATAAGTAGCTTCCGGTAGGTGTGTTTTTATTTGTTCATCGGTGAACGGAACAAATATTCCGAGATCTACCTGGATTTCAGTAATAAACGCTTGGAACTCCTTGTATACGTCTTCCATATCCAGTACAGCAAGATAATCGCAAAGGATGGCCATCAGGTGCGAGGTTTTCTCTTCATAATAAATGCTTTTTCGCCTCGAAACAATATATCGCAGTACCGTTTCAATATTATTTCTGCCGTCAGGAAGACGTTTATAAGTCCGGTAACCAACAACAATAGCTGCAATGCAGCTGTGCAGAAAAGTCTTTGCATCCTCCTTGTGTCCGCAGGAAATAAAATAATCAAGTACCAAGCAAATCGGTATGGAATGGTTATCGAGCAGTGGCCGGAGCCCTTCCTGGTTGCCATTCAATACTTTAATGAGATGCTCTGTATTTTCAGCAGCATATTTGTTTTCCTGAAACGCAAAGTGCAAAACCAATGAGCACAGATAGTCATATATCCGCACGGGGTATCCCACCTGTTCATATCTTCCTCCTGTTGGAGCCCAGATACCATGTTTAAGTGTAGCAACCGGTAAGGTTACCGTAATATAATCCTGCAGCATGGTGGTAAAGAGCCGTAGATGCTTTTTGAACTGCTCGATTACCTTTTTATCTTTTTCGATGCCATTTTCGAGAATCCAACGCCACAGTTTAAGGACAGAGTAAGGCATACACCTTCTGGCAGCTTCCCGGTTGTCTGCTTCTTTTGAATAACTATAAACAATGAATGAAATAAGGTTTAGCGTTTCGAAAAACAACAACTTTTTTCTTTCACCCATCGAAGCATAAGTTCCAGCTTTATTGAACACCGAGTTTACAAGGAGGAAGTAATCGGAGTAATTGTTCCGTGGTGTATTGATAAGGACCAGCACCTTTTTAAAATGCTTGACAGCCTCGTCGTCCGTGAGGAGGTATTCATTGAAGAGATGATGGGTAAACAACTCGGTTAATGCATAAATGTCCCATCTTTCAAATTCAAATTCGGCAACCGACGACGATTTTTTACGGCCAACCAATTTTGCGAAAAATCCTTGCTTTTTTTCTCTTTGTTTTGGAAATTCTCTTTCAATAAAACCATCAAAGGTTTCCTTTACATTGGCATGAATAATACCATTGTGTACAAGGACAATCTTGACGGGCAACGTGTTGAACTCCGGATGAGAGGAATCTCTGTACGGCCGGTCCTTCGCTTCAATAATGGACTCCCGAATACCATCAGTTTTATTGTAGGTGGTGGTGGTTACATGCCGGTCGGCCCCACCCTTGACTTCAAAATAAAATCGCTTTGTGATGCCATCCCGGTCCCTGCCCACAGCTATTACATCCTTGCCATACTGTGGCAAGCCTTTTGTGTCTTTAGCAGTGGAGATGATTTTGAAATCCATGACCTCCAATAGAATCGGAAATAAATAATCCAGTTCATCTCTCTCTGTCAGCGATTCCAGGTATTCCCTTACGATAATATTTTTCATACTTCGTCGTCAGTTGAATAGTTCTTACCAAGTACGGTCAGCTTAAAATTCCATTCGTATCCTTCAGGGTTGATCGAATACCGCTGGTCCATCATTCTTGAAAATTCCATCTTCCCCATCATAGCTATGTTCTTATTCAATTCACTATTGAAGCCACTACCCCGGATAACGGAGATATTCTTACCTATTTGTGAAAAAAATGATCGTTCGCTTGCCTTTTCCATCATTTCTGCATTTTTCTCCTGCTCTAGCCGGTAGAACTGCTCCATAAGTTCCAATTCATTTTCGAAAGGGCTAAACTCCTTTACCTTTTTTTTCAGCGCCTTTTCCATTTCATACTCAGCAAAGGCGGCGCTCAGGGTTTCCAGTAGGTTTTTATCTTCATATGCTGATCTGTCAAGGTGCTGATCCGCAAGTTCCATCAAACCCCGATCATAGGCCCATATCAACTCAACCAACGCCTGATTTAATTTTTGCGTTACGGCGGTAAAAGCACTTTTCCGAAGCTGCAGGATCAGCGGAAAAAGATCTTCGATATGCGTTGGTAGTTGTAGCAACGTATCAATGATCCGAAGCTGTTTGATCTCGTTTAACTTTAGCAGATCAACCTGGTATATGCCTCCATATCCGCTGGTCAGCACCTGGAAGCCTGCAAAACGGACAATGGCGAGGTTGTGGGTCAGTAAATTCAGCAGTTCAGTTTCAAAAAGAGCTGCATCCGTATGAAATTGGCTATGAAGGGCCGTTTTAAAGAGATCAAAATTGGTGTTCAGTCCGTAGGTGGTATAGCTATCTCTTATAAGCGTGAACAGGTATGTTGGTGAAGCAAAATGATTGAAATAATTATTCAAAACCTGCGGCCTGCCCCAAGCCAAGACCTTTGGCAATAAGGCAAACTTTTCTTCATCATGGCCGTCGATCATACTGACCCGCCAGACAAGATTGTTTTTTAGGTCGTCATCGTCTATGTCAAGGTAGTCATTGAGCAGGTTAAACCCCGCCGCCTTCAGATCTGCCGGTGTATGTTCATTTTTGATGAGACGGGTGATAAAAGTGGGTACGCCTCTTAGATACTCCATCTCCTTTGTTGGTTGAGCCGTCACAAATTCAAATGCCTCTCTGATGTGTTTTTCTTCTGAATAATTGATCCAGGCCAGCGCATGAATTCCTTCGGCAGCACTGGCGTCGAATAAGGTAAAAGCCTCCTGTAGGTACAGATCCGGATTCGTTTCAAACAAACCGATGATAAGGTTAGGCAATACGCCCTGCATAGCAACTGCGTTGTTAGCTTTGGCATAGGCAAGCAGTTCTTTCGCCTTATCAGGATTTTTGCGTCCGGTTGGAGAAAGCGCCTCCAAGGCATCAGACCGGGTCTGTTCCGATGAATGCAGGTGTTGAATGACGCGAAAGGAGGTTTCGGTATTGTCCAAAAGAAAAGGAAAGGCATCACGGTACCGCATGCCAAAAGACCGAAGCGCTACATGCGATTCTTCAAGTTCCTCAGTGATACTGTACAGAAAGGCGGTTATATCCACATGATGAATGTGGTTTAAGTAGATTAAGACGTAGCGTTCAAAATCCCTTTCCAAGTTTTCATACCAAAACTGCCTTGGCTGCGGTTCTCTGATAGCCAGGGCAAACCTGTCAGCGAATTCCAGCCCTCCTATTACATCTGTGGGAAGCTTTAATTTCAAGCGCTTCTCAGCAACATCCAAAAGCACCTGGCATACCTCCAATCGTTCATAATCTAGGGAGAAGGATTGCGCGCTACCCACTTGTAAGTAACCGGTATCCTTTAAGAAATCATACTCATCGGGAAACTCTGCTTGTCCAAATGATGTCCGTTTAGAGGCCAATGAAGCCTCTATCAACCTTTCTAACGCTGAATGGAATGCCACATGACCTGCCAAAAAATTGCGTATCTCTTCAATTCGAATCATAGCTCACAAAATTCCTTAAAATATATCACTATTCAGCAGTGCAAGTAAGACAGTGCCTATCCTGTCACTTTTCCGTAACTTATTGAAAGTGAGACTTTATCCAATTACTAGGGCCATTGTAAGTAGGCTTGGCTAAAGGAAACCTCCAGGCAATGACTACCTTTAGAAAAAGTCGACATGAGTTTAAAGCTAATCAGGGTGGATAACAGCAAAATACCCCAGAAAGAAAGGGTCGTACTGCGAGCCGCGCAGGAGGTCGATCTTAAAGGTTACGCCGTGGTAGACAGGACATTTGATCCCAAAGGCAAAGTCTCCAATGAATTCAGGCACTGTAAATCGTCAGCGTAAAGTGTACTGATAAGGTTGTAAATTAAGAGAGGGTTTCCATTCACTCACTTCAAAAAACAAATGTCATGGAAGCAAAGCCTCAAAAGCCCTCTGCAGAGAACTTCGTTAAGGACATTCGCCGCAAGACACGTCGCCTCTTTTCTGCTGAACAAAAGATCCTGATCGTCATGGAGGCCCTCAGAGGCGAAGACTCCATAGCCGCTATTTGCCGAAAGCACGGCATAGCGGATTCCGTATTTTATAAATGGAACAAGGAGTTTCTGGAAGCCGGCAAAAAGCGCCTGGCCGGTGACACGGTGCGAGAGGCCACTTCGGATGAAGTCACCGCTTTACGCAAGGAGAACGGGCGCCTCAAAGAGATTGTGGCGGACCTTGTGCTACGCTATGATATTTTAAAAAAAACGGAGCAATATCTGGGCTAATTAAAAAGTGGAGGAGGTATATGCGCGTATCAGCACAGGAAAAAGAAGAAATCATTCGTTTGGTGGACCGCTCCGAACTGGGTGTCAACAAAACCCTGCGGGAACTGGGCATCCACAAAAGCACGTTCTACAACTGGTACCGGGCCTACCTGAAAAAAGGCAGCGAAGGACTTTTGCCGGTGCATAAAACCCGCCAGCAGTGGAACACCATTCCCGAAGAGCAAAAACAACTGGTGGTGGAAGTGGCCCTGGAACACCCGGCCCTCTCACCCCGGGAATTGGCCGTAAAGCTTACGGATGAACAGCGGGTGTTTATCTCTGAGTCAAGCGTGTACCGCATCCTGAAGGCAAAAGGGCTGGTCACCACACCAGCGCACATCCTGCTTTCGGCTTCCAATGAGTTCAAGGATAAGCCTTGCTTTGTGCACCAGCTGTGGCAGACAGACTTCACGTACTTTAAAATCCTGGGCTGGGGTTGGTATTATCTTTCGACCATTCTGGATGATTACAGCCGGTATATTGTTCACTGGGATCTGTGTAAAACGATGAAAGCAGAAGACGTGCAGCGAACCATTGAGCAGGCAATGCTCAAAGCGCATTTAGGTGAGGGACAGCGGCCCAAATTGCTTTCAGATAATGGCTCTTGCTATGTGGCCTCAGAGCTGAAGGAGTACCTGAAAACGGTCGGCATAACGCAGGTACACGGGAAGCTGTGTCATCCGCAGACGCAAGGCAAGATTGAACGCTATCACCGCTCTATGAAAAACGTGGTAAAGCTGGATCATTACTACTGCCCCGAAGAGTTGAAGGGGGCGCTCAAAGAATTTGTGCACTACTACAACTACCAGCGCTATCATGAGTCACTGGACAATGTTACGCCGGCCGATGTGTACTTCGGAAAGCGGGAACAGATCCTCAGGCGGAGAGAAAAGATCAAACAACAGACACTCAAACAACGAAGACAACGTTACCTCTTGAACAAACCAACAGCTTAATCCGTTTCCCTAGAATTACTTAAAAAAACCCTTAACTTAACAACAGAAATCCTCTCTAACAATAACATTTACTTGGTCCACTTTCTTTTGACGACATACAAACTCAATCATCTTATACAACTGCCCAAACTGGCTAGCGTTACCGGCATGACAGCGAAGTCGTCCGATCGTTAGATTTTCCACTTTCTCCGCTCTGAAGGGCGCGACCACTTTGGGTTCAATCACCGGCTTTACTTTGCCCACTTCCGAAAACTGAACAAGCGGTTTATCCATCAGCTTTGCGTACAACACCGTCAGGTTTTTGCGATCGGATAAGTCGATAATCTCCTGGTCTTTAAAACTCAGGGGTATAGCCTCGTCATGGATGCCATCAAAGGACACCAAAATGTATTTCTGCTTCTCCTTCTGAATGTCTTTTAAAATCAAATTGTATTCATTGCCCACACCTCCCCGGAACGCTTCTGCCTTTTCTTTGTACCCTTTTGACAGCACCACGATCACTTTCTTGTAATCCGTCATGGCCTGGTGCATCATTTTTCCAAAATCAGCCGCCGATTCCTGCTGCGAATAAAAGCGGTCCATTTCCGCATCAAAACCCTGGTCCCGCAACTCGTTGGTGAACGCAATTACTTTGTCGTTGTGCTCTTCACTGTCCCAACTATAGGTGACAAATACTTCCTTCATAGCTTTTTGATTGACAACAGTCGCCTGCTGCTGCTTTAAAAATTGGATGCCCTTTACACTGATCCCGTACCGCAAATCCACCGTCCGAAGATGCGGCAGCACCGGCGACGGTGCTCCGGGGTTTTCCTGTTTGGTCACCAGGCCGTTTTGGTGCAAGTCATCCAACAAGTTCCGAAAACTATCGATACCGCCGGCAGGCGATATTTCCATAAAAAACGCCCCGAAGGCAACCGGATGCACCTTCAGGTGCAGTTGCTCCAAAATATAGATGATAAAATCCTCCTTGTTCTGAATGGCTTCTCTATTCATTTTCTATAGCGCATTGATTGCTGCACGAAGTTCGGCCTTTGCCTGGAACAGGCTAGCAAGGAGTTCGGCATAAACAAAGGTCACCAACAGCGCTAAGATGTGATTTATTCCGCGTCCTCCTTGCGCCGGTTCGGCGCCGGCCGGAGAGGGTTCCCTAATCAATTTTTCAAACCTCAAAAACTTAAGATTATGGAAAAGTTACCCAGCCTGGCAGATCTGAACAATGTATCGGAAATCGATATCGTGTACAAACGCAAAGTGGCCTGCAAAGTATCTGAACGGCCGGCCATCAGTGCTTCCTCTGACGCCTACCACCTTAGCCTGCATTATTGGGACATGGATAAGATCGAACTGTTGGAAGAATTCAAAGTTATGTTCCTCAACCGATCCAACCGGGTGTTGCAACTTTTCCCTGTATCGCAGGGCGGCATCACCGGTACGGTGGCAGATCCGAGACTAATCCTCGCAGCCGCCGTAAAGCTGGCCAGTTGCTCGATGATCTTGGTACACAATCACCCCTCTGGTAGTCTCAAACCTTCGCGCCAGGACGAAGAGTTGACGCAGAAGATCAAAAGTGCCGCAGCGTACTTTGACATCAAGGTGCTCGATCATATCATCATCTCACCTGACGGCTATTATTCATTCGCAGATGAAGGGCTTCTCTAGCCCTTTTTTTGCGCTTTAAAATTCCATTTATCCCTTTCCTCCTCCATGGCTCCTAAAACTCATCCCTTATTGTATCAAAAAGCCTGTTCTTTGGAACAGGCTTCAACAAACAGAATTGCAAATCTCACAGCGATTTTAGTCGCGCGTAAAAATCAACGAGCCCACTTTTTCGGAGCATTTCCTCCATGATCGCCTTTAATTCTTGCACAGACTCAGGCGGCAGGAAAGAGAGGATTTCATCGCCTTCTTTCCCTTCTCCTCTTTCCATTCCCCCTTCGATCAACCGGCTTAGCAGAACAACCGTTTGCCGGCTGGGGTTCAGGACAATTTTGCAGGTCTCACTCATCCCGGGGCTACTCAAAACGGTTTCAAAAATCTTTGCCCGGTCGGGGCTTTTACCACTCGCTACACTACTCATACATCACAATTTTTGGAAGTTAAAAGAATCCCTCAAATGTAGGGTGAATCGAGGGCGACCACCTGTTTAGAATTTAAACACGTATAGGAATCCCCTTCGGTGGCGCCCTAAATTGGGTGTGATACACGGGAAGGTCATAGGCAGCCTGGATCGCTGACCGGCAAGATGTCCAAACGTATCACGTTTGCCACTTGCCCTTCACTCGGAACTCGTTTCGGGAAGGCGACAGATGGACAAACAAAAGGTGAGATGTAAAAAGATTTGTGTGAAAGAAGTGAAAAAAGAAGTCAGGAAAAAATGGTTGCACATTCGGCTGAATGAGGAAGAATACAGCGCGATCAGGGCCCATCATCAAAAGACGACCAGTAAAGAACTAAGTGATTACGCACGCAAGGTGCTCCTTAAAAAACCAGTCACCGTCAACTACCGCAACCAGTCAGGGGATGAACTTTTGGCAGAGATGATTCGCCTAAAAAATGAGCTCTCTGCGATCGGCAACAACTTCAATCAGGCCGTGCACCGGCTCCATACACTTGACACCGTACCGCAGGTGAAGATCTGGCTTGCGGCCAATGAAAATTTGAAGGCTTCATTTCTAAAAAAGACGGAAGAAATCAGGCTGCGGATGAACCAAATTTATGAGGTATGGTCGCAAAAATAACCACCCCAAATTCGATCAGTAAGGCCCTTAATTACAATGAAAAGAAAGTGCAAAAAGGGGTAGCGCAATGCATCCATGCGGGCAACTTTTTAAAGAACGCGAAAGAATTGAATTTCTACGAGAAGTTGCACCATTTTAAACGCTACATTGACCTGAACACAAGAGCGAAAACGAATACGCTGCATATCTCGCTCAACTTTGATCCGGCAGAGAAATTAGGCCCCGGCAAGCTGGTTCAAATTGCCACGACGTATATGGACAAAATCGGCTTTGGTGGTCAGCCTTACCTGGTTTATGAACACCACGATGCCGGCCATCCGCACCTGCATATTGTCACCACTTCGATCGAAGAAAACGGCCGTCGAATCGTCACCCAAAACATCGGCCGCAACCAGTCGCAAAAAGCACGCAAAGAAATAGAAGAAGCCTTTGGCTTGGTCAAAGCAACGAGTAAGAAAAGGGCTGATGCAATGGTCGTCACGAACCAGAAAATTCAATACGGCAAGAACGATACGAAGCGGTCCATCACGGGTGTCTTGCACACCGTTTTTAGCCGTTATCATTTTACCTCTCTTCCTGAATTAAATGCTATTCTGAAATTATACAATCTCCACGCAGACAGGGGTGAAAAGGACAGCCGCATTTTTCAAAACGGTGGACTCGTTTACCGTGTGTTAGACGATAAAGGAAACAAAGTTGGCGTACCGATAAAAGCCAGTTCGATTCGCTTTAAACCAACTTTACCTTACCTCGAAACACAGTTTAAAAAAGGAGAAGAAGCCAGAGCGCCCCATAAACAAAGATTGAAAACGGCGATTGAATTTGTGCTTCATCAAAAACCACAGAGCCTGACCGAATTGGTGGCCGGTTTAAAAGATGAAAAGATCACAACAGCTCTTCGTGAAAATGCCGCCGGTTTTGTCTACGGGATCACCTTTATTGATCATCGCACAGGCGCTGTTTTTAATGGCAGTGATCTCGGAAAAGGATACAGTGCTGCAGCACTTCAAGAACGCATCAAGGATAAAGCGGCAACCCTTGGACAGCCAGAGAAATTAGTTACGAAATCACCACAAAAGAATATCACTCGATCATCAGACAAGGATATTTCAAAGTCGAAAAATACAACTCCTTCACAGCCACTGGCGGACTTATTAAAGACAGAGAAAGACGAAGGCAGAATTCCTTACGAATTCAGAAAAAAGAAGAAGAAAAAGCGAGGCTTTAATTTATAAAACGAATGTATGCAGGCAGGAACAGGTGAGAACGAAAAAGGACTCAAACAGATTGTGGACTTTACAAGAATGGGCAGCATTGCCCTTCTTTTGCTTCACTTCTATTTTTATTGTTATGGTGCCTTCCGGGAGTGGGAATTGACGGCCGATTTTGGTGATCGGTTACTCCAAAATATTGCGCATACAGGACTCTTTAAAACAATGTTCCATTCGAAAGGGCTTTCATTTTTGCTGCTACTGATCTCCCTCATCGGTGCGAAGGGCAAGAAAAGCGAAAAGGTGCAAAAGAAGTCCATTGTCATAAACCTGGCAAGTGGTCTACTACTCTTCTTCCTCAGTTCAATTCTCTTGTCGTTAACCGGTGATATCATCCAAGTAGCAATCATCTATATGGCCACAACGACATCAGGTTTTTTACTTATACTAAAGGGCGGCACAAGGTTGTCAAGGCTCATTGCCCTCAATCTCCATAAAGACATTTTCAATGAATTGAATGAAACCTTTCCACAGGAAGAAAGATTGCTCCAAAACGAGTATTCCATCAACCTGCCGGCACAGTATAATTTAAAAGGAAAGGTGCGGAGAAGTTGGATCAATATCATCAATCCTTTTCGGGGATTATTGGTAGCGGGAACACCCGGTTCCGGTAAGTCTTACTTTGTGATTCAACACGTCATTCGTCAGCACATTCAAAAAGGTTTTGCCATGCTGGTGTATGATTTTAAGTACGATGATCTCACCCGCATTGCGTACAACACCCTTCTGAAAAACAAAGGTGCTTATATCGTTCAACCAGCCTTTTACGTCATCAATTTCGATGACCTTTCCCGCTCCCACCGTTGCAATCCTTTGGATCCTTCGACGATGTTCGACATCACGGATGCGACCGAATCTTCGCGCTCCATTTTACTGGGTCTCAACAAAGACTGGATCACGAAGCAGGGGGATTTTTTTGTGGAGTCTCCGATCAATTTTTTAACGGCCATTATCTGGTTTTTAAAAAAGTATAAAGGTGGCAAGTATTGTACACTGCCACACGTCATTGAACTGATGCAAGAGGAGTACGAAAAGTTGTTTCCCGTGCTCCGAACAGAGAAGGAAATCGAGGTGTTGATCAATCCTTTTCTCTCCGCCTACAAGAACAATGCGACGGAACAATTGGAAGGCCAGATCGCGTCTGCAAAGATTGGGATGGCGCGGCTTTCTTCTCCTTCGTTATACTGGGTGATGGGTGGCAATGATTTTACACTTGACATCAACCATCCTGGTGCGCCAAAGATCCTTTGCCTTGCGAATAATCCGCAAAAGCAGCAGGTTTTCGGCGCTGTGCTCTCTTTATATGTGAACCGCCTGATTAAACTCGTCAACCAAAAAGATCGGCTAAAATGCAGCCTCGTTTTCGATGAGTTTCCCACGATTTTTATTAACGGTATTGATAGCTTGATCGCCACTGCCCGTTCAAACAAAGTCGCCACGTGTTTAGGCCTGCAGGATTTCAGCCAACTCAAAAAAGATTATGGTGCCGACCAGGCTGCGGTCATCATGAACATTGCCGGCAACATCATTTCAGGACAGGTGACGGGAGAAACCGCCAAACAATTATCCGAACGTTTTGGAAAGATCATCCAGATTAAGGAAAGTGTTTCCATTAACCGGATGGACACGTCTATCAGCAAATCCGGACAGCTGGATTTTGCGGTACCGGCCTCCAAGATTGCTGGCCTCTCCTCGGGCGAATTTGTCGGCATGGTTGCGGACGATCCCGAGCAGAAAATCAAATTGAAAATCTTTCATGGTGGAATCATTCAGGACCATACAGCATTAAAAGAGGAAAGTGAATCTCTTCGTCCGCTACCAACAATTGCCCAATTATCAGAGAAAGCAATTCTTGAAAACTATTTCGCAATAAAGAAGCAAATTACAGACTTAATTGATTCTGAAATGGAAACATTACTAAACACGGTGGACACCAATTAACGCTGAAACATAGAACGCCATGCGGGGCCAAGAACATCTACAACACGTACAGCCCTGTTCATCCTTCCAAGCCCTCAATTGCAATAGTTCGCTAAGGTGAC
>DATKHJ010000240.1:0-6876 GCA_035510335.1 Flavisolibacter sp. | reverse complement strand
AAGAAAAAGGTTGCTTATATAAGCAACCTTTTTCTTATACTTGATATAATAAAAAAGAGCTTTCTAAAACGTAAACCTGTTTTATGAGATTTGCATTCAGTTTTCTATTATTATTTGTAAGTCTTTTTGCTTCTGCCCAGTTCCTTCAGGATGTAGGTGGCAAACCATATCTCCAAAATGCTTCAGAAGAATATGAAGGTTCTCCTTTACTTTTTAAAGCTTGGGTAAAAGCCGATGTTACTACTGCCGGCGGGAAGGTGTACAAGGATATGCTTGTGAATGTTGACTTACAGCAGGACCTTCCCATCTTTCAAAGAGAAGGAAAAGTATTTACGTTTTCGGAGCAGATCAATGAGTTCACGATCAGTGACGGTACTGCAAAAATGGTCTTTAAAAGAGGTGCTTCTGTTAGTCCATCTCTCCCCAATGTATTAATGGAAGTGATTAGCGAAACGCCATTTGTGTTGAAAAAACACGAACGAAACGTGGTTGAAGTACCAAGTTATGGCGGCAGTACAAAAAGCTTTCGCTATGCAGAGAATAAGTCGTACTACGCAGCGATTGATGATGGTTTTAAGAAGATTACATTGTCAAAAGAAAGCGCAGAAAAACTGTTTTCAAAACAATGGAAGGAAACAGAAGAATATGCGAAGAAGAATAACATCAGCTTTAAAACTGAAGACGGCTGGCGAAAATTAGGGTTGTATCAGCCTAAATAGTTGAGCATTACAATTGAAGATTTGTTTGCTGGTTTCGCCTTAGCCCTTTCAAAAAGCGAAGCTGAACGCAAGCGAGTAACAGAAAGAGAATAAAAAAAACCTGCGAATGCAGGTTTTTTTTATTCTCTTTTCAACGACTTATTTAATGAACCGTGCCAATGTTTCCATTAACTCTTCACCCCTCAAATCCTGGGCAATTATGTTTCCCTGCGGATCAATTAAAAAGTTAGCGGGAATGCTTTGCACTTCATAGAGCGCTGCTGCTGCGTTGTTCCATGATTGCAGGTCGCTGGCGTGCGGCCAGGTTAAACCGTCTTTTTGAATGGCCTGTAGCCAGGCGTCTTTGTTTTCATCCAGCGATACGCCAAACACGGTAAAGTTTTTATCCTTGAACTGGTTGTAAGCTTTTACTACGTTCGGGTTTTCCACACGGCAAGGTTTGCACCAACTGGCCCAAAAATCAAGCAGCACATATTTGCCTTTAAAAGAAGCCAGTGAAATTGGCTTGCCGTTTACATCAGGCTGACTAAACTCCGGCGCCTTGCGCGGCGTAAAGCCGGCCTTAGGCGCTTCCGTAGCATTCATCCGGCTTTTTACACTTTGCAAAGCGGTGTGTTTTGGATGTTTTGTGGCGGCCGTATTAATCAGCTCTTTCATTTCCTCCTGCGAGAAACCAACCATGTTCAGGTTTGCCGCCCTGTTTTGAAAAGAGCTAAGGGTGTATAAAGACAAAATGGGACTGTTGCTCTTTTGAATAAA
The DNA here is from genome assembly GCA_035510335.1 of Flavisolibacter sp. Taxonomy (GTDB): domain Bacteria; phylum Bacteroidota; class Bacteroidia; order Chitinophagales; family Chitinophagaceae; genus Flavisolibacter. The sequence continues at coordinate 5,398 of DATKHJ010000240.1, read as the reverse complement.
AGCCTGCGCTTCGGTTTTAAACGAAGTAGCGGCATCTTCCAGTTCTTTGTAGGTAATAGCAACTACACTGTCCGGCGCTGCGGCTTTGCGCAGGCTGTCAACCTTGCTGCCAAGCGTGTAAATTTTTAATCCCTGCTGAAAAGTGGTTCTGTCAAACTCCATCAAGCCTTTTGATGCCGGTGAGCCATCAACCGTGTAAGGTTGTGTAGCGTTGTTTAGATCTGCGTTTACTTTCAGCTTGTTTACATCATTAATTAAAAAAACAAACGGCGTAAGCTGGTTTTGCAAACGGAGTTGGTAAAACGATTCTTCTTTGGTTTGCGCATCCAGATCAAAGCTGCCATTGGCTTTAATTTCGGAAGAATCCATGATAACGGGGTTGTTGCTGTTGGGCACAATTTCTTCCAGGTAAATCATTTTGGCTGTTGTGTTTTTTACGGTGCCTTCTACCTCAAAATTCGTTGCGTCCTTATCCTGGTTGCAGGCAGCTAAACCCACAACCGTCGCTAGTATAAAAAGTTTGTTCATGCTTGTTGATTGATTTTCTCCAGAATTCGTTTCGTGACTTCTTCCGCGTTGGCCTTGCCTTTAGAAAGTTTCATCACTTCGCCCACAAATAAACTAAGCAAACCTTTCTTACCCTTCTTATATTCTGTTATTTTTTGCGCATGCTTGGTTAACGCGGCGTCAATATGTGCTTCGGTTTCGCTGCCCGACTGCATCTGAAGGTTTTGTTCCTTAATGTAGTTTGCAATATCCAGGGCGGGGTTGGCAAGAAGCTGTGGAAAGATCTTCTGCGCTATTCCATAGCTAATCACCGCTTCGTCAATCAGCCGAACAAGTTCGGCAACCGATGCAGGGGGAAGGGCACTTAATTCCGCCGTTTCGTTTTCTGCCAAATGATTTTTAATTGGACCAAGCACCCAGTTGGCAGCAGCTTTATAGTTGATTGTGTTCTCTGTCAGCGAAAAAAAGTAGTTGGCCAGTTCCATGTCTTCGGCAAGAAGTGACGCATCGTATTCCGGCAAACCGTATTGCTCCTGCACCTTTGCTTTAATTTCCGACTGCAGTGGCGGAATGGATTGCTTCACCGACTCAATAAACTCGGTTGAAATGGAGAAGGGCGGAAGATCTGGTTCAGGAAAATAGCGGTAGTCGTCTTCGTCTTCTTTTGTGCGAATGACGTAGGTGATGAATGAAGCGTCATCTAATCCTTTTGTTTGCTGAAGGATGGTTTCGCCTTTCTCCAACTTTTTTATAAGCTCCTTGCTTTCGTATTCAATGGCTTTTTTAATATAACGGATCGAATTGAGGTTTTTGATTTCTACTCTGGTGCCCAGCTTTTTATCGCCTTTTTTTCGCACCGAAATATTTACATCGCAACGCATGCTGCCTTCTTCCATGTTGCCATCACAAACACCTAAATGCCGCACCAATTTTCGTAGGGTGGTTACATAAGCGGCCGCCTCTTCGGCGCTTCTCAGGTCGGGTTCCGTAACAATTTCAAGCAGGGGCGTGCCGGCGCGGTTAAAATCAAGTTGGGTGAACAAACCTTCGCCATCATGAATGCTTTTGCCGGCATCTTCTTCAATATGTATGCGGTTGAGACGAACGGCTCTTTTTTGCTGTCCAACCGTTATTGCCAGCTCACCGCCCTTGCAGATAGGTGTTGTGTGCTGTGAGATCTGGTAGCCTTTCGGCAGATCGGGATAGAAATAATTTTTGCGGGCAAAGTAGTTTTGCTGAACAATTTGCGAACCTGTGGCAAGGCCAAGTGTTATGGCCAGCCGAATGGCTTCTTTGTTCATTTTGGGCAACGTACCGGGATGCGCCAGCGAAATGGCACTAACCTGCGTATTGGCTTCTCTCCCAAACGCGGTGGTATCGGCGCAAAACAGTTTTGTTTTGGTAAGTAGTTGGGCATGTACTTCCAGGCCGATAACGGTTTCGTATGCTTCCTCTGCCTTCATTCGGACAAATTTAGGCCTCGAAAAACAAAAAGCCCCGCCTATAAAAAGCAGGGCCGTTGAAAGACTGCACAATGAAACGATTTAATCAGTAATAAATAATGAGTAATCAGCGGGTTTTATAAAATGTAAGACGCTGTTCACCACTCACCACCCATTACTGATTATTCATTATTTACAAATCCACTGTTTTTAATTTCCGCGGAACTTTTACTTCAATATTTTGCGACTTGCCGTTGCGGTTCACCTGGAAGCGTACCGAAGGCTGGTCTTTTTTCTCTTTCATGATTTTCGAAATCTCGTCGGCGCTGTTAACACCTTTGTCATCAAGATGCGTAATCACATCGCCTTCCTGGATTCCGGCTTTGTGGGCAGTGCCATCGTCTTCCACCTCCAGCACTTTCACCCCTTTGCCATCATCCGTATCCTGCACTACCAAACCCAAACGGGGGCGGCTTGCAGAAGTTGCATACACATTGCCCTGCATACCCGGCAACCGATCAAAACGCTCAAACGTACGGCTGTTGATGCTTTCGCGGAACATGCCATCGGCAAGTGCCTTTGGTGCTACCATAGTTGCCATGTCAATGCCTTTCCACCGGCTTAATTCTGCGGTTGCTTTTTGTTCTTTGCCTTCACGTAAGTAGGTAATGCTCACTTTATCGCCGGGCTTTTGCGACCGGATTGCATCGGTTACATCATCCGCGCCATCAATTTTGCGGTTGTTGATTTTGGTAATGATATCGCCTTTTTTCAGGCCTGCTTTTTCAGCGCCGCTTTCTTTTGTAATCGAGCGGATTTCGGCACCCTTGTCATCACTTTCGGTTGTTACACCAAGCATGGCGCGGTTGCTGTCCACCGCAAACAGGGAGCGGCCATTGCCGAAGTCATCAAACGTCATGTTGAACGTGCCCTGGCTGGGCGTACGAAGACGAATGCTGCCCGAATTTTTCAGGTTGTTTACATGCACCTGCACATCTTTCAGGTCGGCCACGTCTTTCCCGTTCACTTTTACCTTGTCGCCATCAATTTCAATGACGGTTTTCTCGGTCTTATCGCCACTGCGGGTAATCACAATCTGCTGGCGTTCCTTTTTCTCCTGCGCTTTTGTTTTTTCTTTTTCATCCTGGGCAAGAAGGGAGCCCGGTACGGCGCACAAAGCAATCGCTGCAATTGCCATTCTTTTTAAGAGAAGTTGTTTCATAAACGAATGATTTATTTAACTACGTTGAATTTCGTAGATCAAATATAACAAGGCTTTTCAAATTACGAAACGTTTCGCAATTGTTAATTTGCTGAGCGGTTAAAGTGCCGTTTTAACGGCGGCAATCACTTCAGAGAGGTGCGAAACATCCTGACCGCCGGCTGTAGCCAGTGTTTTTTGTCCCCCGCCGCCGCCTTTAATTAAAGGGGCAATCTTTTGTTTGATAAGGGCAGAGGCATCCAATCCTTTTGCTGTTACCAGCGCTTCATCTACGGATACGGCCACACTGGCTTTGCCTTCAATAGCAGCTACCAGCACAATGACGGCGTTGCCAACAACGGTTTTCAGGTCGAAGGCCAGTTTTTTCAGCGCATCGGCGCTGCCAACTTCCACCGTTTCGCCAATGAACTGTACTTCGTTCACCGTTTGGGCTTTGGCCGCCAGTGCATCACGGAGCGTTTTTAGTTGCGCTGCTTCAAACCGTTCCAGTGTTTTTTTCAGGGCTGCATTTTCTTCCTGCAAACCGGTAATGGCTTTTTGAATGTCTTTGGGGTTCTTTAATGCTTCGCGAATGTTTTGCACTGTGGACAGTTGCTGCTGCAGGTAGGTTTCTGCCGCCAGTCCGCTGATGGCCTCAATGCGACGAACGCCGGCCGCCACTGCGCCTTCAGATGTTATTTTAAAGAAGCCCAGTTCTCCCGTGGCGCCAACGTGTGTGCCACCGCAAAGCTCAATGGAATAGGTTGGGTCAATGGTGATTACCCGAACGGTGTCGCCGTATTTTTCGCCAAACAAGGCCGTGGCGCCGCTTTGCATTGCTTCTTCTTTGGGCATGGTGCGAATAACCACCGGGATGTTTTCGCGGATTTTTTTGTTGACAAGCTTTTCCACTTCGCGAATCTCTTCATCCGTCATTTTACTAAAATGCGAGAAGTCGAAACGCAGGTAGTCGGCGTTTACCAGCGAGCCTTTTTGCGCTACGTGGGTGCCCAACACTTTGCGAAGCGCCGCATGCAGCAGGTGCGTGGCGCTGTGGTGAATGGCGGTGTGCTTGCGTTTGGTTGCATCTACTTTGGCGATGATTTCACCTTCAAAAGAAGATGGCAGCTTTTCGGCAAAATGAATAATAAGATCATTCTCCTTTTTTGTGTCAACAATGGCCACTTGCTCGTTGCCGATTGTTAATTGGCCCGTATCGCCAACCTGTCCGCCGCTTTCGGCGTAGAAAGGCGTTTTGTCTAACACAATCTGCACGGCTTCTTTGCCTTTGGCTTTTACCTTCCTGTATTTTAAAACGGTGGCTTTTGTTTCGAGAGAATCATAACCAACAAATTCATTGCTGGTTCCTTCGTTGACAATGACCCAGTCTTCGGTGTCGATAGCGCCAGCTTTTCGTCCTCTTTCCTGTTGCTCTTTTCTTGCTTCGTAAAACCCTTTTTCATCCACCGTCAGGCCTCTTTCTGAGGCAATCAATTGCGTAAGGTCCAGCGGGAAACCATAGGTATCATTGAGTTCAAAAGCATCTCTTCCGTTGATTTCATTGGTAGAATTGACGATGATAGTCTCAATGCGCTTCAATCCTTTTTCCAACGTTCTTAAAAACGCTTCTTCTTCTTCTCTTATCACTTTTGCAACAAACGCTTCCTGCTGTTTTAATTCAGGGAACACATCTTCAAACTGCGTTGCAATTACCGGCAGCAACTGGTGCAACAAGGGTTGCTGGTAATTCAGGTAAGAATAATAATAGCGAACGGCCCTGCGCAGAATTCTTCTGATTACATAACCGGCACCGGTGTTGGATGGCAACTGCCCATCGGCAATAGTAAAAGAAATAGCCCGGATGTGATCGGCCAGCACACGGAAAGCAACATCGCTTTTCGAATCACCAAAATGATATTCCTGCTTTGTAATTTCTTTGATCTTATCGATGGTTCCGGTAAATACATCTGTGTCGTAGTTGGATGATTTGCCCTGCATCACCCGCACCAGGCGTTCAAAGCCCATCCCCGTATCCACATGCCTGGCCGGCAGCGGCTGCAGGCTGCCGTCTTTCAGGCGGTTGAACTGGATAAACACGTTGTTCCAGATCTCAATCACCTGCGGGTGATCGGCATTCACCAGCGTTTTTCCATCCACTGCTTTTCGCTCTTCATCCGGTCTTGTGTCCACATGAATTTCGGTGCAGGGGCCACACGGCCCGGTATCGCCCATTTCCCAGAAATTGTCT
>DATKHJ010000239.1:0-12895 GCA_035510335.1 Flavisolibacter sp. | reverse complement strand
TGCGTTGTTCACTAAGATGGAAACATCCAGGCGTTGCTGCTGCGACCAGTCAAACACCTGCTGCGCAGCCGGTAAAGAAGAAAGGTCGAGGGCTAAATAACGCACCTCGACCTTGTATTTCGTTTGAATTTCTTCTGCTGCCTGTTTTAATAAATCCTCGCTGCGGGCCACCAGCGCCAGGTTGTATCCACTGGCTGCCAGTTCAAAAGCCATCGCTTTGCCAATGCCTTTGCTGGCACCGGTAATCAATGCAAAAGCCATTCAGTAAAATTAGTTTTGAACCGTAGAGGCAAAACGGTGATAGAAAGGTGTTTTGCTGTTTTTGTCCTTCGGCATGTATTTACCTGTAACCACCGGAACATACATTACTCTTCTGCGGCTCTTTTCGCCAATGAAAGGAGATTTTTGTACGCGGTGCCACAAACGGCCGTCATGAACGGTCAGGTCGCCGGCGTTAATATCAAAACCAACTTCGCGGCGGTCTGGTTTGTGGTCGATGAAGTATTTCTTACCAAACAACAGGCGAAGCATGCCTTGCTTGTGTGTACCCGGCAAAATACGCAGGCCACCGTTCTCAAACGGAACCGTATCCAGGTGAATGCCCACGTTCAGCATCGGCATAATACGCTGGCCAAGGAAAAGATCTCTTGGGCTGTCGGTATGCCATCCCATTTGCGAGAAGGCACTATCGTCGGTACGTACGTAGTTGTTTAAAACAAGGCCGTCTTTTTCGTCTTCGCCAATACGGCCTTCAAATGGTTTTACCAGGTCGAGCAACGCTTTGAGACGTGGATCGGCCAGCATGTTTTTCAGTAAGGTGCTGTGCTGCGAAAGAAAGCAAAGGCGCTGAATACATTTATTGCCATTGGCATCCTTTCCAAACTTCAGCGGAATACCGTTCATTTTGTCATAACCAGCATCCAACCACTCTTGCTCAATACGCTGTGTTTCGGCTATGATTTCTTGTACTGTTTCTTTGGTAATAAAATTTCTGAAGATGATCGCTCCCTCCTTGTCGAAAAACTCCTTCTGCTCATCCGTCAGTTTGGTTCCCAGTTCGTAGTAAGGAACAGTTAACTTTTTCATGGTTGATAGGTTTTGTTTGTTAACTGAATATGATTTAAAAATAAAACTTCTTTTAAAACGGTAAAGAAAAAGATATTTACCCTGTGCAAAACTGATATTAGTCAGATACCAGTTTTTTAGCGACGAAATAGCACAAGTAAGCAAAGATAGGGGCCGCCAACACATCTATTGTGTAATGAACGTGTTGCAACAAAACAAGCACACCCATAATAACGCCGCAGGCAAAGGCAATGCGCTTGTCGGTTTTCCTGTACAGGCAAAAGCCAAACAAAAACTGAGAGGCGGTATGGCCCGAATAAAAAAGGTCTTTGGTAATAAAGCTTTCGCCGTAAAATGAATTGCTCAGTGGATCAACCAGCGGAATTAAATCGGCCGGGGCATTTAACGGAACCAGCGAAATGGTAATAAAGCGGCTGCAGAGAAAAATACAGAAGCTCATAAAGGCCAGTACCATAAAGCGGGGATTCTGAAAACAGCGAATCACCATCAGTATGGCCATGCCCCAGATAATGGCAAACGTGGGAATGGAAACATCCATCGCCGGAAGGGCTTCCAGCACAATATCGTTTAACACAACACCCTGGCGCTTTTCAATAACCTGGAAAAAGATGGGGAGAACACTCAGGCAGACAAAACAACCAAAAACGGAAATGATGAGTCGCTTTCTGAAAAGTGGGTCTTTTATGGCATGTGCCCACCGCAGTTCTTCTTTGGTTATTGGTTTAATTACAGCCTCCATATTTTAAGGCGGCGAAGATAAGAAATTGAGAATGGATGGTTTACGTGCAAGGGGGCGGACTGCCATCTTTGGTGAAATTTTGACATTTTGCAAGGGATTTCTTTTTTCTTGTCAGGTTGTTGGACGCCATTGGCCGCCCGAATCTGAAATTTTTTCCGGTTCTGCCGCTACGGCACACTATTCGCCTACCTTTGCGCACCTTGTTCACCGGCCGATTTACGGCGATGAACGATCAAAAACCTCATTTCATTTAAACCAAAAATTTATACACGTATGGCTAACAAAGTTAATGTTACCCCTCTGCACGACAGAGTGATTGTGAAACCAGCTGCTGCAGAAGAAAAAACTGCCGGTGGCATTATCATCCCAGACACTGCGAAAGAAAAACCGCAACGCGGAACCGTTATCGCGGCAGGTCCTGGTAAAAAAGACGAGCCTGTAACTGTTAAGCAAGGCGATACTGTATTGTACGGCAAATATGCCGGAACCGAAATCTCCATCGAAGGAGAAGATTTCCTGATCATGCGTGAAAGCGACATCCTGGCGATTGTATAAGAAAAGCGATGAGCCTTGAGCTTCGAGCTATGAGCCATAAAGCTCGCAACTCATAGCTAATAGCTCACAGCTTCCTCAAACATTTTTCAAACAAAAAACAACAACATAGATTATGGCAAAACAACTGTTTTTCGAAACTGATGCCCGTAATAAAATGAAGAAAGGCGTTGACGTTCTGGCCAACGCAGTGAAAGTAACATTAGGACCAAAAGGTCGTAATGTGGTGATCGAGAAAAAATTTGGTTCACCAGCCGTTACCAAGGATGGTGTTTCTGTAGCCAAAGAAATTGAGCTGGAAGACGCCATCGAGAACATGGGTGCGCAAATGGTGAAAGAAGTGGCTTCTAAAACCGCTGATATTGCCGGCGACGGTACAACAACCGCTACCGTTCTTGCCCAGGCTATCATTACCGAAGGCTTGAAGAACGTAGCTGCCGGTGCCAACCCAATGGACCTGAAGCGTGGTATTGACAAGGCTGTTAAAGCTGTTGTTGAAAACCTGCGTTCTCAGTCGCAGCAAGTTGGTAACGACAACCAAAAGATTCAGCAGGTTGCTGCTATCTCTGCCAACAACGACGAAGAAATTGGTAAGCTGATTGCCCAGGCAATGGAAAAAGTTTCCAAAGATGGTGTGATCACTATCGAAGAAGCAAAAGGTATTGAAACCACTGTTGATGTAGTAGAAGGTATGCAGTTCGACCGCGGTTACATTTCTCCTTACTTTGTAACCAACAGCGAAAAAATGCAGGCTGAGCTGGAGAACCCTTACATCCTGATCTACGACAAAAAGATCAGCAGCATGAAGGACATCCTGCACATCCTGGAGAAAGTTGCACAACAAGGTGCTCCATTGCTGATCATCTCTGAAGATTTGGAAGGTGAAGCGCTGGCTACTTTGGTGGTAAACAAACTGCGTGGTACATTGAAAGTTGCTGCTGTTAAAGCACCAGGCTTTGGCGACCGCAGAAAAGAAATGCTGCAAGACATTGCCATCCTGACAAAAGGTATCGTTATCTCTGAAGAGCAAGGTTACAAACTCGAGAACGCTGACCTGACTTATTTGGGTAAGTGCGAAAGAGTTGTACTGGATAAAGACAACACAACCATCGTTGGTGGTAAAGGCGAGAAAGAAGGCATCACTGCCCGCATCAACCAAATCAAATCTCAAATCGAAAACACAACTTCTGACTACGACCGCGAAAAACTACAGGAGCGTCTTGCTAAATTGAGCGGTGGTGTAGCTGTACTGCATGTTGGTGCTGCTACCGAAGTAGAAATGAAAGAGAAGAAAGACCGTGTTGACGATGCTTTACATGCAACCCGTGCTGCGGTTGAAGAAGGTATCGTTCCAGGTGGCGGTGTAGCGTACGTTCGTGCAATTGATGCATTAACGAACCTGCAAACACTGAATGGCGACGAAGCAACTGGTGTTCAGATCGTTCGTCGTTCACTGGAAGAGCCCCTGCGCCAGATTGTTGAAAACTGCGGTATCGAAGGATCTGTAGTAGTGAACAAAGTTCGCGAAGGCCAAGCTGACTACGGTTTCAATGCCCGCACAGAAGAGTACGAAAACCTGATTGCTGCTGGTGTTATTGACCCAACCAAAGTGAGCCGTATTGCGCTTGAGAACGCTGCGTCTATTGCTGGTATGTTGCTGACTACAGAGTGTGTAGTTGCCGACAAGCCTGAGCCAAAAGCAGCAGCTGGTGGTCACCCGGGTGGTATGCCAGGCGGAATGGGCATGGACTACTAAGAACAAACAGCAATTGGCATTCGCCAATGCGCAAATAAGCAAAGCCTCATTGCCCTAAGCTTGTCGAAGGGTGATGGGGCTTTCTCATAAAATAATTTTCAGAAATTGCAATTATTGGCTAACTTGGAAACATTCGTCGTACAACTGTTTCCTACGTCAACACAATTTCCGGCGCTTTACCTGCCGCTTAATTCTTCCCTTTTCGAAAACTGGTATTTCCAATTTGTTCACGCTTAAAACCATTTGCCATGATCACACGATTCTTTAGCTGGATTAAACGCAGGTTTACCAAAGACAATAAAAAAGCAAAAGACGGTTTTAGCGACAATCCCTTTTTAATTCTGTAACGAACATAGATAATTGATTAGCCCATGCCTTTGCATGGGTTTTTTATTCCCATGATAGGCACATTAGTGTTTAATACATATCGGATATTTTTTTGCTCTGTCGCTTGACACAAAGATTTTCATTCTCTATTTTCGCAGGAGCAATCTGGAAATCCAATTTCCTGTCGTACCTGTTAATCTTGCTGTAGAAGAACCTGGTATCCTTGACAGTAAGTATAATTCGGTAAGCGAGTTATTCGGGTGAAGCCAACCATTGCAGAAAATGATTTTTTAAAGCCTCCGCAACATGTGGAGGCTTTTTTATTTTGAGGTTCCCGCTTTGTTCTGGCAAGCCATTTGCAAACTGAAAAGCAAACTAGAAATGGTACATATGAAAATGAAGAAAATCACCCTTGTAGCCGCATTGTTATTTGCGGGCTTATTTGCCGTAGCGCAATCAGGACAAATCAGGGCCGGTGTTAACCTGGCAAACGTATCGGTAACCGACAATGGCCGTGTCAATGAAGGCAATCAACTAACATCTTTTCAGGTGGGGCTTGTTGGCGATATTCGTTTAGGCGTTTCCCCGCTGAGTTTGCAGTCGGGTATTTTGTACACCGGTAAAGGATCAAAACTTGAGCAGGGTACAGAAGGACAGGCTGGCTATTTCAAGCAAACCTTTAATCCACGTTACCTGGAAGTTCCGCTGAACCTTTTGTTTAAAGCGCCTCTTGGCGGCAGCACACGCTTGTTTGCAGGTGCCGGACCTTATGCTGCAGTTGGCATTGGCGGTAATGTAAGAACAGAAGGAAGAGGAATTTTAGGGCAAACCTATTCCCGTGAGGCCGACATTCGCTTTTCCGATGACGATCCTACAACATTTGATGAAGAAGAAGGTGCTGGCCTTGGCGTAGTGCGCCGGTTTGACTACGGTGTAAACGGCACCGCCGGTATTGAAGGCAGGAGCTATGTGCTGGGAGTAAACTACGGACATGGTTTGGCTAAGTTGCAAAGCGGTACCAGCAGTGGCGACGATAACAACAACAAGCACCGTGTTTGGAGCATCACACTCGGTTTCAAATTTTAATTGAAGAACACCGTATAAAGTAGAAAGACTTCCGTGAGGAAGTCTTTCTACTTTATAGCAACTGAAGATGCAGCAAAGGGTAGGGCTTTCCAAGTCCGTCTTTGGCAGAGCGATTGATAACCTGGAAGCCAAAACGACGATAATACGATAGCGCCTTTTCGTTCTGTTCGTTCACATCTACCAAGCATAGTTTCAATTCATGAATTGCATACAGCAAAAGCTGCTTACCAATTTGCTGCCCGTGATAGGCCGGATGCACAAACAGCATTTCAATTTTATCGGTTGACGTGCCTAGGAACCCGGCAATTGTTTGATCGACCCGGATGTAAAAAAGGCTAAGCAGGTCGAAATATTGGTGCAGGATAAGCGGTTTAAAAACCTGTATGTCTTCTTCTTTCAGAAAATGGTGCGAAGTTCTCACCGATGCTTCCCATACCTGCAACAACTCCGGATAATCGGCCGCTGTTGGCTTTTCAATTTTGTACGCAGTGGCTTTTTTAATCATATTTCCGAATTTGCGTTGAAGGTAAAAAGCAGGCAACGCTGTAAAAATAAAGAAGGCCATCAACTGATGGCCTTCTCGTGTGAATCGTCCAATTGATTTATTGTTTAATGAAACGCTCAGTAGAAACAACATTGTTCTGCTGCACCATTTCCACAAAATAAACACCTGCTTTCCACTGTGCTGCTTCGGTGAAAGAAACCGTGTTCAAACCTTTGGTAGCACTTACTTGCTTGGCAATCATTTGCTGGCCGGCAGTGTTTGTGATTCTGATCGTCATCAGCTCTGTTTTTTCTGACTGGAACTGAACAGAAGCAATGTTTCTTACCGGGTTTGGATAAACTGTAGCAGTTGCTTTTACACCAGCAATTTTCAGGCTTTTTGTTTCGGTATATTTTACAGCACCATCTGCACCTGTTGCTTTAATGCGGTAGTAAACAACGTTGCCTTTGCCTGCTTTTTCGTCGGTGAAGCTGTATTGTTTTGTGTTGTTTGAAAACACCTCGCCAAGTTTTACAAAGTGGGCATTGTCAAAGCTTCTTTCTACTTCAAACTTCATGTTGGCTTCAAACTGTGCAGACCAGGCAAGTACCGGAATGTTTTGCTGCAATTTGGCGGTAAAGAAGTTCCACTCAACCGGCAGCAGTTGTGCAGGGTCCATTCTGAAAGAAGCTGCGCAACCTTCGTAGTTTACATTGTTGGTATCGGGCTGTGCAAACGGGCTGTAAACAACGTTTGTTCCTACCGATCCCCACTGTGTATCAAAAATGCGTGAGCTATTAGTGCGGGTTACATCGTACACTTTAATGACATCAGTTGTAGTACTATTTGTACCTACCACGCCAGAAGTATAAGTTTCGCCGGTGATGTAGTAGCCGCCACCGCCTGCTAAAAGGCTATAGTTTGTCAGTTTTGCAGCTCTTACTACAGCTGTGCTGCTGTTGGTAAATGTACCGGAGTTGTAAAAATGATCGTTGTTGGTGCCGGTTCTTCCTACCCACAACATGCCATTGTTATTAAATGTTCCGTAGTTGGTAAAACCTGCATTGGTAATCATCAAACATTTGTTGGTGTATTCTGTTCCTGAACTAAAAACCATATCGCCTTTTGGCTGAATCGAACCTTCGTTAATCACAGTTCCGCCCCAGGCGTTAAACTTGTCTGTAACAATGCGGTTTTCATTATCCAGTGTACCGGCGCTAACTGAAAGATCGCGGGTTACCGTCAGCACGCCACGGTTAAGAAAACTTGAGCTGGCAGAATACATAGCGAAGTTGCCGCCAACCGTCATAGTTGAAAGGTTGGTGAACACAGCCTGCTGCATGGAAAAGTTGCCGCTGATTTTAATGGTAGCAGTCAGGTTGTTTGTCCAGGTTTGTGTATGACCATCGTAAAGGTTCAGGTCACCCTTTACGTTTAACAGGTTAAAATTCTCAAACTTGAAAAAGCTACTTGTGCCCAGCGAGTTGAAATCGCAAATACCGTAGTTGATGATTTTACCGTTTGGTGAGTTGATATAAGCAGGCTGGAAAGTAGCTGTGGCAGAAACAATAATCACCGCGCCATAGGGGAAGGTATTGATGTTTCCTTTATAAGTACCGTTAACAACCCGCAGGGTATCGCCGGTGTTCAAATTGTAAGCTTGCTGATTACCGCTGTTCGTATAATTCGTAGCGTTTGAAGTAAAAACACTAATCAATAGTAAAAGGCACAACAGGGTAGAGGTAGTTTTCATCTAATTCGGTTTAAATTTCACAAGTGCTTGATTAGGGCACTTAAGGGGTCAGATTAAAGTCGGCTAAGAAAAAGTTTCAAAAGTTCTAAATGATTTCCCTTAGCTGATGCAAACGTACTGCACGAATTACTGGAATGCAATAGTAGATTTACGATTCGGAAAGAAATTGACTATCGTAAAGGCCGCAAGGGCTTTATTTATAGACGAACGGGCATTTTTTTTCGGTGAAATTTTCGATTGGATTTGCTAAGAGCTAACACTTAGAACCCTGTAAGGCTTATTTAGATCTGAAAGGCAAAGGGAAACCGTATTTTATGCACCGGGCAGAATGACGTGATGCCGTGTAAGGGATGAAATATTCTTTCCACGATTGTTTGCATGCGTAACAATACTTAGCACACCTGCGGACGAAGTCATGATGTCTTCTTTCATATATATAGATATGTTGTGAACCAGAATTTTTTCTGTATCCAGCCTGCCATTCTTTCTGTTGAAAACTTTTATTCGCCACGAAACCAACGGCTTAGCCTTGTCAGCGTAGATTTCCGATTGTACCGGTAAAAAGATCGGTATAGGTTTGCACCGCACTTACGCACAGGTTCCGGATGCATGAAAAAACCATCATTGTCCGCCCCTTCCGGAATCCGCTCCCGCCATATCCTTCCTGAATTACCGCTTTCTCCAATTTCCCCGGACGGCATTGTTCACGAAAACAAAAACAATGACCCTACAGAAACAAACGCTTTTTGTATTGCCGCTTTTACTGGCAACATCACTTAACCCATGGCCATCATCGAAACCAATTCCTGACCCGTTATCTTCAGCCTCCACAGTTATCGCAACCGACTCTACGCTGCCTTATTTTCCTAAACTGGTTGTGGCAATAGGCGAATCTTCACGAAAGGAGAACAAGCCTGCTTCACCGGCCATGCCCCGCATAAAACTGAACAGCAGTGCAAAAACATTTGTGACTTCCTTTTTAAAAAAGAACCGAGAGGACCTGGAAGAAACTGCCGTTCGCGGAAAAGCTTTGTTCCCGGTGATGGAAGCCATTTTTGCCAAACACAACCTGCCCAAAGAGTTGAAATACCTGGCCGTAGTAGAATCGGATCTGAAACTGAAAGCCCGGTCGCATGCCGGCGCTGTTGGTTACTGGCAGTTGATGAAAGGCACGGCAAGAGAGTTGGGACTGGCCGTTTCCGGCAAAATAGATGAGCGAAAGCAGCTGCGAAAAAGTACTGGCGCTGCTGCTAAATATCTCAGTGCTTTGTATAAAAACTACCAGGACTGGCTGTTGGTAATTGCAGCCTACAATGCAGGACCAGGAGTGGTGAACAAAGCCATTAAAAAAGCCGGCAGCCGCAACTTCTGGCGATTGCAAGCCTACCTGCCTGCGGAAACCCGGGGCCACGTAAAACGCTACATTGCCATTCACTACTTTTTTGAAAACGCTGTTGGCGAAACAACATTGACAAAAGGAGAGAGGTTGGCATATGAGCAGGAGGTGGAGAAGTTTACTAAACTGGTGGCAGAACAAACCGCAGTTGCTGATTCAACACAGCCTTCTCTTGCACTGCCAGAGATTCGCTAGATGTTTTTTTTGAAGTTCTTTTGCTCAAGAAAGAACTATAGTATTCAAGAGGAAAGTGATTTCGCACAGAGGAAAGGAGCAAAAGAGGAAGACTTGCTCTCTCCTTCGCTCCTTTCCTCTGTGCGAAATAAAAAGCCTCACCGAAGTGAGGCTTTACACATTTATACAAAATTCAATTACGCATCTTTTCCGTGGCAGTTTTTAAACTTCTTACCACTGCCGCAAGGACATGGATCGTTTCTTCCAATCTTCGGTCCAACCTTAATGGGGTCTTGTTTTACGGCAATATTTCCCGCGGGGCTTGACGGATCGTAATAGTCTTTTTCATTGGCTGCATAATCATCGCCAACGGCGTCAATTTCTTCCTTGTTTGCCTGCAGTTGGCTCATGTCCGTTTTTTGCGGACGGGCTTCCTGCACAGGAGCCTGTTCTTCCTGCACCGGCAATTGCGAGTGGCACAAGAAAGAAACAATTTCCCTGTTGAGATCAGAGCTCATGCGGCGGAACAAATTGTACGCTTCCATTTTGTAAATCACCAATGGATCTTTCTGTTCCAGGTAAGCGGTTTGAACGCTTTGCTTTAGATCGTCCATGGCACGCAGGTGTTCCTTCCAGCTATCGTCGATGATGGCCAGTGTAATGTTGCGTTCCATGGCGTTCGTCAGTTCTTCGCCTTCGGTGGTAACTACTTTATCAAGATTGGCCAGTACGTTAATGCCTTTTCTTCCATCGGTAAACGGAACAACCACGTTCTCGATATGTTGCCCCTGTGTTTCACGAATGTTTTGGAAAACAGGAACGGCCTGCGCCTTCACGCCTTCTTTGTGCGCCTGGTAGTTTTCGATGGCTTCTGTGTACAACCGGTCTGTGAGTGTATTGGCAGGCGTGGATTTAAATTCTTCCGTATCAATCTGGAAGTCCAGGCCAAACGTCACAATGCAAGCCAGTTTGAAACCTTCGTAATCTTCCTGCTCTTTATAAGTAGAAACAATTTCTTCGGCCGTTACAGAGAAGGCATTGTCAATATCCAGTGCCAGTCGTTCGCCAAACAAGGCGTGATTTCTACGTTCGTAGATGGCGTTCCGCTGCTTGTTCATCACATCATCGTATTCCAGCAAACGCTTACGAATACCGAAGTTGTTTTCTTCTACTTTGCGCTGTGCTCTTTCAATGGATTTTGTGATCATGCTGTGCTGAATCACTTCGCCTTCTTTGTAACCAAAGCGGTCCATGAGGCCGGCAATTCTTTCGCTACCAAACATGCGCATCAGGTCATCTTCCAGCGACACATAGAACTGTGATGTACCCGGATCGCCCTGGCGACCGGCACGACCACGCAACTGGCGGTCCACACGGCGGGACTCGTGGCGTTCTGTACCAATAATAGCTAAACCTCCCGCTTCTTTCACGCCGGGGCCTAGCTTGATATCGGTACCACGACCGGCCATGTTAGTGGCAATGGTTACGGCGCCGGCCAAACCTGCTTCGGCAACAATTTGCGCTTCACGGGCATGCTGTTTTGCGTTGAGTACGTTGTGCGGAATCTTTTTCACCTGCAGCATACGGCTAAGCAATTCACTTACCTCCACCGATGTTGTACCCACCAGAACAGGGCGGCCTGCATTGCGCAAGGCTTCTATTTCGTCAATAACCGATTTGAATTTTTCTTTCCGTGTTTTGTACACCAAATCCTGCTGGTCTTTGCGAACGACAGGAATGTTGGTTGGAATGTTCACCACATCCAATTTGTAAATGCTCCACAACTCCGCTGCTTCTGTTTCGGCAGTACCGGTCATACCGGCCAGCTTGTGGTACATACGGAAGTAGTTCTGCAGCGTTACCGTAGCATAGGTTTGGGTGGCGGCTTCAATCTTCACGTTCTCTTTTGCTTCAATGGCCTGGTGCAAACCATCGCTGTAGCGGCGGCCTTCTAGGATACGACCTGTCTGCTCGTCAACAATTTTTACAGCGCCATCCATGACCACATACTCTACATCTTTCTCGAACAAAGAGTACGCTTTCAACAATTGCTGAACCGAGTGAATGCGGTCGGCTTTTGTGGAGTATTCGTTGAGAATTGCTTCTTTCTGGTGCAGTTTTTCTTCCTGCAGAGCATCGGCGTTTTCAATTTCTGCCAGACGGGTGCTGATGTCGGGCAGTACAAAAAACTCCGGATCTTCACCGGCGCGAGTCAGGATGTTGATCCCTTTATCTGTTAGGTCAACCGATTTATTTTTTTCGTCGATGTGAAAGAGCAATTCTTCATCCACGATGCCCATGTTGCGCTGCTGATCGGCGAGGTAATAGTTCTCGGCTTTTTGCAGTTTCACCCGAATACCCGGCTCACTCAAAAACTTAATGAGCGGACCGTATTTTGGCAAACCACGGAAAGCACGGAACAACATCAAACCACCGCTTTTTGGGTCATCGTCGCCTTCGGCAAATTTTTTCTTTGCTTCATTTAAGAAGCCACGCACCAACCGCTCCTGTGCTTCCACCAACTGTTGTACACGTGGACGAAGAACATGAAACTGCTGGTCATCGCCACGCGGCACAGGGCCGGAGATGATCAACGGCGTACGGGCATCATCAATCAATACCGAATCCACTTCATCCACCATGGCAAAATGGTGTTTGCGTTGCACCATTTCTTCCGGCGAGTGAACCATGTTATCGCGTAGGTAATCAAAACCAAATTCGTTGTTGGTACCGTAAGTAATATCAGCCTGGTAAGCACGGCGGCGGCTTTCGCTGTTGGGCTGGTGTTTGTCAATGCAATCAACACGAAGTCCCAGCCATTCGAAGATCGGGCCGTTCCATTCGCTATCGCGTCGGGCCAGGTAATCGTTCACCGTTACGATGTGAACGCCTTCGCCGGCCAATGCGTTTAGGTAAGCCGGCAGGGTAGAAACCAGCGTTTTACCTTCACCGGTTGCCATTTCTGAAATTTTGCCCTGGTGCAGCACCGAGCCACCAATCAATTGCACATCGTAGTGAACCATGTTCCAGGTCACCTGGCCGCCACCGGCCGTCCAGGTATTTTGGTAAACGGCTTCGTCGCCGTTGATGGTGATGTGATTTTTATAAACGGCCAGTTCACGGTCAAGTTCTGTTGCCTTTGAGCGGATTTCTGTATTTTCTTTAAAGCGGCGGGCCGTTTCCTTTACCACGGCAAAGGCTTCGGGAAGCAGTTCTTTCAGAATTTCTTCAATCTTCGCATCGCGGTCTTTTTTCAGGCCGTCCACTTCCTGGTAAATGGCATCCTTGCCTACAAGGTCGGTAAACGGGAGTTCTTCCGCCCGGGCATTTGTTTCGGCTATCTGGTTGTCAATGTCCGTCAGGTGTTGTTTGATGCGGGTACGAAACTCAACGGTTTTATTTCGAAGTTCATCGTTGCTGAGGCTCTGATAAGACTGGAAATGTTGGTTGATTTTAGTGACCAGCGGCAAAATCGATTTTACGTCTTTTTCCGACTTGCTGCCGCCAAAGATTTTAGAAAGAAAACCAATCATATAGTGAAT
>DATKHJ010000238.1:0-3547 GCA_035510335.1 Flavisolibacter sp. | reverse complement strand
ACCATGAACAAAATGAAGTTGCCGGCGAAGGTTTGTCCCATCACACATCCAACGAAACCCCCAGCACCACAAACACCCAGAAAAGCGGCTTGCGAAAGATGGCCGATTTTTTCTCCGGCACACCGTCTTCATGGTTCATGAAGTCCACGGCAAACACCGGGTTCATAATAAAGGCCACAATAAGCGATGCCGCCAGTGTGAAGATGAGCATGGTGGGCAGGTAAATCATGAACTTACCAATAATGCCCGGCCAGAAAAGTAAGGGAACAAACGGCGCCAGCGTAGTTAGCGTTCCGGCCAATACCGGGATCCATACTTCGCCGGCGGCCATGATAGCGCTTTTTTCGGAGCTGATTTTACCGTGCCCCTGCATGAAAATGCGGTGGGTATTTTCGATTACCACAATGGCATCATCTACAATAATACCCAGGCCAAACAACAGGGCAAACAGCACCATGAAGTTGAGGGTAACATTGGCGCCAACAATTAAGTCGGCGGCCGGTAAAAACAGGAATGCAATGAACATGGATAACGGTACCGACAAGGCCACAAAAAAGGCGTTGGTGATACCCATGAAAAACATCAGGATGAGCAACACCAGCAAAAAGCCGATGATGATGGAGTTCACCAACTCGTTAAACGAAACTTTGGTGGTGATGCTTTGGTCGCCGGTAACCAACACCTCTAACTGCGGAGGCAGCGAGCCAGCTTCTTTCATTTCATCAATCACGCGGTGTACGTCTTCCGATGTTTCAATCAGGTTTTCGCCGGCACGCTTTACAATGTTCAGCGTAATTACCTTTTTGCCGTTCAGGCGGGCATAGCTTTCTGTTTCCTTGATGGTGTCTTTAATGCTGGCAATGTCTTTCAGGTAAATACCATCGCCGCTAGAATTACGCACCACAACACCTTCAATATCGTAAGCAGTTTTGAACTGCCCCTTCAGTTGAAGGTTCCGCTGCATGTTGCCAACTTCCAATTGTCCACCGGATATATCCAGGTTTTCGTTGGCGACCGAACGGGCAATGTCATCGTACGTAATGCCCGATGCCTGCATGCGGTAAGGATCGACATTGATCTGGAATTCCCGCTCCGGCGCACCTACCAGGTCAACCCGGTTTAGCTGCGGCAGTTCTTCCAGTTGGTCCTGCAGATCTTCCGCGTATTTTTTCAGCCGCACGGCATCGTAGTCGCCGCTCACATTTACGTACATAATGGGCTGGTCGGAAAAGTTGACTTCCTGTACAATGGGCTCTTGTGTAAGATCGGTGGGCAGATCGGTCTTTGCTTTGTCCACCGCATCTTTTACTTTCTGCAGGGCAATGTCCACATCCACATCAGTGTCAAACTCCACCATGATGGCCGAGAAGTCCTGCACCGAGGTGCTGGTTAGCTTGGTGATTTTAGCACCAGTAATGCCCTTGATTTGTTTTTCGATGGGTTGCGTAATGAGGTTCTCAATATCTTTTGGCGAGTTGCCCACATTTATGGTTTGTACATAAATGTTAGGAATAACGATATCGGGAAACTGTTCTTTTGGCAACGTAATAAACTGCCATACACCTGCCAGCGTAATAAACACCATCACGAGGTAGATGGTTGTTTTGTTTTTGATGCTCCAGGTGGTGGGCCCAAACTGCTTGAAGCGTTCGGACATGAATTCTTTAACGCTCATAAAAATTCGTTGATAAGTCTGTTGATCTTGGTTTATCTGTGCAACTACTGCGCTTTGGTGTCGGTTGTCAGGGGTTGCCCTTCGTAGAGCTCCTGGTAGCCTTCGGTTACAATCACTTCGCCGCTTTGCAATCCGCTCTTGATTTCAAGGCGGTCGCCGTAAAGCTCACCTACTTCTACCCGGCGTTTGCGGGCCACTGTTTTGGCGCCTTCTTTCGCCGCCACCATCACGTATTTTCCTTGTTCATCGTTCTGCAATACATTCAGCGGAATGGTGATGGCGTTTGGTGCATTGTAATCTTTGATCTTCACAATGGCAATCTGGTTTGGCTTCAGCGACGGGTCGGAAGGAACCGGCGCTTCAATCTGGAAGGAGCGGCTGGTAGGATCGATGATCTTCCCGGCAACGTTCACTTTTGTTGTCAGTGTTTTGTTGGTGTTGGGAAGCGATACCAGCAATGTGGTTCCCACACCTACACGGCCCAGGTAGTTTTCAGGAACCTGTGCGGTGATCTTCAAATTGCCGGTGTTTACAATCCTGATTTGCGCCATCTCCGGCGTTTGCTGCGGGCTTAAAATTTCGCCTACCCGTAAGTTCACGGTTTCTGCTACACCAGCCATGGGCGCTGTAACCGTCATTAACGCCGCCTGCTTTTGGTAAATGCCAATTTGCTTTTTTAGGCTCTCTACTTGTGTTTGCGCATTCAATACATTTTGATAAGCGCCAACGCCCTGGTCGAAGAGATTTTTTGTACGGCGATAGGTATCTTCTGCTGTCGTCAGTTGTACACGCAGCGGTTCAATTTGCTGGCGAATGAGCTGGTCGTCGAGCTTTGCCAGCACCTGGCCTTTGCGCACCGACTGGCCCTGCTTTACATACAGCTCTTTTACCACGCCGCCTTGCCCGTTGGGAGGCGCTACGTAGGCAATGTTGGTCGCATCTACCTTGCCCTGCAGGTCAATAAAATGTTCAAAGCTTTGCGGGTCAATGCTGGCAACGGCCACCAGCTTCGGCTTGGCCACTACTGATGTATCCAGTTTGGCAACTTCTTTTTCCAGTTTGGTGATTTCTTCCGTGAGCTTTGCCTGTTGGCCTTTTAATTCTTCCAGCTTTGCTTTCTTGTCGGTCAGGTTCCCGGCATCGTCTTTTTTACTGCTTCCGCAAGCAGTGGCCAGAACCGAGATGAACACAAATCCTATCAAATATTGTTTCATGATGTTTTATTTGGGATGGTGAGTGGTTTATAATTTACCGAGTGAGTTTTGATAACTGATGCGTGCAATCAGCGCATTGTACAGAGCATTGAAATAGTTGGCCTGTGCACGCTGCAGTTCCGTATCGGCCTGCAATACTTCGAACGAAGCGCCTAAGCCCGACTGGTATTTTAGCTTGGTGGCATTAAATACTTTTTCGGCCAGCTGCAGGTTGCGTTCCTGCAAGTCAAGATCGGCCAATGCATTGCGCAACGTGCCTTTGTTGATGGTTTGCTCAAAGTCGATGGCCTGCTTTACGTTGGTGATGTTGTTCTCTGCTTTTTGCACGTTCAATTCGGCCTGCAGCATTTTGTACCGGCGCTGAAAGCCATCGAAGATGGGGACGGTAATGTTCAATCCAACATAAGCACTGTTGATCCAGATGGTGTTTGGGTTGGTAAAGAACTGCTGCCCCTGCGCATTCAGCGTATAGTTGGCACCAAGTGCTACGGTTGGCAGGTTGCCCAGGCGATACCGCTTTACATCCAGCTCCTGCAGTTTGCGAACGTTTTCCAGTTGGCGGATAACAGCCCTGTCTTCGTAGCGAAAGCTTTCATCCAGCAAATCCTGTTTTACGCTTTCGGTTGTCAGTTCTTCTTTCAGCACTACGGTGTCTTGC
>DATKHJ010000237.1:0-5392 GCA_035510335.1 Flavisolibacter sp. | reverse complement strand
AAGTATTACTACAACTTCCTGACCTGACAATTCTGCGAAAGCAATCATTGTTTGCCGTAGATGCAGGAACTGCATAATCTCTTTCAGTAGCCCCGGGAATGTCAGAAAAGTTTCCGTTACCACAGTTGCCAACGGATTTTTGCCATTGATACGTGTAGTTGCCAACGCCACCTAATGGATTAGAGCCTTGTAAGTTGGCAACAGAACCGGCGCAGGTGGCTGGTTTTATTTCAAACGTGTTACTAAAAATAGGCAAGATGCAAGGCTGGGCATAAGCAACCATTCCAATGAACAGAGCGGTGCAAACAGCAACAGCCTTCCGCGTGGACGGAAGTAATTGAAAGGCAAAAATGATCGTGTTCTTCACAAAACAAATTATGGTGATCCTGTATTTGAATAAATGTTAGCTTCTGTGTTCTTTACAGCGTATAACAGCCAGGTTCCTTTTTTAGGTACGGAACAAGTTTGTCAAACTGGTATGTTCTCAAAAGAAAGTCAGAATTTCATTTCCCGGGATCAATAAATTCAATCGATTCACCAGAAAACAAAAGCGGATCAGGTTAAGGGCTTTTCGAGGATTGAGGGATTTGTTTTGGGATGGATCGACCATCCTGGAGGCAGTTAAAAGTAGCTGCAATTACATTCCGGCAAAAAAATAGTTTGCCTGCTTGACAATTTCGTTCAAAGGATTCGGTAGATCATGGCTGATTAATTGTTGACCAGGTCCATCACCAACCGAAAACCAATTTCGCTTCCTTTTTCAACCGGGCTTTTTTTATTGCGGAACGACGGCCGGAAACGGTCGCCAACAAAATCTTTATAATTGCCTCCTCTGATTATCTTTTCTTTCCCTAATGGCGGGCCTTCCGGATTCAGTTGGCTATACTCTTCTTTAAAATAATAAGCACCATACCAATCACCGCACCATTCCGAAACGTTGCCCATCAAATCAAACACACCTGCTGCATTTGGTTGACGGGTCCCGGTAGGGTGGGTTCGTTTGTCAGCATTGCTAAAAAACCAGGCTGTTTTTTTAATGTATTCTTCCTGTCCGCCTGCCTCGTCTATTTCTGCCTTACCGCCAAGGCGGCTCACGTACTCCCATTCTGCCTCGGTTGGCAACCGGAATTTTCGATTGCTAAGGATGTTCAGCTTGCGAATAAATTTTATTACTTCTTCCCAGCTTACATTTTCTACCGGACAGGTTGGACAACCTTTGTGTATGCTGGGATTGTAGCCCATAATGGTTTCCCATTGGTGTTGTGTGACTTCGTATTTGCTGAAAAAAAGGGAACTTATTGTAACTGGATGCTCTGCTTCGTCGGAGTTTTTTGACCTGCTGTTGCCCATGGTAAAAGTGCCGCCCTTGATTTCTACCATATTAGCCAACAGTGAATTGATTATCGAAATTTCAACATCTTTCAATGGCATTTTGCGTGCTTCCGGCTGCCGATCTCCAACCCGGTCACTTTTAATCGCCAATACAGGGTTGGCCGTTTGCATCTTTATCCTTTCCCTTTCTTCATTCTTTTGATCAACCAGGTAAAGCAGATCGATGAAAAACTCATTGGTACCAGCTTGAGTAACCCTGATTGTATCAACCAAGGCATCCTGCGTGGTGGCACTTACCGCCATAAATTGATGGTTGCCGGCCGGCAATTTCAGAAAAAGGAAATCGCTCTTTACTACCTGGCCTTTTCGTTCGCCATTTATAAAAAGGTCGCAGTCTTCGTTTGTCGCAAACAAAACTTCAAATGCAGCGGGAGAAACCGGCTGGCTTTTTTGTGCGGTTGTTCTCGAAGAGGATTGGGGCAACCTGCTATTGTTTCCCTGGGATTGGCTCCAGGAAAGATTCAGAAAATGCAACAAAAACAAAAGCAGAACTGGCTTTCTCACAAATTTTCTTTGATTCTAAGTTAAGTAGATTAAGGATTGTAATGTTCAGCTTCAGCCAACGTCTATTTCTTCTCGGCTTTCAATGCATTGAGCTGATTTTGCAAATCAATCATCATCTGCTTTAAGGTATTAATTTCTGCCTGCTGTTGGCTCAGCTGTTTTTCCTGGGCAGAAAGCTTGTCAGCTGCATTTTGTTTTTCCTCCTTGTTTAATTCGTTTTCACGCTTCGCCAACTCTAACTGCTGATTAAGTTCCTGTACTGCTTTCACAAGGGGTACCACAAATTCGGCATAACGTAAGCCGTAGAAATCATCGCTGTTCTTCGGCGCATCTACACCACTAAACCGGTAACCCAGCTTATTAGCAGCAGCTTCCACTTCCTGGGCAATAAAACCAGAATAACGGGTTGACCTGCTTTCCATATTTTTCTGCACATCGGTTTTTAGCTGTGCTGCATCAACTCCATTTGGCATTGGTCTTTTGCTATCGCCTCTTTTTTCTTCCAGCTCACGGGAAATTTCATCAATAGCCAATTGGTAGGTTACGGGCCGCAGTTGTTTTATGAAATCCAGCCCGGGTACGTTTTCCTGCACGCCGTATTTGAACCGGCCATCGGAAAGTGCTGTCCAGTTAACAAAACCACCAATGGAACCTACTTCGTTATTTCCAAAACGCATGGTGTTTGACGTGGCGACGGTTGCTCCATACCCAACTGCGGTGGCATTCGATATTTGTGAGCCAATAGGACTGTTTGCCAGTGCTCCTAAATAAGTATTGTTATTTCCATTGAGCAAATTGAAACCAGCTGATTCACCAATAGCGGTATTTAAACTGCCTGTTGAATTTGTTTGCAAGGCCAATACGCCAATAGCCGTATTGCGGGAACCTGTTGAGATGGCATATAAAGACTGGTAGCCCATTGCCGTATTACTATAAGTATTGTTAGCATTTGCCAGGGCCTGGTAGCCTACGCCAGTATTCCAAAAACCGGAGGTAAAATTTGAAAGTGTAAACGGCCCCACGCCTAAGTTATTATCGCCGGCAATGTTTGGATTGCCGGCAGACGTTCCAAAAAAATTGTTGGTTCCATACACACCAATTGTGCGGTTGCCCTGGAAATGAATATTGCTGGTCAGGTAAAGATCACGCCATCCATTGGCGGCAGCGCCCAATGACCAGACACCTGACCCCGAAGGCATTAGGTTGGCATTAACCGCTGTTCCGGTTTCAAGGTTCGAAAGCGAACGATTGGCGCCACTGCCGTTTCCACCAGCACCCAATTGCTGCCAGCTACTTCCCGAGTAATAGTAAAAGCCGGAACCACCATCTGTCTGGTAGATAAGAAGACCCGTTACCGGTCCGCTAATTGCATCGCGTTGTCCCTGTGTCATGCGGGGAATTAAGACGCCTTTGTTGCTGGAGGTAACATCAAGGATGGCGGAGTTGCTGGGAGTGGACGTGCCGATGCCGACACTTTCTGTTTGTGCTGTTGCCTGTTGTGCGGAAATCAGGCAGAAAGACGCTACCGCACAGAAAAAAAGACCTTTTTTTTTCATAAACCAAAGCTTTGATTTACGCGTAGCTTATCCTTGGTGTTTTCAGAAGAAGCAGCCAGCGTTTGAGGATGTAGTTGTAGCAAAATAAACATGTATTACGGTTTTCAACCAAATTTACTTTGTATAAATTAAGAAACTTAGCGGAACGGATTCTCTATCTCTAGGCTGGTAGCGCATTTTGGACTGCAAAATTTTTAAGTGCTACCCAAATAAAAAGACCCGGAAATACGCCGGGTCACAAGAGTAAAATGCGTGGAAGAAAGCGCTGCTATTTATTCCGCATCGTCTTGTTTCTCTTTTTCTTCCCGCTCTTCTTTTGTCCAGTTGAAGGTTTCACCTGAATGCTCAAACGGGCCTTCGGGACGGTCAATTCTTGGTTGGGAGATTTGCACGTTTTCTTCCTGCTGGCTGCCGGTTTGCCGACCAGCGGCGTTTTGGTTTTGCTGACTTCCGCCTGATGATTGATTGTGTTGCTTATCCATAAAACTGATTTTAGTGATGAGTAAAAAAAGCAATCGAAAAAATTTCGTGCCACCCTTTGCCAGCAACTTTGATTGAAGCCAAAAGCAATTACGCTTTTCCTTATCTTGACTTTCTTTTGCCATCGAAAAACTTCTGCAACATATCACCCGTTTTCACCCGGTAAAAAAGCCTGTGGCCGATGAACTGCACCAATATTTTGAGCAGGTAGTGCTTCCCAAAAACAGCAGCCTTGTTAGCGAGGGACAAATTTGCAGGCATCTTTATTTCCTTGAAAGCGGCGCTATTCGTGGCTCGTATATGCTTGATGGAAAAGAAATCACGCATTGGTTTGGCTTTGCGCCTGAATTTGTTACCTCCTTCCACAGTTTTAGTACTCAACAACCTTCGGTAGAAAGTATTTACACACTGGAAGGCTCTGTGTTTTGGCGAATTTCCAAAGTGCAACTCAGCCAGCTAATGGATAATTACCACGAAATTGAACGGCTGGTGCGAATCGCTTACGAAGGCTACTACATCCGCCTGGAAGAACGGTTTGTGAATGCCCATTTTAAAACCGCTGCCGAACGCTACCGGCAATTAATTGAGCAGGAACCGCATATACTTGAAAAAGCATCGCTTGGGCATCTGGCCTCTTATCTCGGGATCAGCCAGGAAACCCTGAGCCGCATTCGCAGCAAGCGTTAACAAAACTGCTTTCGTTTTTTGACAGATGTCAAAAACTTCTTTTCGCAACCCTTCTAGTTTCGGTGGCAAATAATATTATACATGGATCGGAAACAAACACTTCGTCCGTCACCAGCTTTCGCTGGGGCTTCCTGGACAACTTTGCTTATCGGCATTTCCGCCTTCATCATTGGATTGGCTAACGCCGATATGGAGCTGCATGAAAAAGGATATTATTTCACCGTTCTTCTGTTCGGACTTTATGCTTCTATTTCGGTGCAAAAAGCGGTTCGTGACCAGTTGGAAGGCATTCCCGTGTCAAACTTGTACTATGGTGTATCGTGGTTTGCCACCATTGCCGCCATCATCCTGCTAACAGTTGGGCTTTGGAATGCGGCTTTAACAAGAAGCGAAAAAGGTTTTTATGCCATGGCGTTTGTACTAAGTCTTTATTCTGCCATTGCAGTGCAGAAAAACACGAGGGATATCAAAGCGGCTGAGAAAAAAGAAGATTTTCCGTTTTCCTAGTTTTCAGTACGACGCGGCCGTTTTTCTTTGCTTAACAGGTAGAGAAAGCCGATAACACAAGTTCCGGCGCAGGCATAAAAGATAGCCGGCACTCGCTCTAGGTGATCCTGGAAAAACCAGCCGGCTGCAAGAGCGCCCAATCCAATGCCTGCTTCCAACGCAATGTACATGGTGGCCATACCTCTTCCGCGATGTTCTTCGTGGCTGAGATCGGCCGTCCACGCCGAGGTGGCCGGAGAAAAAAGCCCTGTGCCCAAGCCGTAAAT
>DATKHJ010000236.1:0-2794 GCA_035510335.1 Flavisolibacter sp. | reverse complement strand
ATGTTTAGTGGAATCGATAGCCTCATATCGCAAAAGCGCGGCTTTCATCGTTTCAACGGATGTTGGTTTAGCAGGCAACAAAGGCGACTCATTTAAAAGGTTTTTATACAACAATTGGATATCATTTTCCGAAAGGGAGTCAAAGTAAGTATTCTTTACTTTGACAAAAGGAAGCAAGGGCGGTAATTTGCCAACGCTTGAAGTATCATTTAAGCCGTTATACATTTTCTCCAGGTAAGATAATATCGCTGCTTTGTTTACGGAGGCGATACTGTCCGGCTTTAATGCGGTAGTTAAAAAGGTTCTCCTGGCATCTTCATCATTGGCAGCTAGGCTCACATTTTTATACAGTTCCTGTATGGACTGGCGCTCCGAAACATCCAGCAAATGAGTTAAATCCTGTGCTGCATTAGAAACCCACCAACCCAAATAACTCGACCCAACAATATTTTTCTTCAATGCCGAGGATTCGTTTGTGTAGGATGCATTGGCAGCCACAAATGAGCTGATTCCGACTTCTGCCTCTGTAGTGGATTTTTTGAACTCGTTAAGTTCATAATAAATACTCCCGATTATATAAGCCTTGTCAATCTGCTTTAGCTTCAAGGTTGGATGCTCACGTCTTAACTTGGTAAGACTATAGTGCTTATTCTTGGACACATTCTTGATAAAGGCATCGCTCAATGAAATAGAATTTTTAGGCGTCTCATAATCAATGATTCCGCAGTCCTTGTAAATCATCTTTAGTTGGTAAAGATTGTCATTGCTTAAACTTCCGGATACGTCAATGATTGGAGGCACTTTTGCCGAAAGCTTTGCCGAACTGTTGCTTTTAAAATAGTATTGTTCCTCCGAATAAATGGCGCCTCCATTTCCGTCGTAGCTCATGAGCAACCCAAGCTCAGAAGGTTCAATGCGGTCTAAAATTTTAATGACTGTCTTTCCGTTTTCAATTGACTCTGTATAGGCTAACACACCGCCCAGGTATTGAGTAAACAGGCTACTTATTCGCTTCGGTGTTTTATCCTCATTTAAAAAAATGGCTGGATTGTACTTCAACAACGTATCCGTATCTTTTAACCACTTCAAATCTTCTTTTTCAGGAATCAAATGGGTGTTTAATACCGTAAATGGCTCATTCTTCAATTTCCCTTTGATTTTATAACTCTTCAGCTTCTTTCTTGAATTACCATCTGGTGCAATAAGAAAAATAATCAGATCGCTAAACTCACTAACGGAAAAGACCTTGGTTTTTTCCGTTATATTTTTTAATAGGTTGCCGGCGTATAGTTGCCTCACATTACCCGTTGAAACTTCAGTATACTCAATTAATAGCTGAACCGTATCTTTTGATGAACTGTTCTTTAAGTCAAATGAAACGTCAACTGCAAAAGAAGGCAAACAATAAAAAAGTGCAGCTGAAAGGAAAAAAAAGAATCTCATACTAGTCAGTTTAGGTTGTTAGCTAAGATATCAAGTTTTTCGCATGCAAACTTACCGCTCCAAACTTTTTAAAGACAACGCTGTCATAGGAAAGAAAGAAAACATATCTGTTATAATCCTGTACACCCAAACGCCCTTGAACCGCAAAGCGCATCGCATTAACTTTATAAAAAATTCTGCTATGCAGGTAATCGCAACGCATATCAGCAACTATCTCCTCGAAAACGGCTTTTTCCCCGGCACAAATAGCCACTGTGTATCCATCTCCTACGATCCGCAAACAACAGCGCTGACCGTAACAAGCGATGTTCCCGGGCTCGTCCTCGACGACGAGGAACTCACCATGGAGCTGACAACTGAACACCCCTCCCTCTATCACTTCCTGTACGAATACATCATCACGCAAATCGACGACATCAACGCCATCACCCCCGGGGTCATGTTCAGGCGGTACCAGGTCGGAAGGGCAACCCTCACCTGTTTCATCGATGCCAACTTCGAAAGCGGTATTTCCTTCACTTGGAAAGAAGGCGTCTTGCTCGCCACCGATACCGCCGGGGAGACGCACGAAGTACCGCCGGCATTCATGACCCCGGCCGACCTACTGGTCTATACACAGAACTATTACGAACTGAAATGGCTGTAAACCGGCAGAAGGTGATCTGTGAACAGGGAAGTTGCCCGGCGAAAGGTGAAAAAGGGAAACCATCGTTGTTTCGTAACAGGTTCATCCACCCTTCGTCCACGCGGGTTACCTGCCGGCAGCCTTGCGGTGGTTAGCTTCCGCCCTCGTTTCTGTAAGCGCTTTTTCAGTTGGAAAAAGAAAGCGGGGCTCACCCAACCTTACCCGGGCATCCTGCGTACATACAACCGTAAATTTTTCGAACAGCATTGTAATGTTACCCCTGTTTCCACAGGGGTTTTTTCTGGCAGATACTTTGCACCTCATCCATCACAACTACTCTCATATATAACAATACAACAAAGCTCCATAGCCCTCGGCAATAGGAGCTTTGTTGTATTACACTACCCTTATCATAAAAGTTTCAGGCAGTAGCAAAGCAGCATGCTCTGACATATTGATATCCAGGCATACCAAAGCCCCCGTAAAAACAAGGGCTCGTACCAAAACTAACCACTGTAATAAATACAGCACTGCAAAATTTACTGATAGACGGAGGGGAAACCCGAAAGGACAGAGGTACAGGTTTTAGACGACATGGGCAATACCCCGATAGAAAGGGGCGATAAATGTCTGAACCGTGATTTTTAAGATGCATGGAATGAAAAGGATGAATTTGTTCACACAGGGTCCGGGCATGCACAGAAAAAAATACAAACACCCTTGTTT
>DATKHJ010000235.1:0-6991 GCA_035510335.1 Flavisolibacter sp. | reverse complement strand
GGTCAGTTATCACTCCGGCGCCACCAAAGCCGATAGCTGGATTGATATTGAAGGCGGCATCGGCAACCTGTTTGCCAACGCCTCGTTGCGCCGTAAATTTCCCGACCTTCCTTATTGCACCGATGGCGATCCCATTGGGTTAAGTAAAGGCGGTTCCTTTATGGGCCATCACTTACTGGTGCCAAAAGAAGGCGTGGCTGTGCACATCAACGCCTATAACTTCCCGGTGTGGGGCATGCTGGAAAAATGTGCGGTGAACTGGCTGGCCGGTGTGCCTGCCGTGGTAAAGCCGGCATCCATTACGTCGTACCTAACGGAAGCCGTGGTGAAAGAAATTATTGCATCCGGCATTTTGCCCGAAGGTGCGCTGCAATTGCTTTGCGGCAGCGCCGGCGATATGCTGGATCATGTAACATCGCAAGACGTTGTTACGTTTACCGGTTCCAAGTCAACTGGACTGATGCTGAAATCGCACAAAACTATTTTGGAAGAAAGCGTTCCGTTCAACATGGAAGCCGATTCGCTGAATGCCCTTGTGCTGAGCAATGATGTAACGCCGGACTCTCCCGAATGGGACATTTTCATTAAAGAGATTCGCAAGGAAATGACCGTAAAAGCCGGGCAAAAATGTACGGCCGTACGCCGGATTTTTGTGCCGGAGCATCTGCTGGAAGATGCCTATATCGCCATTGGCAAATCACTCGGACAAACAACCATTGGCAACCCGCTGAATGAAAAAGTTCGCATGGGCTCACTGGCAAGTTCAGGCCAACGCGATGAAGTGCGGCAGAACATTCAAAAGCTGCTGGCTTCTTCACAAATTGTGTATGGTTCGCTGGATAGCGTGGAAGTGATTGATGCCGATGCGCAGAAAGGCGCTTTCCTGTCGCCGGTACTATTGATGAGTGAAGATGCGTTTAAAAACGAAGTGGTACACGAAATAGAATGTTTTGGCCCGGTGAGCACTATTATGCCCTACAAACATTTGGACGATGCAATTCTATTGGCGAAGAAAGGAAAAGGTTCGCTGTGTTGTTCCATCATCACTAACGATAATAAGCTTGCCACTGATTTTGTAATAGGTGCTGCCACGCATCATGGTCGCATACTTGTATTGAACCGTGATGATGCGAAAGAAAGCACCGGTCATGGTTCGCCGCTGCCCATGTTGATTCACGGCGGTCCGGGACGTGCCGGCGGTGGTGAAGAAATGGGCGGTGTTCGGGGTGTAAAACATTACATGCAGCGGGTGGCCATCCAGGGTTCGCCAACCGTTATCACCGCCATTACGCAGCAATACCAGCAGGGAGCAAAAGGGATTCATACTGATGTGCATCCTTTCCGCAAATATTTTGAAGAGTTACAGGTCGGCGACCAGATCATCACTGAAAAACGCATCATTACTTCCGAAGACATTGATGCGTTTGCCGAACTAAGCGGCGATCATTTTTATGCACACAAAGTAGATACGGATTTTAGCGGAACCATGTTTGAGCAACAAGTGGCGCACGGCTATTTTATTTTAAGTGCTGCCGCCGGGTTGTTTGTGGATGGAAGTGAGTTAGGCCCGGTGCTGTTGAATTATGGCATTGATGAATTGCGGTTTACCAAACCGGTTTACCCGGGTGCTGAACTAACAATACGTTTTACGTGCAAGGAAAAACTACCGCAAGATGCCAAGCCGGATGATGCGAATGATATTCCAAAAGGAATTGTAAAATGGCTGGTTGAAATGCTGGATGAAACCGGTGAGATTGCGGGGGTGGCAACAATTTTGACGATGGTAAAAAGGAAAAATAGCGCACAGGGCTAAGGAGGAAAAGAGGTTGGTTCACAGCGTAATGAACACACAAGGTTTCTTAATTTTAAGATAGAACAAGAAGGAAGCATAAAAAATTAGGGCAGTAACAGGCATCTCCTTTTCTCCTTTGCCCTGTGCGAAAAACTTACAATTATGGCAAAAGACTTAATCAACGGCTACGTAACAACGGAAACACACAACGGCATTACTACGATTGAATTCTTTCATCCCCAAAGCAATTCATTGCCGCGCAGATTACTGACCGAGTTAGCACACCAGATTCATACGGCCGGCATTGACAAAGGCACAAAAGTGATTGTCCTTCGTTCCGGCGGCGAAAAAGCCTTCTGCGCCGGCGCTTCGTTTGACGAACTCACCAAGATTGAAGACAGCAGCAAAGGCTACGCCTTCTTCAGTGGCTTTGCCGAAGTGATCAACGCCATGCGCAAATGTCCCCAACTCATCATTGGCCGTATTCACGGCAAATGTGTAGGTGGTGGTGTTGGACTGGCCGCTGCCGTTGACTATGCCATTGCCACCGAAGCCAGCGAAATAAAACTCAGCGAGCTGGCTGTTGGTATTGGTCCGTTTGTGGTTGGGCCAGCTGTGCAGCGCAAGATTGGCCTTTCAGCTTTTTCGCAATTAGCCATTGATGCTACCATGTGGCGCAACGCCGACTGGGCACGCCGCAAAGGACTTTTTGCAGAATGCCATCCAACCATTGAAAGCATGGACGAGTCTATACATCGGCTGTCTAACCAGTTGTCGCATTCCAGTCCGGAAGCAATGGCCGAACTGAAAAAAGTGTTTTGGGAAGGCACCGATAATTGGGATACCCTGTTAACACAACGGGCAGAGATCAGCGGCCGCCTGGTGCTTAGTAGTTTCACCAAAGAAGCCATTGCCAAGTTTAAATCAAAAACGCCGGCGTAAATCGCCAGGCGAGAAAAGCGAATCGTGAGAGACACTGCACTTCATACAACAATAACTGAGGAACAGCTCTGGCACCTCCTGGAAGAAGTAAAAGATCCGGAGGTGCCGGTGCTTTCCATTGTTGATTTGGGTATAGTGCGGGAGGTAGAGATAGTGGATGAGAAGATCAACATTATTATTACGCCTACTTATTCGGGATGCCCGGCAATGGATGTCATCAGCATGGACATTCGCTTAAAGCTGATTGAAAAAGGCTATCGCAACGTCTCCATTCAACAACGCCTTTCGCCAGCCTGGACAACCGATTGGATGAGTGAAGAAGGCAAGAAAAAACTAAAGGCCTTCGGCATTGCTCCGCCCAATCCCAAACAACAATTTTGTACTTCGGAAATGTTCCGCGAAGAAGCGGTAGAATGTCCGCATTGTCACTCTTACCACACCGAACTCATCTCCCAGTTTAGTTCTACTGCCTGCAAGGCCATGTACCGTTGCCTCCATTGCAAAGAAGCATTCGATTATTTTAAATGTCACTAGAATGGTGAGTAGTGAGTTGTGAATGGTGAATATGACGCAGACCAATTAGGATCGTTTCACTGTTATTTTCATTCAGTCGCCAAACAAAACAATCGATAGATTTGACGCCTAAACTTTTTGCATGTCTTCTATTCTTTTTGAAATAAAAGATGCTGTTGCTACCATCACTTTCAACCGTCCTGATAAATACAATGCATTCAACCGAGAGATGGCGTTGCTGCTGCAGAAAAAGCTGGACGAATGCAAAGCGGCAGAAGTGCGCTGTGTGCTCATCAGCGGTTTTGGAAAAGCGTTTTGTTCGGGGCAGGATTTGGAAGAAGTCGTGGATCCGCACGGACCAAAGATTGATGCCATTGTTGGCGAGCATTACAATCCTATCATCACCCGCATCCGGCAATTGCAAAAGCCGGTAGTTGCAGCAGTGAACGGTGTAGCAGCTGGTGCTGGTGCCAACATTGCACTGGCCTGCGATATTGTTGTAGCCGCACAATCAGCTTCCTTCATCCAGGCATTTTCAAAAATTGGTTTAATACCCGATAGCGGCGGAACATTCTTCCTGCCAAGATTGGTTGGCTGGCAACGGGCTTCTGCGCTGATGATGCTTGGTGATAAAGTAAGTGCGGAAGAAGCAGAACGAATGGGCATGATCTACAAGGTTTTTCCAACTGAAAGTTTTGAAGAAGAAGCAAGAAAAATTGCGACTACGTTAGCGGCTATGCCTACAAAAGGATTGGCCTGGACAAAACAATTGCTTGACAATTCTTTTGAAAACAGTTACGAAGACCAGCTGGACGACGAAGAAATTTTTCAGCAACGGGCGGGCAGCACAAAAGATTACAAAGAAGGCGTGCAGGCATTTCTGGAAAAACGCAAACCAAATTTTACAGGGGAATAGAGAACTAATATTTTTATGATTTACCAGGAAATTACAGGAGAGGTTATCGGATGTGCGATGGAGGTGCATCGTCATTTGGGGCCTGGATTTCAGGAGTATGTTTATCAACGTGCGTTGGAAGTAGAACTCAAAAGCAAGAAGATTAAACATGTGCGGGAAGCAGAAATAAAAATTTATTACAAAGGTGAATACATTGCGTTAAGAAAAGTTGACTTTTTAGTGGATGAAAAAATCACGGTCGAGTTAAAGGCTAAAACTGAGATGGATGCTGTAAGTCTTGCACAGGCGATTAATTACCTAGAAGCCTCTTCTTATTCAACAGGTCTATTAATCAACTTCGGTGCAAAAAGTTTACAGTTCAAAAGACTCTTCAATAAAAAATCTCCTCATAATCTAATTCAATCCCATGAATCCTAGTTCTGTTGTTGATCACATGATGAAGAATGATTTATTCAGCCAGTGGCTGGGTATTTCTGTTTTGGAAATCAAAGAAGGATACGCAAAAATTCAGATGACCTTGCGGGAAGAAATGATCAATGGCTTTGGCATTATTCACGGTGGCGTTGCCTTTTCGCTGGCTGATAGCGCCTTTGCGTTTGCCTGTAACAACCGCAATAATCTATCCGTTGCGTTGGATACCAGCATCACTTTTACCAAAGCCACGAAACCCGGTGATGTGCTTACTGCGGAAGCCGAAGAATTACACAACGGCCGCAGTACAGGCCTGTATGTAATTACAGTTACCAACCAGCACAACGAACAGGTTGCGTTGTTCAAAGGCACTTGCTTTCGCACCGGCAAAACACTCGTTGATGCATGAAAGAAGCACTCCTTTCTTTCTTTCACGATTATCCTAACCTGGCGCTCATCAGCAGTTTAGCGATTAGCATTTTGGTGGCGGTTCTGGGTCTTGTACCCAGCGTATTTGTTACCGCTGCCAACATTTTATTTTTCGGTTTCTGGCAAGGCGTGCTGATTTCTTTTTTGGGAGAAGCACTTGGCGCCGTGGTGGCGTTTTATCTCTACCGGAAAGGATTTAAAAAAGGCGCTGCTTCACAAATCAGCAAATACAAAACAGCGGAAGCATTGGTGAATGCGGAGAACAAAAAAGCATTCTGGTTAATTCTTTCCTTACGGTTGATTCCTTTTGTTCCATCGGGACTTGTCACCTTTGCTGCAGCAATTGGACAAGTCTCTGCTACAACGTTTTTAATCGCCAGTTCTATTGGCAAACTCCCGGCATTGTTGCTAGAAGGGTATGCGGTTTACCAGGTAAGCGAATTTGGCTGGCAGGGAAAAGTTATTCTCACTGTTGCAGCCGTTGTCATTCTTGTTTTTGTGATCCGGCAGGTAAGCAACAATCGTAAGCGGCCAGACCTATGAGGTTTCCAAAACCTCATAGGTCTTACTTCATTGCAATTGGCTGCCGGTGAAAAGCGATAAAATTTTCAACCGTACCAAACCATTCCATTACTTCTTTACTATCAATTACAGAAAAGCGGCCGCATAGATATTCCTTATAAGATGAGTAAGGCCAACTGCCGATTTGTTTTGCAAATCCATGGTGAACCGGGTTCTTGTGAATATAAAAGACAGTATTGCCAAGTTGCAAGTCTTTGTCAACTTGCACTCGTCGCATATAGTCCATAAACAGGCTTCCCTTCCGGTGGTAAACCTTGTTCAATGCTTTCGCATAGCTGTTCTGCCAATTAGAAAACTGTTGCATGATAAAGCCGGGTAATTGCTCGTTTGCAATCTCCTTTTGCTTTCTTTCGAAATGCCATTTTTGTAATGCTTCTGCACAATTGATGCGAGCCAGGAAATGATAATGATTGGGAAGCAGGCACCAGGCCAGCGTGGTTGCAATGGGAGAAATATACTGCTGGTATTTTTGCAGGAAGAAACGATAATTTTCCTCCGTTCGAAAAAGGCGTTCATCTCCATTACCACGATTAAGCACATGATAAAGCCCATTCGGAAACAAAGGAATGTGAAAATCACGCATGATTAAATTTAATCATGTCGCGTTAATAAACCTATGAGGTTTTAAAAACCTCATAGGTTTGGCCTTAGCTTCGCTCATGGCTTTTTATCAATTTAACGGCATCAAACCTGTGGTGCATCCGAGTTCCTTCGTTCATCCCGAAGCAACTGTTACCGGCAACGTTACCATTGGCAAAGACGTGTACATTGGTCCGGGTTGTGCCCTGCGCGGCGACTGGGGACAAATCATTATTGAAGACGGCTGCAACGTGCAGGAGAATTGCACCGTGCACATGTTTCCCGGAGTAACTGTGTTGTTGAAACAAAGTGCACACATTGGTCATGGTGCTATTATTCACGGCGCTACCATTGGGCGCAACTGTTTGGTGGGCATGAACGCTGTTATCATGGACGAAGTGGAACTAGGCGACGAATGCATTGTGGGTGCTTTGTGCTTTATCAAGCAAGGCGAAATTATTCCGCCACGTTCAATGGTGGTTGGCAACCCGCACAAAATTATTAAGCAGGTAAGTGATGAAATGATGGCCTGGAAAACCGAAGGCACTAAACTGTACCAAGGTTTGCCGCAGCAATGTTTCGATACGCTTCAGCCCTGCGAACCCTTACAGGAGCCCACCGAACAAAAGTCGCTCTTTACCAGCAACTACCAACCCTTTCGCAAGTAAAAGATTGCCTTTAAAAAATTCGGTTCCCGCCTGAAGAAAAATTGTAATTTAATGCTTCCAAAAACCGATAAATCATCGATTATGAGAAGAGCTTTACCCGCAGTTTTTCTTTCTGCAGCCCTTGTTGCTGCCGCTAACCTTCACGCACAAGCCGACCGC
>DATKHJ010000234.1:0-4440 GCA_035510335.1 Flavisolibacter sp. | reverse complement strand
CTGTATCGGGGATAAGCAGGAGTTCATCGACATCTGCCATGCCATTGCAACCTCCCGCATCGTCCCCGATTTTATTACCATCGACGGTGCCGAAGGCGGAACCGGCGCTGCGCCGCTTGAATTTACCGACCACTTGGGCATGCCCCTGTACGAAGCGCTTGCGTTTGCCAAGGAAACGCTGGATCATTTCCAGCTCACCGACCATATTCGGTTGATTGCGGCTGGCAAGCTTATAACCGGCTTCGATATTTTGAAAGCCATGGCGCTGGGTGCATCGGCCTGTTACAGTGCAAGAGGAATGATGATGGCGTTGGGATGCATTCAGGCATTGGTGTGCGACAGCGGTAAATGCCCGGTTGGTGTGGCCACGCAGGATCCTTCTTTGTACAAAGGACTTGACCCTGCCGACAAACGTGTGCGGGTTGCCAACTTTCACCGCAAAACCATTGAGGCTACTAAAGAAATTATGGAAGCCTGCGGCTTTGATGACGTGGAGAAAATTCATCCGTCGAAATTCTTTCGCCGCATCAACGAGTACGAAACAAAAAGCTTTGAGCAAATCTATTTCCCGCAACAGGGAAATGCCATGAAAAATAAACTTCATTCATCGTTAAACTGACCAGTATGCGAAAACTACAAAAAGGACTTGTACTAAGACAAGACGATTACGACATTCTGTTAACCTATTTACGAACCGGTGCTTACCGCAATATGCTTGATAAACAAAATGCAGAAGAACTGCAGGCCGAATTGAAAAAAGCAAAACTTGTAAGCAAGGAAAAATTTCCGGCCGATGTGATTCGCCTTAATTCCAAAGTGCGGATAAAAGACGACAACCAGGAGAAGATTATGGAATTGATGTTGGTAACACCGGACAAGGCTGATATCAAAAACAAAAAAATCTCTGTGAT
Organism: Flavisolibacter sp.; assembly: GCA_035510335.1. Classification (GTDB taxonomy): domain Bacteria; phylum Bacteroidota; class Bacteroidia; order Chitinophagales; family Chitinophagaceae; genus Flavisolibacter. The sequence goes on along the minus strand of DATKHJ010000234.1, from coordinate 3,529 downwards.
GGCTCCCATCGGCACCGCGTTGATTGGCTTTCGGCAAGGACAGCAGGTTGCCTGGAATGTTCCGGCCGGCCGCAAAACCTTTACCATTATGGAGGTGATCAATGAGTGTGACAATGCTTAACCCTTAACACGTTTGTAATGAATTCATACATCATAACAGCGGCGGCCCTATCGCTGCCCGTGGCACTACTGATTCTGAAATTTATGAAAGATCAAAAAAAGAAAAAGACGTGGCATTCATTAGCGCAGGCTTACGAGCGGCTGTTGTGGGAGGGCAAACTTTCTGTTGAGCAAAGCGAGATATTAGGCAAGAAAGTAATTGCCCTTGACCGTCGCAACAAGAAGCTGCTCGTAATTGACCACGGCGGTGCAAAACCGCTGGAGCAATGCCTTTCCCTGCGTGATGTGGAAGCAACCCGCATTGTTGAAAAGCGGGACCCGGAACAAGGTTGCGTGCAGCAGATTTTTCTTGAACTGCGGAGCGAAAAATCCGGCGAAATTATCCGGGTGTGCTTTTATGATGAAGACCATGATTCGTTAGCGGAATTAAAACGGCTCACAAGAAAAGCACTTCAATGGAAAACGAGGATAGATGTTCACCGCAGCTCCGGAAATTTCAGTCGTGAAATGGAATATGTGCTATAGCCATTTGAAAGCCTCCTACCGGGGCTTTCTTTTTTGCCATTGATGAAGGCCACGAAGAAGCCCTCGTAGAAACGAGGGCCGTTACCAAAACTAACTGCAAAGCCCCATAAAGGGGCGAGAGAAATGTTCAACGGAATCTACCGTCACAAAAGATTGTTCTTGTATGGAAAAAAATACGATTCAATCGGATTGGTGTTTGCAAATTCTGTCTATGATGACTCAGCCATAAAATTAGGGATATTCTCCGGGTATTTGCGCAAAAACCTCCTCTAGTTTTCTCCCTCTCCGCAAGAAAATTGAAGCGTCATTTAACCAGGTTTATTTCACTGTTCGCGGGGCTTTTTCATCTTATCCAAATCAAGCATAGGCTACACAGGACAACTGCATATAAAAGTTTTAAAGTGAGCTTCTTAACCACCACCTTTAGCGCAACAAATTAGGTTTGGTGCATTTATTGAATAGCTAACTGCATTCAAAAGGTCTATCAAGGACCCGGGCTTCAATCGTTAATTATGTTTAATAAGATGGGAGCCTAAGAGTTATAAACTTATACAAACCTAAAACTTCGCTATTTTTACGTATCAAGCCCTATGGCCCTCTTAACCATGATGACAGATTACAACTTGCTTGTACAGAGCATGAGCGATGCCCTATTGCAACTGGATACAGATGGGTATATCCAATTTGCCAACCCGGCAGTAGAAGAGGTAACCGGATTTTCTGCTGAACAAATTACCGGTAAACATCTTTCTCTTTTTTACAACAACGACACAATCAAAAGCGAATACGAGCTCGGCCTGGCCCGCAAAAAGAAACGCTTTGTATCGGAAGGTTGGCGCAGCCATTACAGCATGGCGCAGTTCTGGTGCGAAATGACCTACACGCAGTTGCTTGACGGCGAAACGCTTGTTGGTTTCACCTGCATTTTACGCGATGCCAGCGTTCGCAAGCAGGCGGAATTAGAACTGCGCAGCTCAGAAGAACGTTATCGCCTGATGGTGGCCGGTGTAAGAGACTATGCTATTTTTTTGCTTGATACAAAAGGCCACATCGTTACCTGGAACGAAGGTGCTAAACGATTGAAAGGTTATGCAGCCGAAGAAATCATTGGCCGTCATTTCTCTACCTTTTACATTGCCGAAGACCTGCAGAGCAAAAAGCCCGAAAGAGAATTGGAGATCGCCATTCGCACTGGTAAGTATGAAGAAGAAGGCTGGCGGGTAAAAAAAGATGGCTCGTTGTTCTGGGCCAACGTTGTTATTACGGCCTTGTTTAACACAGAGAACAAACACATTGGTTTTTCAAAAGTTACCCGTGATCTTACCGAGCGAAAAAGCTACGATGAAAACCTTCGGCAGAAAGAAGAACGTTACCGGTCGCTAGTGGAACAGGTAACTGACTATGGCATTTTTATGTTAGATGAAGCTGGCCGCATCATCAGCTGGAACGAAGGTGCGAGGCGGCTGAAAGGATACGAAGCCAGCGAAATTATTGGGAAGTACTTTTCTATTTTTTACACCGAAGAAGACATTCTGAAAGGTAAACCGGCTTACGAACTAAAAGTGGCCCGTGCCACCGGCAAGTACGAAGAAGAAGGCTGGCGGGTGAAAAAAGATGGTTCTCTGTTCTGGGCCAACGTAGTTATTACAGCCGTGTATAATACGCAGGGCTTTTTAATTGGCTACTCAAAAGTAACCCGCGACCTCACGGAGCGAAAAGAGAGTGAACGTGCCTTGCGTGAGGCACACGACCGCTACCGGGCACTGGCCGATCAACTAAGTTTAACCAACAAAGAATTGAAGTTCGCGAACGAAGAGCTGGAACAGTTTACTTCCATCGTTTCGCATGATTTGCAGGAACCCATTCGCACCATCAAAAGCTTTCTGCAGCTGATTGAGCTGAAGCTGAAAGACGGCGAGATGGAAAACCTCAATAGCTACATCAATAAATCCATTAATGCGGCCAACCGCATGCGGGAGCTAATTCTGAACCTCCTCAACTACTCGCAGCTAAGCAAAGTGGAAGTTGGAACTGAATGCATAGAAATTCACGATCTGTTTGACCAGGTTACACAAAACCTGAAGACAGCCATTGATACGGTGAAGGCGCAGGTGAGCATTGAATCGGATGTAGATACGGTGTGGGGCGACCGGGTGCAACTAGCGCAACTTCTGCAAAACCTGCTGAGCAATGCGCTAAAGTTCACCAGCAAGGGTACACCCAAAATAGTGGTGAGATGCAAACAACAAAATGACGGCAGCATTGAATTTTCAGTTCAGGATAATGGCATTGGTATTGCACGGCAGGACCAGGAAAAAATTTACGAGATTTTTCGCCGGCTGAGCACTCCCAAAGAATACCCGGGCACTGGAATTGGACTAGCTATTTGCAAAAAAATTGTAGACAGGCACGGCGGCAAAATCTGGTCGGAGTCGCAATTAGGACAGGGCACAACGTTTTATTTCACCATCCATCAAAAAATGAACGAAGGAGTTCTGGCAGAATGAAAACATACAAAATTATCATCGTTGAAAACGATGAAGACGAGCAGTTTTTCATGAAGGAAGGATTTGAAAAAGCAACCGGTCTTTTCGAGATCATTGCGCAGGTAGGAAATGGTGATCATCTTTTCAGCTGGCTGGAAGAAAACCCCGGCAGCCTGCCGGATATTATTTTATCGGACCTGAACATGCCCGGACGAAACGGCTACGACATTATCACGTACATGAAAGAAAGCCCGCTCTGGTCGCACATACCGGTTATTATCACATCCACTTCTTCTACCCCATCTATTATTGCCAAATGCCTGGCCTTAGGTGCGGCTGATTACATTGTAAAACCTGAAACCTTTATTGCGTATGTACCTTATGTAGAGGCACTACAC
>DATKHJ010000233.1:0-19184 GCA_035510335.1 Flavisolibacter sp. | reverse complement strand
ATTGTAACCCGCTGAACATCGACTACGGCTACACGCCAATTCCCGCCTTCGCCGAATGGGGCCGCCACCGCGCCACCGCCGACCCGGTCATTGTCAACTACAAAGGCGATTATTATCTCTTCAGCACTAATCAGTGGGGCTATTGGTGGAGCAGCGATTTGCTGAACTGGAATTTCATCAACCGTAAATTTTTACGGCCGTGGAATACCGGCACCTACGATGAACTCTGTGCGCCGGGTGTTGGCATCATTGGCGATACGATGATTGTTTTTGGTTCTACCTACACCTCCAATTTTTCCATCTGGATGAGCACCAACCCGAAAGGCAACGAATGGAAACCCTTGGTTGATTCGTTTGAAATCGGCGGCTGGGATCCTTCTTTTTTTACGGATGACGATGGCCGGTTGTACATGTACAATGGCAGCAGCAACCGCTTTCCCATGTACGGCATTGAACTGAACCGCAAAACCTTTCAACCCATTGGCACCCGCAAAGAATTGTACACGCTGGAGCACTGGCGCTATGGCTGGCAACGCTTTGGTGAACACATGGACAATACGTTTCTCGACCCCTTCATTGAAGGTTCGCACATGACGAAATACAACGGCAAATATTACCTGCAATACGGCGCACCAGGCACGGAGTTTAGCGGCTACGCCGACGGGTTATTAGTAGGCGATGGTCCGCTTGGACCTTTTCGTCCTGCCTCCGATCCGTTGAGCATGAAATTAGGTGGCTATGTTCGCGGTGCAGGACATGGCGCAACCTTCCAGGATAATGACAAAAACTGGTGGCATGTAGCGACAACCGTTGTTTCAGTAAAGAATACGTTTGAACGGCGCATCGCCATGTGGCCAACAGGATTTGACAAAGACGGAACCATGTGGTGCAACACGGCGTTTGGTGATTATCCGCATTACATCCCGGGTGCGGTGAACAAAACGAAAACAAGCGAATACGCCTCCTCCAAATATTTCACCGGATGGATGTTGTTAAACTACAACAAACCCGTACAGGTTTCTTCTACCTTGGGTGGCTATGTTGCTAATAACGCAGTAGATGAACTCACAAAAACCTATTGGAGTGCGGCAACTGCCAACGCCGGCGAATACATTCAAACTGATTTGGGAAATGTGTCCACCGTCAATGCGGTTCAAATCAATTATGCCGACCAGGATGTAGAAGCAAACCGTCTTGGCAAGTACAACGATCAATACCACCAGTACAAACTTTACGCTTCGCTTGATGGCAAAAAATGGACGGTGATTGCAGATAAAAGCAAGAACCGGAAAGACGTTCCGCATGATTACGTGGAGTTGGGAAAACCGGTGCAGGCACGCTACATCAGGCTGGAAAATATTCACATGCCTACGGGCAAATTTGCCATCAGCGGGCTGCGGGTGTTTGGCAACGGTAATGGAGCTAAGCCGGATGAAGTAAAAGGCTTTGTTGTGCTGCGCACGGAAAAAGACAAACGCAGCGCCTTCCTAAAATGGCGGCCCGAAGACAAGGCTTATGCCTACAACATTTATTACGGCACCCACCCCGATAAATTATATACCTGCATCATGGTACATTCGAACAACGAATACTGGCTGAAAAGCATGGACAGCCAGGTGCCCTATTATTTTCAAATTGAAGCGGTGAACGAAAACGGTGTTTCGCCGCGTACAAAACTGATAAAAGCAGAATGAAGAAATTACTCAAATTAATCGCCACCTTTTTACTGCTGTGCACCACAACATTTGCGCAGCAGCAGAAACCTTTCTGGAACGAGATTACAGATTTCAAACGCACCGACAGTGCACAGGCGCCTCCAAAGAATGCCATTCTTTTTACCGGCAGTTCTTCTTTCCGCTTGTGGAAAGATGTGCAGCAGGCGTTTCCAAAACACACCATCATCAACCGGGGCTTCGGCGGTTCATCGCTGCCGCATGCCATTCAGTATGCCGATGAAATTATTTTTCCTTACCAACCGAAACAGGTGGTTGTGTACTGCGGCGAGAATGATTTCGGCGCTGGCGATTCCATTACCGGGCAAACGGTTTTTCAACGCTTTCAGCAATTGTTTTCCCTGATCCGGGAACGGCTGCCCAAAACAAAAATCACCTTTGTTAGCATGAAGCCGAGCCCTTCCCGCTGGCACCTAAAAGAAAAAATGGAAACAGGCAACAAGCTGATAAAAGACTTTTTGAAAAAGCAGAAAAAAGCATCCTATGTGGATGTATGGACGCCGATGCTAAACGATGAAGGCAAGCCACGTGAAGAATTGTTTGTCGGAGATAAGCTGCACATGAACGAGAAAGGTTATGCCATCTGGCAGGAAAAAATTCTACCACACTTAAAAGACTAAGCCGTGCAAAAACGCATAACAAACAGCTTTGCTTTTTTCCTGTTGGCCATAAGCAGCGTAACGGCACAACAACCGGCAGTAACCAAAATTGCCTTTGGCAGTTGCGGTCATCAAAACGATCCGCAACCGGTGCTTTCGCTGGCTGCCGACCAAAAGCCCGATGCCTTTATTTTTCTTGGCGACAATATCTACGGCGATACAGACGACATGAAAGTGCTGCAAGCAAAATATGCAAAGCTTGGTGCGAAAGCAGAATACAAAAAGCTGGCGTCTTCTACAAAGATTCTGGCCACGTGGGATGATCACGACTACGGCCGCAACGACGCAGGGAAAGAATACCCGTTTGCAGCCGAGTCAAAAGAGCTCTTTCTACAATTTTTCAACGAGCCGGCCAATAGCGAAAGACGAAAACACAAAGGCATCTACCACACCGAATACATCAAGACCGGGGGCAAAACCGTGCAGGTAATCCTGCTCGATAACCGCAGTTTTCGCAACGGCGTTTTACAGTATGATACATCGGCAAGGCTGCCGCGAAAAAAATACTTCTACAAACTTGACTACCAGCCGCACACCACAGCCGACAGCACCTTGCTGGGTGCAGAACAGTGGGCGTGGCTGGAAGGCGAATTGCAAAAGCCGGCAGACTTACGATTGATCTGCAGTGGTTCGCAATTCGGTATTGAATTTAATGGCTATGAAGCCTGGGCAAACTTTCCGCACGAACAAAAGCGAATGCTGGAACTGATTAAAAAGACCAAAGCAAATGGCGTGATCTTTCTCACCGGCGACGTGCACTATGCCGAGATTTCAAAGCTGGAAGAAGAAGCCCTCTACCCAATTTATGATGTTACGTCCAGCGGCATTACCTCTACCTGGGATTTTGCAACGGCCAACAGCAACCGCATTGAAGGCCCTGTAATGGAAAACAATTTTGGCCTGCTCACCATCACCTGGGAAAAAGACCCGGTGATTAAAATGCAGATCATTGATAAGAAAAACAACAGCCGGATTGAATACACCATTCAAAAAAGCGAAATAGAATTTCAGCGATAACTTTTTTCAGAGACACAAAAAAGAATATGATGCGTAAAATTTCCCTTTTTCTCTTACTCACTTTTGCCTTTGCAGCAGCGCAGGCACAGGTGCAGGATGCAAAAATGAAAGCCTTTGTCAACAGCTTAATGAGCAAAATGACATTGGATGAAAAAATCGGGCAGTTGAACTTGTTAACGCCGGGGGGCGGCATTGCAACCGGCGCAGTAGTGAATCCCGATGTAGAGTCGAAAATTAAAGCCGGAAAAATTGGCGGACTGTTTGGCGTGATTGGCGTTGATAAAATACGGCAGGCCCAGGAGCTTGCTGTGAACGGCAGCCGCCTGAAAATTCCGCTGCTATTTGGATCAGATGTGATTCACGGTTACAAAACTACGTTTCCCATCCCGTTGGGACTTTCGTGCAGCTGGGACATGCCCTTGATTGAGCGCAGTGCAAGAGTAGCGGCAACAGAAGCAACCGCCGATGGTTTAAGCTGGGTCTTCTCTCCCATGGTTGACATTGCCCGCGACCCACGCTGGGGCCGCGTGGCCGAAGGTTCGGGTGAAGATCCTTACCTCGGTTCACTGATTTCTGCAGCCATGGTAAGAGGTTACCAGGGCACCAACCTCGCTGCCGACAACACCGTGATGGCTTGTGTAAAACACTTTGCCTTGTACGGTGCATCGGAAGGTGGCCGGGACTATAATACCACCGACATGAGCCGCATTGCCATGTACCAGTATTACCTGCCGCCGTACAAGGCCGCTGTTGATGCTGGCGTAGGCAGTGTAATGTCATCGTTCAATGAAATTGACGGCATTCCGGCTACGGGTAACCGATGGTTGTTAACTGACCTGTTGCGCAAGCAGTGGGGCTTTAAAGGCCTCGTAGTATCCGATTATACGTCTGTCAATGAGATGATCGATCACGGCATGGGCGATCTGCAAACTGTATCGGCATTAGCGTTAAAAGCCGGATTGGATATGGACATGGTTGGCGAAGGTTTTCTGACCACGCTAAAAAAATCGTTGCAAGAAAAAAAGATTACGCAGGCAGAAATTGAAGCCGCTTGTCGCCGCATTTTGGAAGCAAAATATAAGCTTGGATTGTTTGATGATCCGTATCGCTATTGCAAGCCCGAACGTGCTGCCAAAGAAGTGCTTAGTGCCGATAAGCGGCAAGCGGCAAGAGAGTTTGCCGTTCGTTCTACGGTTCTTTTGAAAAACAACAATCAAACCTTGCCGCTGAAAAAATCGGGCACCATTGCGCTGGTTGGACCACTGGCCAACAACCGCAGCAACATGCTGGGCACATGGGCCGTGAGCGGCGATAACACAACGTCCATTCCGGTGCTGGATGGCATGCGTGCAGTGGGTGGCAACGGCGTAAACATTTTGTATGCAAAAGGTGCCAACATCACCGACGATTCATCGCTTGCCAAGCAAGCCAATGTGTTTGGTGAGAAAGTAGGTTTTGGTCCGGGCACACCGGACGAACTGCTGACAGAAGCAATTGCCACTGCCAACAAAGCCGATGTGATTGTTGCCGTTGTGGGAGAAGCCTCGGAGATGAGTGGTGAAGCTGCCAGCCGTTCGGATATTTCATTGCCTGCAAGCCAGCGCCGCCTGCTGGAAGAACTCGCCAAAACAGGCAAGCCCCTGGTAGTAGTGTTAATGAGTGGAAGACCGCTGACGATTGAAAAAGAATCGCAGTTGGCAACATCGCTGCTGCATGTTTGGTTCCAGGGACACGAAGCCGGCAATGCCATTGCCGATGTGTTGTTTGGCGCCTACAATCCATCCGGTAAACTCACCATGAGCTGGCCACGCAATGTGGGACAGATACCGGTTTATTACAACCATAAGGCCACCGGCCGTCCGCAGGACAATAGCCAGCCCACGCAAAAGTTCCGTTCCAATTACCTGGATGTGCACAACACGCCGGCCTACCCGTTTGGTTTTGGCTTAAGCTACACCAACTTTACCTATAGCCCCGTGCAGTTGAGCAAGAAAACCATGCGTGCAAACGAACGCATTACGGCAACAGTTACCGTTACCAACAACGGCAACTTTGACGGTGAAGAAGTGGTGCAATTGTACATCCGCGACATGGTGGGCTCGGTAACCCGCCCGGTGAAAGAATTGAAAGATTTTCAGAAGATCATGCTGCGCAAAGGTGAAAGCAAACAGGTAACGTTTACCATTAATGAAGAAAAGCTGAAGTTCTGGAACAGTGACTTGAAATATGTTTCCGAGCCCGGTGCTTTTAAAGTATTTATCGGGACCAGTTCGGCCACCACGCAGGAAGCCGATTTTACACTGACGAAATAAATACCTCCCTGGCCAAGCTTTTCTGGCCGCTTACTTTTTCTCTAAAAAACAATCCCGGAAATCTCCGGGATTGTTTTTTTATTTCAGCTACTGCTTGTAATCTTCCCGCACAGGACTGAAAACATCAATCAGTTTACAATCGGTTACCGCTACGGCGCTATGTACAATGTTGGAGGGAATGACGTGGTACGCACCGGCCTCCAGCAAATACTCTTTCCCGTCAATTACCATCTGCAGGCTTCCTTCCAGTATGTAGGTTATTTGTTCCTGCGGATGCTGGTGCGGAGGAACCGTGCTTCCTTTTTTAAGTATCACTAAACCAAGTGTACTTTTTTCACCGTGAACGTAATGACCAGTGATGCCGGTGGTGAGTTGTTTGGGTGTGATGGATGTTATTTTTTTCATTACCAATTGTTATAGTGAAAAAGATTTTAACGCAAAAGTAGAGTCGTCCACTTACTGATCAAATCAATTCCTTGGGATTGTTCAATACCGAAAGAAATCACACCATTCCTCATCGCATAGCAAGCGCCTATAAACCAGTTGCTTCAATACATCCTCGTAATCCATCCATTTTCCTTCCACTTTAATTTTCCGGTAAACCAACCGGATTCCATGGCTGTAATCAACATACCAGTTTGCATGACCGGTGTATAGCTGCTGTATGGGCTTTCCATCCTGTTTTTGCCAGCCGTAAATGGCCACACGGTTTGGCTTTGTGTCCCGCGAAAGCTTTCCGCTGATTACTACATCTTTCTTGATGCCGGCTATTAATCCGCTCCTTCCCTCCCGCTGCTCTTCAATTATTAGGTGATGCTGATACATGGTGGGAGAACTATCCCGAAACGCATACATGGGTACAGGCTCCAGCTTCACTACAGCTGCCTGGTAGATATCGTTCACCATTTTGCGGGTAGGTAAAAAGCAATGCAGACTGTCGGCAATCTTTTGCGCTGCCATCGGTGTTAGCGGTACTCTTGCCCAGTCATCGTCTGTTCCAATGCTTAGGTAATCGGGTGAGACATAAAATGTAAGATGGATGTTTTTCTTCTGTAGTGAATCATAAAACTGCGTTGCAACGGGAACAAACTTTTTTAGAAAAGAAGGCAAATTACCTGAGAGAATTTCAGCTGCTGCCAGCGAATCGCGGCTCTTCCAGTTATCTGCCGCAACGGTTTTATAAAAACCGGAACCCGTCAGGGCACCAGGTCGCCGTTCCGGTATTTGTAACAAAATATTTCGCGAACAGGAAATAAAGAAGAACAAGCTAATAAGCAATCCAGCCGGTTTCATTGGCTGAATGTAAAATTTATTTATATAGTGTCACCTCGTTCAATACATCCGCAATATCAATATTCGGCAGCGCTACACCCTTTGCCGCTACTTCCGTTTCAATTTTAAAATTCTCCGCTTCCAGGTCTTTTGTGCTAATAGCCTTGGCTCTTTTTTCCTGCGGCGGATTCAGTTTCTCCGACCGTTCAAACTCCAGCACTTTTTCGTGGATGTCGGTTGGCAGGCTGTTCTCGCATTTATACGCCAGCTCAATAAACTGGCGGGCAAAGAAGGCATCAATCTGTATGCGGCGTTTGCTCAGGTGCGCAAACTTGCCAATGATGCGGCAAATGTTTTCGCGATCTTCCGGACTCAATTGTTCGGCAAATTCGTAATCTTCAATTTTGCAAAGCGAAAGAATAAGCGGCTCCAGTACGTCGGCCGAAACAATGTACACATCGTAATCGGCCATGTTGTACGTAAACTCTTTAAGGCAGTGCAGCGTGTTGGTGGGCACAACAAGAAAGATGTCTTTCTTCACGCCTTCAATCTTCGCATATTTTTTTGCGGCTTCGGCTTGCGCTTTTAAGTAAAGGGGGAAATTTTTCAGGTCTTCTCCTGCCGGGCTTTTTGCATCAAACACCACGTACTCATCGCAAATCATCAGCGTATTGTCCGGATCGCCTTTGAAAGGTGCCTTGTCAACATAAGCCAGCGTGTGCTTCTGGCAAATCTGCTTCATGCGGCCCTGCACATCACTTTGGTGCAACAGCCAGGTCTCTTTCAATGCCAGCAGCCGCTCCATTTCATCTTCGTGTTTTTGCTGCACTTCTTTGGCACGCTCTTCCTGCAACTGCAGCTTAATGCTTTGCAACGAAACAATCTCTTCCGAATATTTCTGCGTTCTGAACTCGTCTTCTTTTTTCAGCTGAATGTTTTGCTCACGCACTGCCTGCAGTTCCCGTTCGCAGTTTTGTGCCCGCTCTTTGTGAACGCCCAGTTCGTTGTTCAGCGCTTGCAACTGGCTTTCGAGGTTGCGCCGCGTTTCCTGCATCACCGAAAGGTGCATTTGCGTTTGCGCCAGTTCGTGCTGCGTATTGCCCAACTCCGTTTGCAGCGAAGCCAAGCTGGCGGCCGCATCCACCAAATCCTTTTTTACCGCTCCCCATCCAAAAATGCGTCCCAAGAAGCCGAGGCTTTTGATCTGGTCGAGAAAAGATTTAATGGTCAGTACGTGTGTGCTCATGGAAGGGGATTTGGTTCTTTCTATTAACGGTTAAAGATGCATTTATTGTGAGAAGGTTGCATGGAGGCGAAAAAAGGGGCCTCCCTAAATCCCTCCGAAGGAGGGACTTCACTGCCGCACAAAGGCCCGCTTAAGCAAGTTGATTTCCTTATTCGATCCTTCTTTTCGTTCATTTTAGGTTTCACGCAAAGGAGAAAAGAAACAAAGCCGCATAAATTTCATCATCTCTCTCTGCGCAAACTCCTTTCATCTTCTTCTCCGCGACAAAAAACAAAAGGCCCAATCATGTGGCTGATTGAGCCTTTTCGTATCGTGCAAAAGCAAGGGTCTGCGTTTAGCTACTTCCCCCTGGGGGGATCAAGGGGGCCGGTTCAATCAAATCCCACAAGTTCCCGTACACATCGGCAAACACCGCCACGGTGCCATATGCCTGCTCTTCCAGTTCGCGAACAATGGTGACGCCGTTCGCTACCAGCGCCGTGTAATCCCGTTTAATATCATCCGTATAAAGAAACAGGAAAACCCTTCCGCCGGTTTGGTTGCCCACCGCTTTTTGCTGCTCGTCGGTGGCCGCTTTCGCCAGCAGCAATTTACAATTTCCTTCTCCTTTCGGCTTTACCACCACCCAGCGTTTGCTTTCGCTCATCACCGTGTCTTCCACCAGTTCAAATCCTAGTTTCTGCGTATAAAAAGCAAGGGCTTCATCGTAGTCTTTTACCACCAAAGCCAGTTGTACAATCTGCTGGTTCATGCGTGAAAGTAAAACGGATGGCGGTAACTTCAAGCATGCAATACCGCGAAGCAACCATTGACGATATTCCGCAACTTCAGACCGTTCGGAATGCGGTAAAAGAAAATGCGCTTTCCGATCCGTCGCTAGTGAAAGATGCCGATTACATTCCCTACCTGCAAAAACGCGGCAAGGGCTGGATTTGCGAAGCCGATAGTAAAATTGTGGGCTTTGCCATTGCCGATGTTCAATCAGCGAACATCTGGGCACTTTTTCTTCTTCCGGCTTACGAAGGCAAAGGCATTGGCCGCAAGCTGCATGGCCTGATGTTGGACTGGTATTTCTCCCAAACCGACAAAACGGTTTGGTTAAGCACGGCGCCCCATTCAAGAGCCGAACGTTTCTACCGCAAAGCCGGTTGGCAGGAAGCAGGCACTTATGGAAAAGGAGAAACCAAATTTGAAATGACAAAAGAAATGTGGCGGCGAAACCGCTCTTAAGAATCGTTCACCATGGCCTTATTGGAAAAAGAACTGGAAATAAAAGACTCAGGCATTCCCGGTGCCGGAAAAGGGTTGTTCACCAATGTGTTCATTCCAAAGGGCACCCGCATTGTGGAGTACAAAGGCTCGGTTACCACCTGGGATGCCGTTCGTAACGATGCCACCAACGCCTATATCTATTTTCTAAAACCAAACTATGTGATTGATGCACGGGATCATCCCAAATCTTTAGCCCGCTACGTAAACGATGCGCAGGGTTTGGTAAGAAGCAAAGAACGCTGGAACAATGCAAAATTTACTCCTGATGGCTTGCGTGTGTTTGTGGAAGCTACCAAAGACATTCAGCCCGGCGAAGAAATTTTTGTGAGCTATGGAAAGAAGTATTGGGATACCGTGCGGAAGAACATGGAGATTGATAAGATGAAAAAATAAAGCACTGTGCCTGTTGAAGTTGTTTGCGCCTTCGTGTTACTGGTTTTGGAACACAAAGCACACAAAGGATAACAAACGACACAACAACTTACCCATTCTTCTTTGTCATGCGGTTGAAGCGGGCAAACAAAAAGAGCGAAGCAAACGTTAGCCCCGCAATCAAACCCGTCCACATACCCGGTGCTCCCATGTCTAATTTAAAGGCAAGAAAAAATCCAACGGGAATCCCGATCACCCAATAGGCAATCGCAATTAACACTGTTGGTGTTTTTACGTCTTTAATGCCGCGAAGCAGCCCAGCTCCAATTGCTTGCGTGCTATCGGAAATTTGAAAGATGGCCGCAAAAAGAAGCAGCAACGCAGCCATTGCCTGCACCTCGCCGTTTTCTGTAAAGGCCTGCGGCAACAGGTAGCGAAACACCGCGAACAGAACAGCGCAAAACAGTCCATAAAGAAATGCCGTTGCCAATGTGCTTTTGCCAATGGCAGAAATCTTCGGCCAGTTCTTTGTCCCAAACGCATTGCTCACGCGGATAGAGCCCGCCTGCGCCAATCCCATCGATACCATGAACGTAAATGCCGCACAGCTCAATGCAATCTGGTGGGCTGCCTGCGCCACGGCGCTAATGGTGCCAATGATAATTCCCGAAACGGCAAAGGCACCGGCTTCCATACCAATCTGCAAACTGCTTGGCACACCAATGCCCAGCAGGTCTTTCCATGTTTTCCAGCGAAGCGTCCATTCATTTTTGGTAATGTAAGGCTTGAAGGTTTTAAACTTTAGCACCACCAGCAGCAGGGCCACGAAGATGAGCGAACGGGTGATGAGTGTTGCCCAACCAGCACCAACGAGTTCCAGTCGTGGAAAGCCCCAATTGCCATAGATCAACAGCCAGTTCAGAAAAATATTAATGGGCATGGAAGCCAGCGAAAGCGCCATGGCGGTCCGGGTAAATTCAAGTCCATCGGCAAACTGTTTCAGCGTCATGAAGAGAAGCATGGGAATGATGGAAAGTCCCATCAGTTTCATAAACGGCATTGCATAGGTCACGACTTCTGGGTCTTGCCCAAGATGCGAAAGAAAATTCCGGCCAAACACCAGCGAAAGGGAAATAATCAAAGCAGTTAGCGCACAAAGCAAAAAGCCATTGAACAGGTAATGCGACACCGCTTTTGCATCGCCTTTTCCTTTCGACAGCGACACCATTTGCGAAACGGAAATGGTCATGCCAATGCCCAGCACAAACGGAATGTTCATGGCATTGATGACAAGCGCCGCAGCAGCTAGTTGCTTGTAACTTACCGCACCCACCATGGCCGTGTCAATAATGTGCAAGGCCATTTGTGCCAGTTCGCCAATGATGATGGGCAGGGCCAGTTTTAAAGTTTGGTAAGCTTCGCTCCGCATGATGATTAAAAAAGGGCTGCGAAGGTAATTGAATCAGGTGGCAAAAGAAGTTGCCAATTCTACAGGTGTAGCGGCCTCCAAAGCGAAGAAATACGCTGTTTTCAGAATTTATTTTGCCGGTGCTTTGGATTTTTAAAACCCGGAACTATCTTGGCCCGACAATTCCTTTTAAAACCAAAAATCAATGAAAACGATCACGAAGAAATCCCTGTCCGCCAACCGCACTGCATTTATCCGTAACATTTCTCTTTCCCTTGCCTGCCTGGCCCTTTGCGCTGTTATGATTTATATCCTGATCAATAGCCCGGCTTAAAAAAGCGAAAGTACCAGAGCAACTATCGCGGCAATTGCCGTGTTTAAAAAATTGACAAGGTCGTTGCCAATGCGCCGGCCTCTTTCCAGCGTTGCACCCAGGTATGAATCGGCCAGGTTGCCAATGGTGCCTGCCAGGACAATCCAGCCAAACGTTGCGTGCAATCCCTCGCCCAACGCATAAATAGCAGCAATAATAGCGCTACCGGCTATTCCGAAAATGAGACCTTCCACGCTGATAACGCCGTCGGGTCCGCGTTGCACTTCCCGAAAACTGAGTATATCGTAAAACCGTTTCCCGTAAACACTGCCCAATTCTGATGCAATTGTATCGGCGGTAGCCGAAGAAAAAACAGCCGCTATCAAAAACAAAAACAATCCTTCTTGCTGCGGAAATAATATTGCAAGCAATCCAAGCAGTCCGCCTGCGCCGCCGTTTGCCAATACCTGCCCGGTGGTACGCCGGCCTTTATTTTCCTGCGCAAGCCCTATCTTTTCCTTGGCGCCTTTCTTCCACGAAGTGGCCAAAGTACCCATCACAAAAAACGCGGTCATCAGCGCAACACCCGTCCATCCTACACCGATAAAAATGCTGGTGCACAAAACGGCGCCGGTGATGGCGGCAGCAACGGTTAGCTTTTTGCCCGCAACAGCGAACGTCATTCCGCCGGCGATCAGTAATATGAAGAAGAGGATGCTCAGCAAGGAAGGCTTATTTGATCAGCAGCTTGTGAAATTTCTCCAGTTCGCTTTTTTCGGTTGGCGATAGCTCCTGGTTGTTTTTATGTTTGGATTGAAAGAAGAGCACCCGCTTGTGTTGCGGATACCTGGAAAGAATGGCCTCAATGAGGTTGCCGCTTTGCTCGTCTTTTTCGTACAAAGGCTGCGATGGCGGCAGGGCCGATTTGTATTTTTTTGGACGCTTTAAAATGATGGCTTCCAGCGTTGCCAGTTTGTTTGGCGGAAGACCTTTGATGCGTTCGGCTTTTTTATACAACCCTTCCAACTGGCGTTTGCTTAAGCTGCCGCGAATGAGGTATTGGTGCGAAAGGCTTTGCACAAACTCCGAATCGGGATAGGCTTTCAACGCCGCCGACAAAATATCGCTGACCACATCAACGTGCGACATACAATGGGTAATGAGTGATGAATGATGAGGATTCGCCAAGCGAAACCGGGGGAAAGGTAAAATAAAAATCCCCTCAAAAGGGGATCAATGACGTCTTCGGGCGGTTGTTCAGATTCAGATTGGACGTCTGACGATTTTCCGATAGGATGGTTAGTTCAGTTTGGATCGTAGGATTTATCAACGAGACCTTATCTATCGTAAGTACCAAAAAAATTTAAAAGAAAGAAGTTGACTGATATTAGATTTTATTGGTTTTCAAGGATCGGGATTTTCAAAAACTTACTGGACGGTAATGGACTTGGATTTTGGTCTGACTTTTCAAGGAATTGGATACGATTGATAACTGCTATCAATCAACTTCTAAAACAAAAGTACCCACTTTTGGGTATGCTAACAATGGCAAGTTTGCGCAATTTTCAACATATGGAATTTACACGCAGTTGCGTAAATCAACGAAAAAGTCGCATGGGAAAATTACGATAACAAGAAAAGCCACAAGCGGTAAGCTACGAGTTACAAGACTGATGACACAGACGCATGCCCTTACAAAACCAGTTGCTCAAACAGTTTCTGCAAGGTTTCTTTTGGCTCAATGCAAAAACCCGGATGCACCTTGGACGTTTGCACAATGGTGCTGCGTGTTGCCGTAAGCCAGCGGAACCGCGAGGCAACATCCAACCTGCTAATGGGACTATCGCTTTTACTGCCTTTGCAAATGCTTTCAAACGATTGCAGGTTCCCTTCCACATCATTGCATTCCAACGTAGGACAAAGCACCTGGAGCTTTGGCTGGTTTACCTGGTAAATGCATTCTAAAAAACGTTTGCTCCGGCAATAAAGTATAATGCCCACATTTAAAAACTCTTCCCGCTCTACCCTCGGCACAACACGGATCACCGCGTACTCAAATAAGTGCTTCTCTTGCATGCTGTGCTTCTTTTATAAAATTGAAGGAAAGACGGTTTGCTAAAAACTGCCGGTACACGTTACGGTTTTCCGCTGCGTTGTTTGTACCAATACCGGCAATCCATTCATCCGGAATGAGTGATAAGATGTCCTCAATTTTACCCGGTGAAAGAATGGCGCGGAAAGCTTCATCCACGCTTGCCAGCTCAGTTGCCCAGGGTAGCAACACATGGTCTTTAATGAGTGAGAACGGACGTTTGCTTTGCTCCTCCCAGGCATCCCAGTTGTGATGAAAATAAAGCGATGCGCCGTGATCGATAAGCCAAAGTTCTTTGTACCACATCAGCATGTTGGTGTTGCGTGCCGTGCGGTCAACATTGGTAATAAGCGAATCGAGCCAAACAATCTGCGAAGCCAGCGCTCCATCAATCTTCGAAACATTCGGATCGAACGTAATGGAACCAGATAAATAATGCAACGCCAGGTTCAATCCTTCACTGGCTTTCAGCAGGTCCTGTATTTCTTCATCGGGCTCTGTTCTGCCAAAGGCGGGATCAACATTCGCCAGCACAATTTCCGGCACTTTCAATCCCAGTGTCCTGGCAATTTCGCCGCCAATCAGTTCGGCCACCAGGGCCTTAATACCCTGCCCTGCCCCGCGAAATTTCAACACGTACAAAAACTCATCATCCGCTTCCACAATTGCGGGCAGCGAACCGCCTTCCCGCAACGGCGTAACGTAGCGAATGGTGTCAACCGTTCGTAACCGGCGCTGTTCAGTCATGACGGCAAAAGTAAACCCGAAAAAGACAAGTGAGCCGTGAAAGAAATACAGTGCTGCTGAAAATAAAAAACCACCTCACAAAGAGGTGGCTGGTCATTTTCATATAGTAGATGATTAGAAAGAAATACCTACGCCTACTTTAAAGGCCCGGTTGTATGAATCGAAGTTTTGTCCTTTGTCAACTTTGCTTAAACCATGATCGTAAGAAGCGCTGATGTTAAAGCCGTTGCTGAACTGGTAGCCAACACCACCGGTTAAGGCAACATCCCACTCATTGAACTGGTTTTTTGCATCCACGGTGTTGTCAAGAAGATTGAAACCAAGTGCACCGGCTGTTGTGCGCAGTTTTGCATCGGCTAAATATGATACCTGCGGACCGGCAAAAATCTGCAAGCCACTTACATTCACTTTCGCTAGTACGGGAATATCAATGTAGGTTGTATTTAATCTTGCCCTTGCATTTGCGCTTAAGAAATCGGCGCCTTTTACACTGAACGAGCCTCCCAGTTCATACCCTTTTTGCGAGTAGTAAACACCGGGTTCGAAAGAGAACTGCTCCGATACAGGAATGTTGGCATAACCACCGGCAAAGAAACCGGTGCGGCTGCTTGTCTTAATAGCACCATCGGCAAAGTCAACCAGCCCCTGGATGCTGTTCATGGCATCGCCTTTTAATGTTGATTGGGAAAGACCGCCTTTGATACCGAACGAAGGTGCTGTTTGCGCAAACAAGAGTGTTGAGAGGCCAACAGAAGCAAAGAGTAAAAAATATTTTTTCATATAATAAGGAACGTTGTTTTTGGTCGTTCTGCTTTTTGAGAAGGCAAATGCATTTCCATGTTTAGTTAGAATTTGTTAAAGGAAAAATCATTGAAGAATCTTTAACAGATGTTGGTTTTATGCGATAAAAAGAAACGCCCCGGCAGCTGCCAGGGCGTTTTCAAATGCTATTTGCTTATTTAAAAGCTGTCTAAAAAGTAATAACAGGAAGTATTCACCAGAGAGAAATTATCGCACAGAGCGAAGGAGGAAAGTAGATAAGGGATTCTTATTCTTTTCCTCCTTCGCTCCTTTCCTCTGTGCGAAACACTCTTAGATCAGTGTTGCTAAACTTTTCATCACCGCCGCCAAACGAACAGCATCATGAATGCGTTGCTTGTCGGTTCCGTGGTTCACCAGGTTTTTTTCATGCGAGGTTACGCACAACTCGCAACCATTAATAGCACTGATGGCAAGGCTGATCAGTTCAAACAGCTCTTTGCCCAAAACCGGGTTTGCCATAATGCTCATGCGAATGCCGGCCTGCGCTTTATCGTAAAACTCTTCGTGCATAAAATGACGAAAACGATAGTACACATTGTTGGCATTCATCAGGCTTGTGCAGGCAATAACTTCGGCTACTTCCGCATCGTTTGCGCCATGCTCGCGGGCCGATGCTTCAAAAGTTTCCTGCAACAGGTTGTTCTTCTCGTTCACCGCCACGGCAAGCGCTAACAGGTACGCATCTTTCTTACCAAGCGACTCTGCATTCAGCGCCGTGGATACGTTAAGCTTCATGTCCTTCAGGTAACGGCTGTTGGCCGCTGCCAGTGTTTTTAAAGCGGTTGATTGGTGTACTTCGTTCAACCCTAAATCGTTCAAAAGCGCTACCGCACCATCAGTGGCGGTGGCTGCTGCACCAAATAACATAGTCAAATGATTTTACGAGGTCGTTTCAATTGTTAACGAACGATTGCCGGTAAGGTGGCAAGACAATCAACATTGAATGCTTTTGACATTCTGCTTCCGTCTTTCCTTCTTCCCGGCAATACATTTGCTAAGACCGTTGAATAAATAAATTAATTAGCGGCTGCCGTGTTTAACGTGGCTTCGCCTTTCTGCCAGTTGCAAGGACAAAGTTCATCTGTCTGCAAAGCATCCAGCACACGCAAAACTTCTTTTACGTTACGGCCTACATTCAAATCGTACAACGACACCCAGCGAATGATGCCCTGCGGATCAACAATAAACGTAGCACGGTAAGCAATTTTTTCTTCTGCTTCCAGGATGCCTAACTCAGTTGCCAGTGATTTTGAAGTATCGGCCAGCATCGGGAATTGTAAACCACGCAGGTCTTCGTGGTCTCTTCTCCAGGCAGCGTGTACAAACTCGCTGTCGGTAGAAGCGCCAACCAATACTGCATCGCGGTCTTCAAAATCCTGGTAGTGTTTGTTGAATTCGGCAATCTCTGTAGGGCAAACAAACGTAAAGTCTTTCGGCCACCAGAACATCACCATCCACTTGCCGGCGTTTTTGATTTCTTCGAAGGAAAGATCGTAGAACTCTTTTCCTTTTTCAATGGATACTACTGCTTTTTTCTTAAAGTCCGGAAACTCTGCTCCTAGGGATAACGTAACATTTTTCATAATCTATCTCTGTGCTTTATTTTTCGAGGCGCAAATTTCGGGGGTTACAACCTGTCAGCAAAAACGAAATGTCCTTTTTATCAATTCATTAAGGACGGTTGGGCCAACATCAACTTCACTGTTTCTCCTCCCCTTTCATGCAAGGATTTCCTTTTTAATTCGCGGCAAAATTGAGGCAAGGCCATTCAAAAAGAACTGATCTTTCTCAGCTTTCGGCACCGGCAAAACAAATGAACCAATCATCGTTCCGGCGAAGAACCCTTATCTTTGCGTACCAAATACACATTTCCACCTTTTCTTTTGATTGCGGGCTGTGATGAGATAAAACAAGGAACAAAGAATCATGGCTGAGATAAGCATTTCTGCAGAGCGGACAAAAAAAGTATACAGGATAGCGGTTGGAACGCTTTTTTTCTTACAGGGCATTTGCTTTGCCTCCTGGGCATCGCGTATTCCCAGCATTCAGCAAAAGCTGCATATCTCCGATGCACTACTGGGTGTAGTGCTTTTTGCCCTGCCGGTTGGCTCCATGCTTTCCTTGGTGTTCTCCGGTTTGCTTGTTCAAAAATTTGGCAGCAAGAAAGTGGCCGTGAACGCACTGCTGCTCTATGCCGTTGCGCTGCCGTTTATCGGACTCTCCAACAACGTTGCGTTGCTGATTGCCAGTCTTGTGTTGTTTGGCGTTACAGGTAACATGGCCAACATTGCCATTAACACACAGGCCGTTTACGTAGAAGCAAAATATGGCCGCAGCATCATGGCTTCGTTTCATGGTTTGTGGAGCCTTGCCGGCTTTACCGCGGCGGCATTGGCACCTACATGATTGCGCATCGGGTGGTTCCGGCTGTTCACTTCTTTCTGATTTCCGCTTTTATTGTGGCTGGCGTGGTAGCCTGCTTTCATTACCTGGTAGCCGAAGAAAAATCGGCGCCGGTGAAAACGCGGCTGCTTGTAAAGCCCGACCGATCGTTGGTACAACTGGGCATTCTTGCTTTTTGCTGCATGGTGTGCGAAGGCGCCATGTTTGACTGGAGTGGCATTTATTTTCAAAAGGTGGTCAACGCGGAACAGGGTTGGATTGGCGCCGGCTACACGGCTTTTATGTGTACCATGGCTGCCGGACGTTTTGTGGCCGACCGCATTGCCAACCGCTGGAACTTTGCAACAACGCTGATGGCCAGCGGCGTGCTGATTGCCACCGGCTTAACCATTGCGGTGGTGTTTCCGTATGTGTTTAGCGCTGCGCTTGGATTTTTAATTGTTGGTCTTGGCGTGTCGTCAGTAATACCGCTTGTTTACAGCGAAGCCGGTAAGTCAAAAACAACATCGCCGGGCATGGCACTGACGGCTGTTTCCAGCATTGGATTTTTGGGATTTCTGATTGGTCCGCCGCTGATTGGTGTTATTGCCGGACTGTTTGACCTGCGGGTTTCTTTTATACTGATTGCGGCAATTGGTTTGTTCATTGCCGTATTTGCAAGACTGGTGATGCGGCGACAGATTTCCTAAGATGAAGAAGGGATATCTCCTTCAACCTCTAACCCTCTAATCAAAATAGGTTTTCGAATTATCATCCTGCGCCAATTGGTAAGCCAGTTCAATCTGGCTTTTTAAAATCCGGTTTTCTGATAATGGGGGAAGGTTGTCAAGCGAGAAGAACTGCACATCCAGCACATCAAAACCGGGTTTAATGGTATGCGTAAATGCTTTGCAGAGAAAGACCATTTTGTAAACGTATTCTGCCTGCGGCGGATGCGGGTGTTTGGCTTTGTCAAATACAGCCAGCAGTCTTTCGGGAATGACCTCCAGCCCTGTTTCTTCCCTGAATTCTTTTACAATGTTCTCTGCAGGACTGCCGCCTACATCGGCCCAACCTCCCGGCAGCGACCAACGTTCATCAGCGCTTTCTTTTGCCAGTAAAATTTCGCCGCCCGGAGATAAAATCAAGGCCCTGATATCCACCTTGGCGGTGGGATAATCAGTAACAGGAAGAAACGAATCGTTGATGGTTTGCAGGTCATGCGAACCGGCCAACGCCATCAACCGCAAACTGGTCTCCCGGATGGCCTCATACCGCTCACGATCGTACGGATTGGTGTTGTAAAGAAGTCCGATGTCCGCTGTTGCTTTTAGCTGCATTGCTTCCTGCAGTAAACTGTTTGTATTCATATCACCCAAAACTTTAGCCGGGAAATGAAGTACGGCCAAAATTCAGTTCCTGCAAAAAACGGTTTAGAAATAAGAAGAACAGAAAGATGATTGCTCACTTAACTGCATTCTTCTTTTGTAGTAGTTTTAGTTTTTATGAACAAGCAAACGATCAACTGGGGCATTAT
>DATKHJ010000232.1:0-15325 GCA_035510335.1 Flavisolibacter sp. | reverse complement strand
CGCCGTACCTGCACGAAGCGCAGATCACTAGCGGTACCTTGTCGTACGCGGTGGGTTCGGGTGCTGCAGTTATTTCAACACCCTACTGGCATGCGGCCGAATTGTTGGCTGACGGCCGGGGCTGTCTGTTCAACTTCAGTGATAACGAAGGACTCGCTACGCTGCTGCTTGACTTGTTTGACCATCCTGAAAGAATAACAGCGCTGCGCCAAAACGCATACAACTACGGGCAAGAGATTACCTGGCCGAAGATTGGTGCCCGTTATGCCCACCTCTCCAGTGAAATGCTGCAACTGTCTATGCACGAACCGCCGACGAAAGAGGCTGTTGTGGACCCCTTGCTTTTGCCGCCCTTTTTGCTGGACCATGTTAAACGCATGACCGATGATACCGGCATCATTCAGCACGCCAAATTCGGCATTCCCAATCTGAAAGAAGGCTATTGTTTAGACGATAATGCAAGGGCCCTGCTGTTGGTGGCAATGGCGTTTAAACAAAAAAAGCTTCCGCTGGCGCTGGACCTACTGCCCATCTACCTGAGCTACATCCACTACATGCAAAACGCGGATGGCACCTTTCGAAATTTTTTAAGCTTCAGCCGGAACTTTTTGGATGAACAAGGCTCGGAAGATTCGTTCGGCCGGGCCATCTGGTCGCTTGGTTACCTGATGGCTAACGCACCGAACGACGCATATTACCAATCGGGCAAAGAAATCTTTTTCGAAGCGGCACCGAATTTTGAAAAGCTGCAGTCCATCCGCAGCATCGCCAATACCATAATTGGCATCAGCTATTATTTAAAACACAATGCGCATGATGAAGGCATGACCGGAATGCTCCGGCGAATGACCTACAAGCTGATGGATGAATACAGGCAACACAAGTCGGAGAACTGGCACTGGTTTGAAAGCCTGCTGGCGTACGACAATGCTATGCTGCCACTGTCACTTCTGCATGCCGGTGGTATTTTGGGAGAAGAAGCCATTACCAACGTGGCCCTGGAAAGCATGCAGTTTCTTTCTTCCATCACGTTGAACGAAGGCTTTCTTTCCGTGGTGGGCAACGAACAATGGTACGTAAAAAACGGACCGCAATCGAAGTTTGCGCAGCAGCCGATTGATGCGTTAGCCATGGTTCTCATGTTTCACGAAGCCTATCACCTGACGAAAGACAAGGCTTATCTCCATCAATTATCCAGCTCGTTCATGTGGTTCCTTGGCGAGAACGATTTGCGCATGAGCCTTTATGATTTTGAAACGAAAGGTTGTTGCGACGGCCTGGAAAGTTATGGTGTGAACCGCAACCAGGGGGCGGAAAGCACACTGGCTTACCTCATTTCCCACCTGACGGTGCTGTCGGCTTTTGATGATTTTTACAAACCCGAAACCGTATGAAGGTGGCCATACTTTCGCCTATAGCCTGGCGTACGCCACCACGCCTTTACGGCCCTTGGGAACAGGTTGCCTCAAACATTGCAGAAGGGCTGGTGGAAAAAGGCATTGATGTTACCTTATTTGCCACCGGCGACTCCATTACCAAAGGAAAACTAGCGTACACATGTAAACAACCCTATGCGGAAAATCTGTCGATGGATGTAAAGGTGGAAGAGTGTCTACACATCAGCCACCTGTTTGAACGGGCCGGTGAGTTTGATCTCATTCATAACCATTACGATTTTCTGCCGCTTACGTATTCAAGGCTGGTGCAAACACCGATGCTTACAACGGTCCACGGTTTTTCATCTCCACTGATTGTTCCCGTTTATAAAAAATACAATTCCACCAATCATTACGTTTCCATCAGCAATAGCAACCGCCATCCCGACCTGCAATACACCGCAACGGTTTACAACGGCATTGACACCGCTGCGTTCGACTTTGTTGAGAAGCCGGATGATTACCTGCTTTTTTTCGGCCGCATTCATCCTGAAAAAGGTACCCGTGAAGCCATTGAAGTGGCTAAGCAGTGCGGGAAAAAATTAATCATCGCCGGGCTGATACAGGACGAAGCGTATTTCAACAACCATGTTCTTCCTGCAATTGATGACAACCAAATTGTTTATGTCGGCAACTACGGTCCGGCAAAGCGAAACCAATTGTTAGGAAATGCAACTGCACTTCTCCACCTCATCGCGTTTGACGAGCCATTTGGCCTGAGTGTAGTGGAGGCGATGTGTTGCGGCACACCGGTGATTGCGGTGAACCGCGGCGCCATGCCTGAGCTGATCCGGCAGGGAGAAACGGGTTATCTGGTTCAAACGGTGGAAGAAGCGGTGAACGCTGTTCAGCAACTGAAACTCATTGGCCGAAGTCATTGCAGGCAGTGGGCAACAACGATGTTTTCAAAAGAAAAAATGACGGCCAAATATCTCCGGCTGTATGAAGAGATTTTAGCGACTTAATTACTCAAACTCGATGCCTTCAACGCCACTAACAACTCCTGAAGATTAACGGTGGCGTAGGTGGATGCATAATCCGACATCGCATACGGAATAATCAACTGGTCGTCGTGAATAAGAGAGCCGCAAGAATAAACCACATTGGGCACATACCCCTCCCGTTCCGTTTCGTTGGGAATGAGCAAGGGATAGGGTAAACGGCCGATAACAGTTGTTGGATCTTCGCGGTCGAGCAAGCTGACACCCAACACATATTCTCGTACCGGTCCAACGCCATGCGTAATCACCAGCCAGCCTTCCGGCGTTTCAATGGGTGAACCGCAGTTGCCCATTTGCACGAACTCCCACGGGAATGTTGGCGTTTGCAAAAGCGATGCTTTGCGCCACACATTGATGTTGTCGGAAAACGCAATGAAATTGTTTACACCATCCATGCGGCACAGCATAGCGTACTGCCCGTTGATCTTTCGGGGAAAGAGCGCCATGCCTTTGTTTTGCGCCACTTCGCCATGAACCGGCATTACCTTGAAATGATAAAAATCTTTGGTCACTAAGAGTTTGGGCAGAATGGCAATGCCGTTGTATGCCGTGTACGTTGCATAATAAATCACTTCACCCTCTTCACTGGTGAAACGCACAAACCGAGCATCTTCAATTCCTTTGATTTCCGTATCGGCGATGGGAAAAATCACCCGCTCGGAAATGTCGGTATCAACCGAATAATCCATTTCGTAATGCGAGGAAGCCAACCACATCATCTCGTCGAGCAAAACGCTACTCTGCATGTCGATTAACGCTGTGGCCCGTGTTTCTTCTACATACCGTTTAAGTTCTTCATACGTAAACGTTTCGGTCAGCTTCTCCATGATCACGGGGTAAACTTTGCTGCCACCTGTTTGCATTTCTTCCAGCTTGCTGAGAAAGGTTTTTTTGTGATACACATGATTACGCACCTGTCTTGGCGCTTCCAGCATTTTACCAGGTGGTTCAAGTGTAATAGTGTTCTCGCTGTCGATGATGCCAGAGCGAAACACAACGGAAGAAATGTGCCCTTCTCCCGTTGCCCGGAAACTTAGAATGACTCTTTTCTCTCCGGCTGCTACTTCCGATTGGTCTGGATCAGCTATAAGTGACGGGTTAAAAAACGCGGCCGCTTCAATAGAATACTCCA
The DNA here is from genome assembly GCA_035510335.1 of Flavisolibacter sp. Taxonomy (GTDB): domain Bacteria; phylum Bacteroidota; class Bacteroidia; order Chitinophagales; family Chitinophagaceae; genus Flavisolibacter. Next base: position 11,756 of record DATKHJ010000232.1, on the reverse strand, counting down.
TGGTAAAATAGGAACCAATGAGGAGTTTTTCTTCCATGCCGAAGGAATGTTCTGCAAGGCCCATATCATCAAGGAGACTTGCAAGTCTGGAAAAATGCCGTTCAAACACGGCAGAGATACTGCGGTGGCGTTTTGAAAAATTGCGCAGCACCTGCCGAAGAGTTTCGTGTTGTTCTTTTTTAGAAAGCGCCATCACCCGTTTGATTAACGCTGCACTACGTTCGGTATTGGTTGCCAAAAAACGGGCAATCACACGGCTAGAATCGGGCTTGAACAAAATGTTTTTTCTGACAACTGTTACCAACATGAAATGAATTAAGAACAAACCGGCATGAAGAAAAGAGCAGTAATGCCACGGAATAGAAGCAATGTAGCTTTAAAAAATGGCTTGCGTCATTTTCATTTTTATGTAACAAGATTTCGGCAGGACTTCCAAATCAATTTTGCGGCAGCTTTGTATAGATGCGTACCTTTATATGGTAGCCACTTCCGGATATCACCATACAACTTGGAAAGATGGATTCGCTTTGGACCATTTTGCTTATTCTTGCTTTTGCCTTGATAATTTTCATTTTAACACTCGTAAATCCTTTCAAACGCCGAAAGCGGTGAACCTTGCCTAAAACACGCAACGGTCCAAAATTATAATGGCTGAGCTGGTCGCCAGGGAGTATTAATACGACAACAAAAATGTTAAGTGAGTATCGGAGTGCTTTTAGCTCGCCCAAGTTTCTTCAACATCTTCGCATGCACCCATAAAGCTTTCAGAAAGGTGGGCTGTACGTGGTAGGGCAGGCCAAATTCTTCAACCGTAGATTTTACAATGGCGGCAATTTTTTTATAGTGAACATGGCAAACGCCGGTAAATAAATGGTGCTCGATCTGGTAGTTGAGACCACCAATAAACCAGGAAAAAATTCTGCTTTGCGGAGCGAAATTGGCGGTGTTCATTACTTCGTGCACAGCCCATGAATCTTGCATGCGCTGCTTGCCTTCTTTCTCAACAGGCAAAGCAAATGCAGATGTTTCCATGATATGCGCCGGCTGAAAAATACAGGACAAAAATAATCCGGCGGTCAGGTGCATCACCACAAAGCCAGTAATAACCCAATACCAATCGACGCCGGAGAAAAGAATAGGCAACACCAAAATGTAAGCGTAATAAAACAGCTTGTACAATGTCATGCGCAAAATGGTTACCACAAACGGCGCTTGCTGCTTCGGCAGCAAACCATGTTTTCGATAACGGAAAAGTGAGAGGTAATCTTTGGCCGTCATCCAATAGAGTGTCATGATCATATAGAAAAACCAGGCATAAATATGCTGGTAACGATAAAACCAGCGAACCGGCTGAGTAGGTGAAAGACGGATCAACCCCATTGTATCGATGTCTTCATCAAGGCCCTGCACGTTGGTGTAAGTGTGGTGTAGCACATTGTGCTGAATGCGCCAGGCCACAGCATAACCCCCGATCATCTCCAGTACATAACTAATGCTCTGATTAACACCTTTCCGTGACGAATAGGTGCCATGATTGGCATCGTGCATAACCGAAGTACCGATACCGGTTTTACCTAAGCCCATTAAAAACCATAAGCCCAAGAATAACCAGATGCTTGCTGCGCCCATGCCAGTTACGATGAACAGGCAGGGAACAAAATATAACAACAACATAAAAACTGTTTTCACCCACATCTCCCGGTTGGCATACGGCGAAATGTCGTTTGAAGAAAAATAGGTTTTTACGTTGGCCGCCACCGTATCATAAAAGCTATTCTCACCTTTTGGTGCAAACCGCACAATCTGTCGTTTTTCACTATCCATACGTTTGTTTCTTTTTTATCATCGAATTCTACTTGCATTGTACCCCCAGGCCAAAATCGGCTTGCCTTTTTGAAGAACACAACTGCCTTAATAAGCAACCAGTTTCTTGTTGGCAACAATTCCACAAAAAACGCTTACATGGTCCGCAATTTCCTGCGCTGTGTTTCCTTTTGTCAGTACGCCGTCTACTCCATCTTCCAGCAATGTCATTTTTTTGAACTCTTGCAGTAAGGTAGTATAAACAATGAGGGCTACGACATCCATTCGCTGCTCTCTTCTGATGTAGTGGATCAATTCACCTTCCACTGAAGGAGGCATGTGGTAATCGGTCACGATCAAGTCGGGCAAAGCAGTAGTAGGAAGCAAGGCCAATTGACGGAGTATATCCTGCGTGGTTGTATAACATTGCACTTCAGCAATGCCGCCATTGTTGCGCAAAGCTGTTGCCAGCATTTCTAAATCATCTTCATCATCATCAGCAAGGTAAACTGTGTATTGTGTTTGTGTCATGTCCCCACGTTTTTACTGACTCCACTATAATTGAGGTTGGTTTCGTACAAACGAAAAAGAAAAACTGCTTTTCTTTCTATCCGTTAAAGGTCGCATCTTAATACCAGCTGCAGCGTACAGTTTTGGAAGAAACAGCTATATAATTCACAGATAGTTTGACTAAACAACAATTAGAACTTACGCAGCGAGATTCAATACTATTTTTTAACCCTGTTGTCACCCAATTGAAGACGCATTTTTTTCTGATTTCATTTTCTAATGACGGAATTTGAGTTACCTGTGAATCGTATACAATGAAACGAGAATTGTGTAGTGGCTGCGATGTCAACGCCAACGAAATTTGTAATTGTATCTCCAGGTGTATTTTTTAGTTAGAGGCTGAATTTCAATTCAGCCTTTTTTTGCTAATCCATTCAGGTTTTCTTTGCATCCGCCAATTCAACTAATGATTCCCGGGAAAGATTGATTTCGCTATAAACTAGCAGATATCCATGATTTCTTTTCACGCCGACTTGTCAGCATCGAGTATAATTTGCACATCGCCAAAAAACAAAATCCTGAGAAGCTGGCACCCAGGACGGGTACCAACTCATTCAGGAGATTTGGGACGTACTAAAAAAATCGGGCGGATGTGAAGTGTTTACTGACAATTGAAATAAAGTTGGGAAGAAAGCCGTATGACAGCACTACATAATTCTTTGCAAGAACTGTATAATTTACAGGTTAGCGGCAGAACAGGTTTACTCTTCATAACCACTTTTTATCACCGTCAAAATCATTTTAAACCGCTCATTAGCGTTTATGCGGTTAGTCCGGTGGGCCGGAATGATCAAGCCTTCACCCGTCTTTAATAAAAACTGCTTTCCATCCACTATGATCTCTGCCTGCCCGTCAATTACCTGCGCAAATGTGTCAAAGGGTGAAATCTTCTCCAACAATCCCTCACCGGTATCGAACGACATCACACTCACATGGCCTGTTGATTTATTCAAAATCGTCCTGCTAACGATTGACTTCGGTATGTACTCAATGATTTCGACAATAATGTGCGCCACACCGGCTTCCATTTCTGCATTCATGCTAATTCTTTGTCGGCGCATGGGTCATCGAACCGCAATTGCCGTAGTTTTTTATAATGCGTGGCTGTAAAGCCGGTTACCTGTTTGAATTGTTTGGACAAATGTGCAGCGCTGCAGTAATGCAACCGCTCTGCAATGGCGGCAATGGTGAGTTCTTCATAAATCAACAACTCCTTAGCCTTTTCAATGCGGTTGTTGATAATGTAACGTTCAAGCGTTAGACCCTGCGTAGCGGCGAACAGGTTTGATAGATAAGTGTAGTCGTAATGAAGCTTGCCTGCCAGAAAAGACGAGAAGTTTTCCAGCAATGGCTCTTCGGAATAATGCACCTGCTCTATGACCACTTGTTTTATTTTTTCAACCAGTTGGCTCTTTTTGTCATCGATGATGTACAAACCTGATCGTTGCAAGGCAATTTTTAATGCAGCGATAGATTCCGGAAGAACGGGGTCTTTCAAGATTAGCTCACCCAGTTTTATGTCAACGCAGGTAAGGCCAAGCCGCTCCACTTCATCCTTGACTACAAGTTTGCAACGAAGACAGACCATATTTTTGATAAATAGTTTCATGCATGTTGCACATAGCTGGTATTAAGGCGATCTATCATAAATGACAACAAGTATTTGGACCTATACTAAATTGATGCTGGTCCGGGATCAAGGGCCTGCTCCTTACTACCAGGGACCTAGGGCAAAGAAGGTTCTCCGCGTAAAACCGTTTCAGTCTCCTTTTGATCAGTAGGCATCTGTCGCAATGTGATAGACAATTCCTGATTCGTTAAGGCATAATAAAGGTTTTGCAATTGGTGAAGAAAGACGGGCTGAAAGGGCAACTTTCTTTCGAAAAGATACCACTGGCTGGTTTTTAGATTGTAGCGCAATAATGGCAGTCCACCTTCAACACCTTCTGCATAAAGGTTTTTAAACCAGTTACCAAAAGAATGTTTGAAGCTACTGTCCGCCAGAACTTCAGCCGATAAAGGAATAGGGGAATACTGCCTTGCAAACGTAAAGCTGTACTCATCCTCTTTTACTAATTTATATACTCTTTCCTGTCTTTCTACCGCAGTGTCGCCATCATGAGTAATGACCCAATTACCGGCTCTAATCTCTTTTGCATCTATCATATACGTTGTTGTTGCTGTTCGTAACCTAACCAATTGTTGGAGCCTGTTCTTCTGGTTCGTAGATGTGACCTTTCAGAAAAAGCCTGCCTGAGGTGAGAAAAAGGGAAAGCGGCTTCTGGTGAATGAATGCAAGGTAAGCCTATTTGATGAAGGCAGCTGTTAATGGTTAGCTTGATCAATGAAAGCCAATAAATCAATTTTACCGATCAACGAAAAAATTCGAATTGCCTTTAATTAACGGCAAACACCTCAAAATGTGTTGGGCGAATAACAACGCTGCCAGTACGCAACAATAATCTGCAAGGTTTCTTCCAGTTCACCCACAGCTGTCTCCTTGATAAAAAAACCCTGTGCCGACATGCTGTACGCTTCAATGACGGATTTCTTCTCGGCTGAGGTGGTAAAAAAAAGGTATGGTATGCATTTCGTTTGTAATTGTGTGTTGGTATGAATCTTTCGTTTCAGTTCAAGGCCATTTAGCCTGGGCATGTTAATGTCAGACAAAATCAGAAAGGGAACAACATTTGTTTGATTCAGGAAATCCAGCGCTTTTTCAGGGTCCAGGAAAAAAATAATTTCATTTCCTGTTTCAATCTTTTGAAAAGCCGCTTGCAACATTTCCTGGTCGTCAATGTCATCTTCAATCACGATAATAGGGCCATTTTTATTCATACAACAGGGTTGGTCGAAGGTCAGACATTGGAAAGAGTGGAAACAAATTTGGTCTTGACCTTCGCTGTTTAAATGATACGTACATTGTTGCACCAGTAGTTAATCTTGACAAGGCTATATAATGGTTACGACTTGTTTTGAAAGACGAGTTCTTTTCCTTTCAACATAAAATAAATGTTCTGCAGTTGGTGAAGCGATGTCAGTTTTTTGACCACGGGCCGGCGCATAAAATCAATAATATTGTAGTCTCGGTCAATGTTCATCTCAGAGCGGTTTTCTGCCGTACCTGTAATGAGTTGCCAGAATTTGAAATAGTCGTGGTACACAAAATTGCATTGCTGCAATACGGCATCGGTTAGTGGTACTGGCTGCAACGTTTCGAGACGATGATTCTTTGTGATGTCGTCGCGGTTTCCTCCGCCATTCGCTAAAGCGGTTGTGGCAGAAAAGGTTCCGTTGATCATAGATACCTGCTCTATGTTTTGATCAACGAGTACACAGTTTCCTAGGCGTAATTCGTAGCTGGGTATCATATTATTTTTGTTTTTGAAAGTGGTTACTATACCGGCGATATATTTCCTATTTGTACGCTTATAAGGGCGGCCGTTCAGAGAAGGTCCTGTACCTGCAGCTCCAAAATAATGTTCTTAATGACATTCAGCGTTTCATCGTCCATGTTGTTTGCTTCCAGCACAATGTAGTTTGTGTACACAAACACCAACTCTTCCGGAAGGCCGGAAAGTTTATAATCTTCATAGGCTGTTTGTGTCACGGCTTTGAAACAGTCACCGTTGCGGTATACCTGAAAAGAAACTTCTTCAACCGTTACCAGGTTATACATGCGGAAATGCGGAACTGGAACCGTGACGATAGCTATTTGTGCCGTTATTTCCATGGCTGGTAATTTCTTTGTGTTCACAAGATGTTATTTAGGGTTTTGGATGGTGAAGACCATGCCGGATATGTAATTCAAGCGCCTGCCGGAAAGTCGGATTCTTCCGGCTTGCCTCAAAAAGGTCTTCCATTACCCCAACCGGTACTTCTTTTGTGCTGATTAAACCGGCCAGTCGGGGATGATTGATTACCAATTGCGAATTCATGCAGTGATCTTTTACGAATGAAAGTAGCATCTCCGCTTTCGGATCGTCTGGCTCACCCGCTAAAAGCCCGGCAGTGGTGTCAAGACTTTTTTGCAGCTCGGGAAAACGCGTAGCGTCAAAGCGATCAGTGTCCCCGATCAGGAATTTTTGATACATCATCGTAAGTTGTTTCTAAGCGAAAAAGTGAATGAGAAGCAGTATGCAAGATTGGGCTTTACGCCGGGGATTGGAACATTGCAAGGTGCCAGTCACCTAAAGGTAGTTGTTCCGAGGTGCATTCCCCTTTTTCTTTTTTTTGATATAACGTTGCCCGGCGTCCTTGTTGTCCGCCATCCATGATCTAAACGTTTGGCAAACATTTAATGCAAGCAAAACCATTTTGCCACTTCGTTTTGCAAAGAGCTACCTTTTGTAATAATTCATCAACATTACCTAAAATAAGAAACATGAAACGACTCCTCCTATTAGCGGCAGCATTGGTTGTAACAAATTTGTCGGCACAGGATAATAGCGTTGAAACTGAAATTAGGCGGCTGGAGCAATTGGAGGTACAGGCTGTTCTTAAAAATGATTCCGCGATGTTGCTGAAGTTGTGGGATGACCACTTTACGGTAAATGCCCCTGGCAATACAATTAATTTTGCCGGCAAGACAACGCTGGACAGGCCGGCTTTAAAAATGACGAGGGCTGTTTTTACACGAGAAGTTGAACATGTAACCGTAAAAGATGCTTTTGCGTTTTCAATGGGAAGCGAGACTGTTCAATCCTCGAGTGGTCAATCCGGTACGGCAACTATCATCAAGCGCCGGTTCACGAACATCTGGGAAAAACAGGCATCAGGATGGAAATTAGTTGGCCGTCATGCGAATGAAATCTGCACGAAGAACTAGCGATGCTTCCTCCCTCCCAAACATAATCCTTTCACTAATATATTATGACTACCTTTCCTAATGACGTTTCCCATCACTTATTTGCTTCAGAACGGTACTACCGTTGAAGTAAGCCCCAACAAAAACGGCGACCGGTATGTATTTGATTTGTTTCGCAACAACCTCATGTTCGATTCGTTTGTTTGGACGCCGGACGATAAAGTTAAAAGCGCAGACATTGGCACCAGCGACACTAAAAGCCTAGAAGGACGGTACGCCGAAGCATTAGAGATGTTTCGCAAAATGAAATGATTGTTGAGCGCTGGCGACTTGACTTTGTGAAAGACAATTGATAGTTTTTTGTTGCCACTGAACCGGCGAAAAGCTTTGCACAGTTTTGCATGTGGTGCTACTAATTAAATCCTTCCGCATTAAATTTTTCGCCTGTCTAAATCATTCGACAATACTGAGCAAAAGAAAACCAGCCACAGGAATGTGACTGGTCTAATCTAAAAACTAACTGATAAGGGTAACGGAAGCGTTAGCGCGAATAGTTTTTTGCTGCTGTCAACTACTGATGCATGGCTCTTATATCGCTGCGCATAGCAACCAGTTCATCCAGCTTCTTTTGCTTTTTCTGCAGCTGTGTTGTCAGCTTGTCGATCTTTTTTTCCTGGCCTTTCACATCGTCTTTTGCATCGGCTGCATCTTCGGCATCGTTCGAGGCTTTCTTTGCCTTCTTCTTGGCGCTTTTCGCATCACCCAGATCACCGTTGGTGGCTTTGTAGGCCTGGTCGCTACTGCTTTGTGCCGTTTCTTTTGCATCCTTTGTCGATTGTGCAGCCTTGGATTGGTAACCCGGCAGGTTATTTTGCGCAATGGTTAGCTTCGATGTAAGCTCCGCCACGTCATTGCTTATTTCAACAATTTCTTTGTTCAATTTAGTGGTGTCGGAGGCCGATTTATACTTTTGCGAAAAGGCAGACATACTGGCCAAGGTAAACACCAGGGCAAGCAGAGAGAAAATCATCTTTTTCATTTTATTAGTTTAAAAGTGAGAATACAGTGTGCTGGCAAGAAGGAAGGAAGTAATTGCCAAAAGGATAGTAAAGCATTAATAGGCAAGGATCATGCCCCGTAACACGTCAATTGTTAATGTTCTGAGTTCATCTATTTAAAACACGCATAGAAAGTAAGGGAAAAAAACAACTATTTCCTTATCCATTGGTAGCAGGCACTTCCAGCAGAAACGTCGGCGCTTTTGCGCAGCCCAACAAAACTGATTTATATTTTTGCCGCAACGCCTCCCGGAGGTTATGAAGATACATTGTACCCTTGATGCGGTGCGGGTCAACTTCTGTCAGACCGATTAGCTTTCCTTCTACCATCATCTTTAGCATCATTTCATCTACATTTTTTCTTCTGTTATCTATACGTGCCTAAATGGTGCCACGTAATTTAAATGGATACTGTCGCGGGGCCAATGGCTTGTTTGAAGTAGTAAAATAGCTTTTTGAAGAAAGCTGAGTAAGATGAAGATTGCGTTTTCGCGGAAGAGTGAAAATAGAATCTCGAATTCGCTTGCAATAGCCTACCTTTTGGTCAATTCCTTCCCAAACTTCGCTAACGATAACCCAACTCCCGCAAAGCTGCTGCCGGAATTAATTAGGTGAATTAACCCAAATCGAACGATCATGATTCTTTACATTTTTAATTTGCACGATGCTGTTGGAGACCTTGAACTGAAACAATTGTTCATGCCGTTTGGAGAAGTGAAAACAGCACAGGTAGTCAGGGACATTATCTCCGGCGGATCCAGAGGCTTTGGATATGTAGAACTGGAGGACGACAAGGCAGCACAAAATGCTATCACTCATCTTAATGGGTTAGCGCTTGAAACATTCACGATTTATGTGGAAGAAAATAAGCCTTCGGGAGCTACCATTACAGAGGGCAATAGTCAGTTCCACCCGATCGGCTTCAACAAAAATTAGTCCTCCTTCAACATACAAATCAAGTGCTATGAGCAGCGAGAATGCCAGTATCTATAATGAATTTCATAACAGGGCAAACGAATTGTTTTTTTCCCTTGAGAAAGCATTTCGTACCGCAACCGAAAACGTAAACCGTGAAGAAGAAGAGTTTCGGTTTCAACAATTGAAAAAGGACTATGCAAATGAGCTGAAGCACGAGTTGGAAATGTGTGCCCAGAAACTGATGAAAAAAACGAGACTCCATGCGGCTACCGGACACGATTTGAACGACTTTATCAAAGACTACCTTCACCGGTTTGTGCAAAAAATTGACGCTTTTTAAGAGAACATTTTTTTGGAAGCTTTGCGTTTACGTCCTGCTAAATAGAGATCTGGTATAATCAATATACTTTGTACCAAATCCAGATTACCCCAAAACTGAGATTTTAACCATTAGCTGAAAAGAACAAATAGGTTGTCCTTATAACAAGAATGAATCCGACTGCTTTCGTGCAGAAAAGAGTATATTCAATGTTTCTACTTAACACCCTTCACCAATATGCCTCAAAAATTAAAAAGTAAATCCCCCTGCTGACGACATTACCTAAAACAGCATCAGGAATTCGTGGCCTTGACGAAATTACCCGAGGTGGCTTGCCGAAAGGAAGACCTACTTTAGTTTGCGGGGCCGCAGGCAGCGGAAAAACATTGATGGCAACAGAATTTATCGTTAGGGTGCGATGGATTTTGGCGAGCCCGGCGTGTTTATGGCTTTTGAAGAAAAAGCAGAAGAACTGGAAATGAATGTTGCGTCTCTCGGCTTCGACTTAGCAAAACTTCAACGGGACGGCCTGATAAAAATAGACCACGTCGAAATAGAGAAAAGCGAAATTGAGGAAACCGGTGAATACGATTTGGACGGCTTGTTTATCCGTCTTGGATATGCCATCGACAGCATCGGAGCAAAGCGGGTGGTGCTGGATACCATTGAAAATCTTTTTTCAGGTCTTGAAAACCAGGCAATATTAAGAGCAGAACTACGACGTTTGTTTGGATGGCTAAAAGACAAAGGCGTCACGGCAATCATCACAGGTGAAAAAGGCGACGGCAGCCTTACACGTCAGGGACTCGAAGAATATGTTTCCGATTGTGTAATTCTGCTCGACCATCGCATCACAAACCAAATTTCCACACGGCTGTTAAGAATAGTTAAATACCGAGGCTCGGTACACGGTACTAACGAATACCCCTTCCTCATTGACGAAGATGGCATTTCGGTATTGCCCATCACATCCCTCTTACTGAATAGTGATGTGCCTTCTCAGCGCATTTCATCCGGCATTCGGCACTGGATCAAATGCTGGGTGGGAAAGGGTTTTTCAGAGGCAGTTCTATTTTGGTTTCAGGAACGGCTGGCACCGGCAAAACCAGCATTGCTGCCTTTTTTGCCAACGAAACCTGCCTCCGGAAAGAGCGCTGTATCTATTTTGCTTTTGAAGAATCGCCGCAGCAGATCATGCGAAATATGCTCTCCATTGGTGTTGATCTGAAGGCGCATGCAGCGAAAGGTCTGCTGGAAATGCATTCCGCACGCCCCACGCTGAATGGATTGGAGATGCACCTGGTAGCCATCCATAAGCATGTACGCCGTTTCAAGCCCAAAGTGGTCATTTTAGACCCCATTACTAACCTTGTAACGGTTGGTTCGGTAAGCGAGGTCAAAGCAATGTTGATCCGGCTGATCGACTTTTTACAATCGGAGCAGATAACCGTGTTGTTCACCGCCCTGTCGCTGAACACCATCGTCAACGAGCAAACCGACGAAGGCGTTTCCTCACTGGTAGATGCCTGGCTGCTTGTAAGGGACATTGAGTCAAACGGCGAACGGAACCGCGGCATGTACATTATGAAATCAAGGGGCATGAAGCATTCCAACCAGGTGCGGGAATTTGTGATAAATGACAGTGGCCTGGACTTAGGGTGTGTGTTGTAGATAAAGAGCCAATAGAGTTTGGCTAAGAAGAAATAGCAATGTTAAAAGAATTGGCGGAAACTGCCATGCTTAAATTAGAGAGGAGACATCTGTTGCGCAAAGAAATATAGTGTCGGCAGTAGAATTGAAATCAATAAATTATTTTGCTATACTACTTTCTGAATGCACCTTCTAGTTAACAGAATTTGCAGACATTGTCTGCAAATTTGGCCGTAAGGTTCGAATCGGGAAGGACGTCGTAACCAGGAGTTAATTATTTAGAAACTAGTCTGTTATGAAATGTAGTGCGAGCTATTCGCAGATTACTCACTGAAATGGAGATGGAATGAAATTGACGGGTGTAAGATGAAGGAACCATAGACGATGTAAATGAACAAGTTATATTCTTAAATCACTTTAGACAGCAATACGAATCCATTAATTGAATTAAATATAAAAGCCTATAAATCAAAGACTTATAGACTTAGTCGGGAAGACAGCCCGAAATCGAACTGCCCGCAACTAATTGTATATCAATAGATTATATTAAAATAAAAAAATAAACTCACTAATAACTCACTGGTTCAAAGAACTATTGGAGATTCCGCTGTAAGTGATCACTCTATTTCGC
>DATKHJ010000231.1:0-6099 GCA_035510335.1 Flavisolibacter sp. | reverse complement strand
GCACAAATTCACGCCGGCGGCCGCGGAAAAGGAAAGATTCGCGAAACAGGCGTTAATGGCGTGAAGGTGATCAAAAGCCTGGACGAAGTAACCGATGTATCATCCAAAATTTTAGGCGGAACGCTGGTGACAATCCAAACCGGTGAAGCCGGCAAGGTGGTGAATAAAATCCTCGTTGCACAGGACATGTACTACGACGGTCCAAGCGAAAGAAAAGAGTTTTACCTCTCTATCCTGCTTGACCGTTCCAAAGGCCAGAACGTGATTATGTACAGCACCGAAGGCGGAATGGACATTGAAGAAGTGGCGCACAAAACCCCGGAGAAAATCTTTAAAGAGTGGGTACACCCCAGCGGTGGCTTAAGCGGTTACCAGGCAAGAAAAATTGCTTTCAACTTCGGTCTGAAAGGCGATGCCTTTAAAAACATGGTGAAGTTTGTAACCAATTTATACAATGCATACGTTGGATTGGAATGCGCCATGCTGGAAATTAACCCGCTGTTTAAAGCAGCCGATGATAAAATTGTTGCGGTTGACTGTAAAATGAATTTGGATGATAACGCTTTGATGCGTCATCCGGACCTGGCTAACCTGCGTGATGTTAGCGAAGAAGATCCAACCGAAGTTGAAGCCGGCAAGTTCAACCTGAACTTTGTAAAACTGGACGGAAATGTAGGGTGCATGGTAAACGGTGCCGGTCTGGCCATGGCCACTATGGACATGATCAAACTGAGCGGTGGCGAACCAGCCAACTTCCTTGATGTAGGCGGTACGGCCAATGCGCAAACCGTGGAAGCTGGCTTCCGCATTATCATGAAAGACCCGAAAGTAAAAGCAATCCTCATCAACATCTTTGGCGGTATCGTTCGCTGCGACCGTGTAGCACAAGGCGTAATTGATGCGTACAAAAACATGGGCAACATCAACATTCCTATCATTGTTCGCCTGCAGGGCACCAATGCCGAAGAAGCCAAAAAACTCATCGACGAAAGCGGCCTGAAAGTGCAGTCTGCCATCCAACTCAGCGAAGCCGCGGATTTGGTGAACAAGGCGTTAGCGGCCTAAGCAATTCTGGGTTTGGAGTTTGTGGTTTGGAGTTGTTTTAATGCAGTCAGCTAAACTGATTTGGAAATACCTAAAGACGTTCGTAAGAACGTCTTTTTTATTCCCTTCCTGCTTAGAAGAAGTTTGCATTAACAATGATTTCGTCGCACAGCACGCCAACCCCAAACCTCAAACTCCAAACCCCAAACTCTCTTCTATCTTTGCCCACATGGACATTGATTTTAAAAAGTACAAAGATGGTCTGGTGCCGGCAGTGGTGCAGGACTTTAAAACCCAAAAGGTTTTGATGCTGGGCTTTATGGATGAAAAGGCGCTGAAAACAACTGAAGAAACAGGATTGGTCACGTTCTACAGCCGCTCGAAAAAACGGCTTTGGACCAAAGGAGAGGAAAGCGGCAACCATTTGAAACTGCGGCAGATTTTAGTAGATTGCGACAAGGATACGCTGTTGGTTAAAGCCGAACCGACGGGACCGGTTTGTCATACCGGTGCCGATACCTGCTGGGCAGAAAAAAATCACAAAGAAGATTTTCTAACCTACCTGGAGCAAATTATTGCCCTGCGACGAACCAGCGAAGATTCCACCTCGTACGTAAAGCAATTGTTCGACAAAGGCATTAACAAAATTGCCCAGAAAGTGGGGGAGGAAGCAGTGGAAATGGTGATTGAAGCAAAGGACGTTAACCAACAGTTATTTTTAGGCGAAGCGGCAGATTTGCTGTTTCATTACATAGTATTATTGCAAGCCAAAGGTTGTTCTTTAAACGATGTAATCCAGGTTTTGGAACAACGGCATCAACCCAAATAAAACATGAAAAATCTTCTTCCGGCCTTGGTGTTATCCGCCCTTAGCTATGGTGCTGCAAACGCCCAGACTTCCGTTGCCGCAAAAACGGAAAACACGGCAAAAGAAGCCGGCTTCTCCATTAGCGGAACCGTTACCGGCCTTGGTGATGGCGAGGCAAAAATTACCACTGTCCGCGATAACCAGGTGGTGGCTTCCGGGCCAATAAAAGCCGGTGCGTTTTCTCTCAAAGGTTCAGTTGAAGAGCCGGGGCTTTACTGGCTTACGCTGGGTAGCGAACAGCCGCGGTATATTTTCGTGGAGAACACTACTGTTAAGATCAGTGGCTCCAAAGCCGACATTAAAAACATCAAGATTGAAGGCTCAACTGCACAAAAAGAATTTGCGCTGTTTGAAACCACTTTCATTCCTGTTTTTTCGAACCTGAACGCGGTTGCCAATGAAATCAACGGTGCTGCCTCCGACAGCAAAAAAGCACAGTTGATGCCGAAGTACACAAAGGCAGTGGAAACCATGCATGCCGAAGTTGACAAGTTTATTGCGCCCCGTAAGAACTCGTTTGTGTCGTTGTTTGTGATTTCGCAAACCATGCAGTCGTTTGAAAATATTATTGACGTAGAGAAGCGCTTTAACCAATTGAGCGATGCCATAAAAACATCTGCCATGGGCAAAGAAGTAGCTGGCTACATTGCTTACGCAAAGATTGGTGCCCTGGGAACCGATGCCGTTGACTTTACACAAAACGATGTAAACGACAAGCCGGTTTCGCTTTCTTCTTTCAAAGGCAAATATGTGCTGGTTGATTTTTGGGCAAGCTGGTGCAAACCCTGCCGCATGGAAAACCCGAACGTGGTAAAAACCTACAACAAGTTCAAGGATAAAAATTTTACCGTGTTAGGCGTTTCGCTTGACCAGCAAAAGCAGGCATGGGTAAATGCCATTGAAAAAGACCAGCTTGCCTGGACAAACGTCAGCGATCTGCAATACTGGAACAATGCCGCAGCACAGTTGTACCGCGTGCAGTCTATCCCGCAAAACTTTTTGATTGACCCAACCGGGAAGATTGTTGCCAAAGACCTGCGTGGGCCGGACCTGGAAAAGAAATTATGCGAATTTTTGGGATGCAAATAAGCTCCTGGAAACCTCAATAAAAAAGCCTCGCATTGCGAGGCTTTTTCTTTTTATCGATCACTTTACGCAACCATTGTGTGTTGATGTTGCTTTACTGCTTCGCTTAAAAAATTGGGCAGAATGTGCGAATACGTCCACATGATCTTATCCGGGTCATTCAACTGCTCTACCATCGAATGCCATTTTTCTTCGCCGTAGTTTTCAATAACAGTGGCTTTTTTATCTTCCCGCTGCAGGTACATGCTCATGCCCACGGCATCGGCTTCGGGATGAAACTGCGTACCCACCATGAAGTCGTTAAAACGGATGCCCATCAGTGCCTGTTCAAAGGGCACATGCGGACGGTATTTCTCCACGCACAAAACGGTGCAGCCGTGCATGTCCATTTTTTCAAAGTCGGGAGAAGTAACCTGGTAGTCGCGGCTATCCACCACGTAAAACGGATCGGGCAAACCGCGAAAGGCATTGTCCTGCTGTCCTTCCAGCAACACATGCACGGGGTACACGCCAAACGATGTTTTGTTGCGTTTGCTAAGATTGCCAATGGCCAGGTGACGACAGATTAACTGGAACGAATGACAAATAAAGAAAACGTGTTTTTTGGCCCCGTTCTCCGGGCTTGCATTCCACTCTTTTAGTTTTTCAAACCAGCCGAAGTAGGCTTTTTCCCATTCCGAACCTTCGCTTTCCAGCGGCGAACCGGGACCGCCGGTAGAGATATAAACATCATAGCTTAAATCGGGTGCTTCGTTTTTCAGGCGTACATCAAATTCATTCCATTCCGCTTCTATGCCGTGAAATTCGCTCCACTCAGAAATGGTCTGGCGAATACAGCGCATTCCCTGGTTGGCCTGTCCTTCATAAAGGTCTAAGATTGCTATACGTAACATGCTACTCATCAATTGCGACAAACATACAATAATTCGTTGCCGTAAGAAAACAAACGCTTTGCCAGTAAGAGTTTCACTTAAAAATTATTTGATAAAATCTTTGCTCAACGCAGTGTAAAGCTGCTGCGCAACAAATATGTTCCCGGCTTTGTTCAGGTGCACACCATCTGTGGTCAGAATGCCACGGTCTTTGTTCTCGGGATTGTTTGCTTTAAGATGATCAAGAAACGCTTGCCGCAAATCAATCACAGGACAATTGTTTGCAGCCGCAATTTTCTTTACTAAAACAGCGTACTGGTTCAGGTCACCATCCAGTTGGTTGGTGAAATCTGTTTTCTCACCAATTACCGAAGGCGTGCAGAGGTAAACAGCAATGTTCTTCTCCTTTAATTTTTTAATGATGGCGTTGTAAAAACGTTCGTAACGGTCAGGGTCTGTTCCGGTGCCCGATGTGCGTTTGTGCCACACATCGTTAATGCCAATGTAGATGACAACCGCATCGGGATTCTTTGCCAATACATCCGCTTCCATGCGCAGGTATAGATCGTACACTTTGTGTCCACTAATACCGGCGCCAATCAATTCGTAGTTGGCTGCCTGATTCTTTGCGGCAAGAATTGAATCCATTTTCTTAATATATCCATCAGCACCTGCGCCTTGCTGCGTAATGGAATCGCCAAAGAATACGATCTTCTTTTTTGTTTGCATGGTGAAACCGAAGGCAAAAAGCGAAAGAAATAGAATGATTGAAAGATTTGTTTTCATGATTTATTTTTTGGAATAAACTTTTTGTCCGCCTACATATGTTGCCAGCACCGATGTATTCAATACTTCGGTTGCCTGCACTATCATCAGGTCTTTGTCGAGCATAATAAAGTCGGCCAGCTTGCCGGCTTCCAGCGAGCCTTTCTCGCCTTCTTCAAAATTGCTTTTTGCCGCCCAGATGGTCATACCACGAATGGCATCCTGCCGGCTCAATGCATTCTCCATTTGGTAGCCGCCTGAGGGGTAACCCTTTGCATCAACCCGGAACACCGCCGCTAAAAATGTTTTGAAAGGAGAGATGTCTTCTACCGGGAAATCAGTTCCCAATGGTATCCATCCCATTTGTTTTTTCAGGTCATTAAATGCATAAGCGCCTTTCACTCTTTCGGCGCCAAGCCGGTCTGCCGCCCAATACATATCCGATGTGGCATGCGTTGGCTGAACCGAAGGCACCACGCTGTATTTTCCAAACAGGTCAAAGTCGGCCTGGTTTACCACCTGCGAATGTTCAATGCGCCAGCGCCGGTCATTGGGCCCTTTTAAATATTTGCCATAGATGTTTAAGATGGCGCGGTTGCCCGAATCGCCAATGGCATGAGTATTCATTTGCCAGCCCATGTTGTAAAGCGTAGCCGCAACCGAATCAAAATGTTGTTGTGTACTTAGCAAAAAACCACTCCAACCGGGTTTGTCGGTGTAAGGGTGAAGAAGGCAGGCGCCTCTTGAGCCCAGCGCACCATCGGCATATACTTTAAAGGACGAAACATTCAGGTAAGGCGTTTTGATCTTGCCGTTCTTTTGTGCCCATGCATAGTTTGCCGGTGCATCGCTTAACATAGCGTAGATGCGCATTTTTAACTCGCCGCTTTTTTGCAGGCTATCCATAAACAGCGCCTCGTTGTAAGCAATGCCGCAATCGTCAATTGTGGTCAGGCCAACAGCAAAACAATTTGCCTGTCCCTGCATCAATGACTTTGCAATTTGCTCAGGCGTGGCCTCCGGAATTTTTGAAGAAACCAAATCAATGGCATTGTCAACCAGCATACCGGTGAGGCGACCGTTTGCTACTTCAAAAGTTCCACCGGTAATGGTTTGCCCGGGTTTTATGCCTGCTAAATCCAAGGCCCGCTGGTTGGCAATCGCAGCATGTCCATCCACTCGTGTCAGCAACACCGGTTTGTTAGGAAACAGAACATCCAGGCTGTCTTTTGTTGGAAATTCTTTTACCTCCCAATCGTTCTGGTCCCAACCGCGGCCAATTAACCAACTGCTTGTATCGCCGGCGTTCTGTGTATTAAATGCTTGCAGTTTTTGAAGAATTTCCTGCCAGCTTTCTGTACCAACCAAATCAGCCGTTTGCAACCCCAATCCATAGCGAAAGAAATGCGCATGCGCATCAATCAATCCGGGGTAGATGGCTTTACCTTCCGCATCAATCACATT
>DATKHJ010000230.1:0-12167 GCA_035510335.1 Flavisolibacter sp. | reverse complement strand
GTGCCGTTGCAGCCTGTTGCAACAAGAAGATTGACAAGAAAAACAGCGTAATCCTGAATGGTATTTTAGAAAGGAACATATTCGTCCAATATTGTTTGTAAGCTGATCACTCACTTTATTTTATATACTGCAAAGGCATTTACTTCTTCTATTCGCTCACCCTACTCAACCGGAAAACTTTTGTTTCGTGGCTTCGCACCTCTCCTTTCCATGCCTTTTTCTTGCCTAAATTTTTGCCTTCCCACAAATCTCTTACGGCATAAACACCCGTCAACCCGAGTGATTTAAAATCAACAGTTGTTTTTTGCGCCACATCGCTCCTGTTTAAAAGAGCAACCGCATAATCACCATTGGCAAGCGTCTTTACAAACACATTCCACACGCTGTCCGACAGCTTTCTTTCCGCCTGTCTTCCCAACGGATCTTGGTTTAGCGCAATCACTTCTTTGTTCAAAAGAATTCGTTTGGTTGCTTCGTTCATCGTTCGCACATCGTTAGTTGCCGCCAGCGGTGAATTCAGCATACACCACAAACTCATCTGACTTTGGTATTCGGTATCGGTGCAACCCGTTCCGCCCAAATCGCCAGAAGGTCCTTTCTTGCCGTACAATCCTACTACAAGCATGTCCATGTCGTTCCAACCACCGGGACCGGCATAATGCGCAAGGCTTGCGTTGATGTCAACAATATCCAGAATGCCTGCACCGACGCGGTGCAGGTCGTGAGCATCTTTTGCCGGCTGTTTGCTGCGCCATTTGTCGCGAACATCGGCTGTCGTTCGCCACAGTTGTCCGCCTGCGGCCTTTGCCCAATACCAGGGCTGGCGGTCGCCCCATTCGCAAATACCAAACACAATATCACGTCCGCTCTTTCGCAAGGCATCGCCCATCTTTTTGTAACGGATTTTTGCAGTGGTCGAATCAGCGGGTGCACCGCAGTAATCATATTTCAAATAATCAACGCCCCAGGCGGCAAATGTTTTTGCATCCTGTTCTTCAAAACCCAGGCTTGCTGTGTAACCGGCACAGGTCAGTTGCGCCGCATCGGAATAAATACCCAGTTTCAATCCCTTGCTGTGTACATAATCGGCCAGTGCTTTTATACCGGAAGGAAATTTCTTTGCATCGGGAATAAGATTGTTGCGATTATCGCGGCCGCCCTGCCAGCCGTCGTCAATAAAAATGTAATTGTAACCGGCGTCTTTCATGCCGCTGCTCACCATAGCATCGGCCATTTCGCGGAGGTCTTTTTCATTGATCCTGTCGGCAAAATAATTCCAGGTCATCCAGCCCATCGGCGGCACATCAGCCAATTGTGCTTTCAGGAAAAAAGAAGGGAGAAGAAAAATAAACAGGAAGAACTTTTTCAACATGATGCGTCGGTATTTAGATGCTTCAACTTCGGCTATATTTCTTCAAAAATGCTGCGCAAACGATTGCTCGTTTCTACAGCAGAAGCAATTATATTATTTCACTTTTATTTTAAAGGTGGATGCAGGAAGACCTTCTTCGTTAACCATGTTAGCATCGGCAAACGGCTTCCAGCCATAGAAGACGAAAGCAGGTTTTTGTTCCGACGCAATAACAATCGTGTCTCCAACGATCGTTGCTTCTACTTCATTCTTGCCATCCAGCGAAAACCCACGTAAGCTTTTCCCATCGGCAGTGCGTAAACCATTTGCATACTGAAAGTAAACGGTGAGTTTTCCGTTAGCATAGTTTGACTGCAACGGCAACGGTCCGGAAGGCACAATTGCTTTTTTATACGTTTGATACAACGCCCATCTTGCCAGCCGTTCGCCTACGTCTTTTTTATTGGTGGGATGCACATCGTGCAGCGCACCAATATCGCTGGTAACGACCATGCCGCTGAAAGGAACGAGCAGCATCATCTTCCGTTGTTCGTCCCTGAACTGCGGCCAGAAATGACCCTTGTAACGAAGGGTATCGATGGACGATAACTGCACATAATAAAAAGGCAATCGAGGCTGCTTCCATTGCCTGCGGTAATCTTCAATCATCAAGGCAGATAACGCCGTATATTCTTCTACCCTTTCCATTTCCTGTGCATTGCTTTCGCCCTGGTACCAAAGCACACCTTTAATGGGAAATGAAAGCAAAGGTTGAATACCCGCTTCAAAAGCAAAGCCTGGTTTGTACGCATGGTTCAACCCCAGTTCATCTTTGTAGCCATCTATATTGCTACCAACATTCTGCCTCCCTCGTTCAATGATCCATGCGGGTAGATGCGTGTTCTCCAACCAGTCGCCTTTTGCTTTTTTAGCAAACTGTTTGCTGCTTTGTAAGGCTTCTTTCCTGATGAAGGTTTCGATGGGTGCGCCGCCAATGGAAAGATTGATGAGACCAATCGGAACGCCTTCACTTTCCACGATTCTCTTTGCGAAATAATAGGCCACTGCACTCATGTCTTTTACCGAGTTGCTGTCGGTGGTTCGCCAGGAAGTCCAACAATAAAAGTCATCTTTGTTTAAGCGCTTGTTGAGCGAATCAGTGTAGGCAACACCAAACACACCTCTACCCGCCGGCGGTGGGTTGTTGAAGCGAATCAGCGGTTGCTGCGCCACCAACTTTTCCTGTTTCCAATGTTTTTCTCTTTGCATTGGCCATTCCATATTCGACTGCCCGGAGCAAACCCACACATCACCAATAAGAATATTATTCAACTGAATTTTCTCTTTACCCGACGACACTGAAATAGCTTGCGGTTTGCTGTTTGCTTTTTGTGGTGAAAATGAAACCTTCCACGAAGAATCTTTTTTTGCAACAACAGTTTTTGTTTTGGCACCAAACGCTAACAGTACATTGCTCCCCGGCGCTGCTTTGCCCCAGATAGTAATGGGCATGTCTCGTTGCAGCACCATTTTATCCGAAAAAATGTGCCCCACTTTCAATTGCGCAACTGTAAGCAAGGGCAGTAGTAAAAAACTAATCAGTAGTCGTTTCATTTTTTCCTGCATTTGTTTTTGACAAGAGCAAACCACCCATTACCAGCAGAATGCCGGCAAGAGTATAAACCGTAATCGAATCATGTAAAACCAAGGCGGCCAACACAAAGCCAAACAGCGGGCAAAGAAATAACCAGAGGCCCGCCTTCACAGCGTTCTTCTGCAAGAGCCAAAGCCATAATTGCACGGCTAAAATGGAAACTGGTATGGCCAACCAGCCCACCGAAAGCCAGTAGGTTACATTGAAGTGATTGGCATCGGGCCTGTAGAAAAAGATGGCAAACGGCAGCAGGAAAATACCACCCAGTAATGTTTGCCAGCCATTGATAACAAGGAGCGGAAGACCTTTCCAGTTTTTTGCAGCGAAATAGATGGCGCCTGCCGAATACGAAAGCATACTTGCCAGTAAAATGAGCAATCCTTTTGCATCCACTGCGGCGGTTCCCAACAGTGGCCATGCAGCACACAACACACCCAAGGCACTAATGATGATGGCTAACACCACCGGCCATGCAAGCCTTTTCTTTAAAACAAACACTGAAAGAAAACCAATAAATACGGGGTTGGAAGCAACTGCCAACGCACCAACACCGGCGGTGACGGTTTGCATGCCCACAACGTAAAGCCCGAGGTAAACAGTAATGTTGAGCAGGCCGTAAATAGCAAGGCTTTTCCACTCGCTGCCTTTTGGAAAACGATAGCGCAGCACGAGATGCGCTACAACCAAAAGAGGTACAGCCGCCATACCAAAACGCACAACCGCAATGACGAGCGGCTGTGCTACCGTAAGACCAATTTTAGTAGCTGTTGATGCAGAGCCCCACAGCAGCGCAAAGAAAAAACCGGCAGCAAACCAGGAAAGGCTTTTCGTGCTAGGCAGCTTTTCAGACAACGGCGTTTTTTGTGCCTGTGTTTTCATGGAGGTACTCCTTCAAAATTTTAGCGCAATACCACTCCTGCCTTGGCAGGTGAAAAGGACCTTTAAACAGGTTGCCTTTTGCCGTTTGCGCAATGCTGCCATCGCGGTGCAGGTAACCAAACCATTCGCCGTTTTGTTTATCATGAAAATGACTATAGGCATAGTCGTGCACCAGTTTGTGCCACTGCGCATATTTCTCATTGCCCGTCATTAAATAGGCAAGCAAGGTTGCAATAATCACTTCGTTGTGCGGCCACCAGAACTTCATGTCCTGCCAGTATTCCTGCACGGGTTTGTTATACACATCACGAAAGTAAAGTATGCCGCCGTGTTCCTTGTCCCAGCCCCGCTCCCACATGTAATCAAGCATCTTGCAGCCTAATTCAATTAGCTGCGGATCGTTGTTGCGGTGTTTTGCTTCGTGCAGAATAAACCAAGCGCCTTCAATAGCATGACCAGGATTGAGCGTTCTGCCGTCAATATGATCAATGATGCTGCCATCCGGTGCCACCTGTTCCATTACGCAACGAATATCATCTTTTACAAAGTCACGTTTTATTTCTTCAATCCATTTGATAATCCATTCATCGCACCGGTCATCACCAATAATTTCCCGTAGTTGCTGCGCCGTGTTCATCATGATCATGGGCACACCAATGCCTTTTGACGGGCGGGTGGCTGTAAACTTTGGCGCCAGCTTTTTTTCCCCCGATGCATACGCAATACACTCACCAAATACTCTTCGTGCATGGGCGGCGGCTTCTTCACTCCCGCTTGCTTTGGCGTACGCTGCGACGGCAATTACGTAAAATGTTTCGGAGAAGAAATAACGGCGCTTGCGAATGGGCCTGCCATCACGTGTTACATGAAAGAACATTTGCCCGTCATCATCAAAGCAATGACGGTTCAGAAAATCATAGCCAAGCTTTGCGCCTTCCAGCCACTCCGTCTTTTTTTCAACCGTATTGTACAAGGTAGATAACAACCAGGTAGCCCGACCTTGTATCCACACGGCTTTGTCGTCATCAATCAACGAGCCATCGGCATCACGCATCAACAAAAAACCACCGTGCTCTTTGTCGAAAGAACGCGGAAACCAAAATGGCACGGTATCGTTCTGCAATTGTGCGGAATAAAAATCTTGTAACGCAAGCAGATCATCTTTTGAATAACTCATCTCCAAACAAAAATTATTTAATGATTTCACTGACCGGCATACGAACAAAATAAAGATCACGTTCGCCTTCGTATAAAATGCCAACGGTGTTCTCGTCAACTTTTGTCAAGGCCGAATAACCGTAGCTTCTTCTTTCGTCTAGCATGACTGCGTTTGCAGCAGGCCAGCTTTCGCCCAAATCCAGACTCGCTTTAATAGTGGTGTTTTGCCGGCTGTGCTGCTCCGCAACGTTGCTAAAGAACAGCACCTCTCTTTTCTTACCTTTTACAGTAACGCTTGCCCTGATTATGCTTGCCATACAAGTTGGATCAATCAATGCCTGCTGTGATGTGTGATGTTCCACCCATGTTTTGCCCAAATCAGTTGTCGTGGCAACACTGCGGTAACCACCGCGATTGTCACGCATATTTAGCATGAGTGTTCCCGGCGTTGTTTCCACTACCTGCGCTTCGGTAGTATTTGATTTGGCACCAATGCCGCTTTTCCATGTCTTGCCATGATCGGTGCTGTAGATGATGGATGAATGCGGCATGCCTGGTTTTTTGCTTTCATCCCAATACTGCGAAGGAAATACAAGCGTTCCGTTTTGCATGGCAATGCCGTTACCCGGACCGTTAAAATACAAGTGCCACTTTGGGTCTTTTACCTGAGTAGTGATGCTGTAAGGCGCCGACCAGGTGTGGCCGTCATCGTCGCTGCTAACCAACACAAACTGGCCCGTTGTGTCGGGAGAAAGCCCCGGCTCGGAACCGCGGATAGAACGGTCGCCTTTGCTCCACAGCGCAGCCACCCAAAGCTTTTTTGTAACAGGATCGAATAACACGGCGGGGTCGCCAATGCCGTTGTTGGCATGTGGTGCTCCCATATCCATGATAATTTTCATGGGCTCCCATGTTTTGCCGCCATCGGTGCTGCGGCTCATGCCCACATCAATGTTGGCGGGCAAATCACCAGCATGTTTGTAACGGATATCGTACACTGCAACCAAAGTTCCTTTGTCGGTGGTGATCATTCCCGGAATGCGATAAGTGTGAACGCTGTCGTCCCAGGCTTTGCGTACCGCCACACCCATTCGAAAGGCATTGTTTGTTGCAGAAGCCAAAGGAAGTTTCGTTCCGTTAGCAGCAGTGAGTGCTACGACTGTAATTTTTGCTTTTTTATCGATGTTCGCATCCTGCTTTAATGTAGCACTGATCCAGATGTAATTCAAACCTGGCTTGCAGGTGAGTTCAAGCGGAATGTTTACCAGGTTTGTAGTTGGTGTTACTGAAGCCACAACAGGCGCTGTCGAAAGAAAGCCCGCCTCTTTATCGTTTCTTACCAACACCGAAACTTTATCAATCGCTTTCAGCGCTTCGTTATCCAAACTGAGTTGAAGGTTACGATAAGTCGCTTCTTTGCCGGCGGGAACATAAGTTCTGATGCGCATCATTCCATTCTGCGAAAGACCTTTAAACAAGGGCGCCTGTATGTATTGCACCGATGCTTTCACGCCGGTTGCTGTTTGCGCATTCAGTTGTAAGAAATTCGTTGCTGCCAGAAAAAAGAATAGCAAAAAGGCGGGTAATAGTTTTTGTTTCGTCATTGGTCAGAAGATTAAATAAGAAGATCAGCCTTCAACAAAATCGTTTGCTTTTGGCCGCAAAAAAGCAAGTTGAATCAGCAGCGCCACCAGCACAATTCCCGAGAGCATGGCGAAGCTTTTACCAAGGTTTCCTGCATCGGTTGATTTGCCAAGCAAGTCGGTTATAAAAGCACCAGCAAACACACCTACCATGTTCATCAGCCCGTAAGCTGTTGCCCTGTATTTGGCGGAAACAAACTGGCAAAGGATCGGCATGTTGTTGGCATCGAACATACCAAAGCCAAACCCAAAACAAAACGCCGCGCCAACAATGTGAAACAGCGAATCGCCAAAGCCAATGAGCAGCAATGCGGGCACGGTTAATCCCAAACCGATAGCGCTGGTATAGATTCTTCCGCGAAGATTTTTTTGTACCCAGCGGTCGGATAAAATGCCGCCAAAGATGACACCCAAAAACGACGACGCTGCAATGGTGACGGTGGATAACGGACCTGCTTTTGCCATGTCGATATTCAGGTTGTTGGCAAACAAAGTAGGCAGCCAGTTTTTGATACCCCATCCCGGCAAACTTGGAATGGCGAAATAAAACAGGATGATCCAGAAAGAAATATTGGTGAGCAAAATGCCAAGCCCTTTGAAAAGCGACGAAGGATGTTTTGTCGTGATGGCGTCTTCTACCACTACCTCGCTTTTCTTTTCGTGCAGGAACAAAATCAGAACAACAGAATAAATAATTCCAACAACGCCAAATGTAAAGAAGGCCTGCTGCCAGGAAAACTCCGCAGCGATGGTGGCGCCAAAACCACCGAGTGCCTGTCCCATGTAAAGGCCCGTCATGTGAATGCCCACCGCCAGCGATCTTGTTTTGGAAGAATGATAATCGGCAATGAGTGAGAGACCGGCTGGAATGTACAGCGCTTCACTCACACCCATCACGGCCCGCAGCCAATAGAGTTGAGCAAAGGTTTCGGCATAGCCCATCATAAGCGTTACAGCCGACCATACAAACAAACTTCCGGTGATGAGCCATTTGCGGTTGAACTTATCGGCAATAATGCCGGAGACAGGACTCATGAAACCATAGATCCAAAGAAAGATAGCCATGAGATAACCAAAGGCTGTTGCCGACTGCAGTTCGGCAATGTCCACCTGCATGGAAGGCCTCATGGTGGAAAGCATTTGGCGGTCCATGTAGTTGAGCAAAGCCACCACCCATAAAAGCGCAACAACAATCCAAGGATATGATTTCGAATTCTTCATTTATTCATTTTATCGCAAGGAACAATTGTGAAGTGCATGAACACAAAGAATTCGCTGCGTTCTTTCATAGCCGTTCTATTCAATTAAATTTACCCATTAAAATATGCGGTGTGCGAACACCCGCTTTTATTTCGCCGCTTGGTATCACTACGTTTCCATTCCATTGCACAGCAGTGGTTGTTACCGGTAATTCAAACGGCAGGCAATCCAGCTTTTGCCATTTCTTTTTTTCTGTGTTGTATAAAAACACCTGCCGACAAAAACCTGGATGCGAGGCTTGCACGTTTATTTTTTCTGCGTTCAGTACTTTCTTTTTTTCTTCGTCTGTTTCTTTGCTGATAGCGGCAATCAGGTTCTCTGCTTTGTTAAAGGTTTCGCCGGCATCGCCGCCAAACAAAAGAAGGTTGTTACCTATTGCCATGCCTGTGCCTGCCGACAGTGCATACGGCAGCTTTTCTCCTTCCGACCACTTATTTGTTTTTATGTTGTATCGCAAAACGGATGCGTAAAGATCGCTGGTACTTCCGGGGTTTCGCTTTCGTCCGCCCAACAGGTAAATGATGGGCTTATCACCGTTTTGTTGCACCACCATCACGGTGTGTGAAACAGGTTTGGGAAGCGTGGTTAACTTCTGCCACCCCGAAGAAGGATTGTTTAAGTCGAGCACTAATAAATCAGCCGAAACATCAGCTGCTCTTTCGCCGCCGGCCAGATAAATTTTATTGTTGTGCACAACCGCCGATGCATTGGTAACAGCAAATGGCAGCCGTGGCAGATCTTCTAATGAAATGTTTTCTTTTGCCGCAATCCAATGCAGCAAAAACACCTTATCGGTTAGTCCGTTTTCATTTTCTCCGCCTGCTACAACAATGCCTTGCGGCGTAGAGCAGACGGCCGCATAACCAGTCGAAAAAGGAAGGCTGAGTGTTTTGTGGTGAACAATTGAATCGCAGGCATTTTTAAATACATACACATCGTTGTAGTATTTTTTCTTTCCGCCGTTCCAAGGCATGGCGCCAGGAAAGTTGGCGCCTCCGGCAACCAGTAATACATTGTTGTGTACACCTGCAACCGGGCCTGCAACACCAAGGGCTTTTGCTTCTCCGCTCCGGGCAGGAAGCGTACCGGCAACTTTCCACTGTAGGGAAATTGCTTTTGTTTTTTGTGCGATGATTTCAGGCATAAAAAAGATCAGGGCGGCAATGATGTAAATTATTCGTTGAATCATGTTGAAATAATCAGGCGTTTACCGTTGCCGGCATGACCGAGCAAAAGCTGCTGAAGTTAAGTTGTTCAACATCGTGCCTGAACATTTTAAATTGTTCTTCGTTCATGTTTTTCACTGGCAAACGAAATTCGCCGCAATCAATGCCCAGCACTTTCATGTATGCTTTGCCGGTGGCAATGCCGCCGTATTTCCCAAGCAGGCGAATCATGTCGATAGATTGTTGCTGCAATTGCTGCGCTTTTTGCAGGTCCCCGTTGTTAAAGGCATCAATTAAATTATAATAAAGCGGTGCGGCATAATTGAAGGTGCTTCCTACCGCGCCTTGTGTACCAAGAGACAATGCAGGCAGCATATTTTCGTCTCTTCCCCACAGCATATCATACTTGCCGTTCTGAAAATGCATGCAGGAAAGAAAGTCCATGAAATCTTCATGTGTGTATTTTACGCCGGCAAAGTTGGGAATGTAGCCATCAACCGCCTGCAGGAGATCAAACATGGTATAATTCACACCCGTTAACACGGGAATGTGGTAATAGTACAAAGGCATACCGGGAACTTCATCAGCAATGGCTTTGCAGCAGTCGGCCAACTGTTTTACCGTAGCGGGTTTAAAATAAAACGGCGCGGTAAACGACACGGCATACAATCCAATCTTCTGCGCATGCTTTGCCAGTTCTTTGCAATCGGCAATGCTGGTACCACCAAGCAAGGTCATTACTTTAAAATCAGGATCAGAAGCAGTACACGAAGCCCAGGCTTCTGCCACCTGCATTTTTTCTGCTACTGTCATTGACACACCTTCACCGGTTGACCCGCAAATAAATGCACCTGTCACACCGTTTGCTTTCAACATTTCGTAGTACGACGGGAGGATTGCAAGATTCAAACTTCCATCCGCATGCATTGGCGTAAACGGCGCTGCTATCAATCCCTTCAAATGCTGTTTGTTTGTCTGTTTCATTGTTGTGCGATAAAAATAAAAAAGGAATAAAATGCCAGGGATAAGACTATCCCCGGCCAACGATTGCTAAAATGCTACTCTGTGAGAGAAACGATCGATAAAATTTTGACAACACATACGGTTTGTTTTAATAGCCTGTCGTTTGCGTGAGCAAAGGATCGGCCGTTAACATACCCTGCGAAAGAGGCAACAAAAACTTCGCTGCGCTTGCTGGCGAGAAATAAGTTGGGCTTATGTTGGCATAGACAAAAGCATCACCGGCTCTTCTCAGTGCCCACCATCTTTTTCCTTCCCCGATAAACTCTCTTAGGTATTCATCAAGTATCGCATTGATGTTTGCCGTAAGTCCGCCATTCACATGAGGTGTATAAGTAGCGCCGTATGCACGCTGCCTGATGGCGTTGATCTCTGCAGATGGGTCTTCACCAAGTTTTGTTTTGGCCTCTGCCAGTAACAGCAGCACATCAGCATAGCGGTAAATTGGATAGTCATTGTTGAAGATCTGAGAAGTACCTGATGTTGTTCCAATATACTTTGTCAACAAAACGCCTCTTACGCCATAAGGCGCAGCTGTAGAATACATGGTTCGGAAGCTGTTGCTGATGCGTTGATCAGCCGGCCCTGACGTAAGCCTGTCAAGCATGGCCTGGTTTAACCCAACCCTATTGGCGCCGTTCACGTAAGGATAAACAGAAGCCACCGTAGGCGTAGGTGCTTGCGCAAACGATAAAGTTGCGGCCTGGATGGAATTAAACAGGAAGCTGCCGAACACGCCGTTTTGCGATTGCTGCAGCTCGTAATTGATGGCAAAGATGATTTCCTTGTTGTTTACCTTCTTGGTAGGATCAAATATGTCGGCGTAATTGGCCTGCAGATCGAGATTAGCACCCTGAAGGCTTCTTACCTCCTGCAAAGCCGTTTTAGCTGTTGTGAAATCAGCGTTGCCGCCGCCCATATGCGTACCTGACCAGATAAAGGCATCACCTTTCAAAACAAGTGAAGCAACCCGGTTCCAATACACTCTTTTACCGGCAGGAAACGTGTTGGAAGAACCAAACAATTGCAGCGAACGTTCTATATCGCTTTTTACCTGCAGCATGATGGTATCAGCGCCTGTGCGACGCTTGTAGGTTTCAGCCGTATTGTTGATGGTTTCAACCGGCTCTGTATTTAACGGAACATCGCCCCACGTCCTGAGCATTGTGTAATAAACATAAGCCCTTAACCCATACACTTCTGCCAACATTCGATTTTTTTCATCGTCAGGCAATGGTGTCTGCGGAATGATCTTAATAACGTTGTTGAAGTTGTAAATAAGGTTGTAAAAACCACCCCAGTTGCCAAACGGCACATTCAATCGGCTGATATTGTGCCTGTATAGATTTTGCAATCCGCCATCAACCGATTCGGTAAAAAGACCATCAACCCAGATGTCGGACCGCATTTCTCCCAATTGAAAGAATGTGCTGTTGTATGACCTGAACAAACCATACGTGCCATGATAAAGCGTTCTGGCTGCGTTCGGGTCTTTCAAAGCCTGGTCTTTGCTGATGGTGTCCTGTGGAATGACCTCATCCAATTTTTTTGTGCAGGACAGCACGCCAAACATCAGCATGCACACCCCTAAAACAATTAGAAACCGATTATATTTCATCTCGCTGTTTTTTGAATTGAATTAAACAATTATAACGTAACCCGTGCGCCAATGGTGAGGCGTTTTGGCAAGGGGAACTTGCCCTGGTCAACACCACCGAATTCAGGAAAGTTTCCGCTGTAACCTGAGAAATAAACAAGGTTGGTACCTGTTACATTTACACTCAGCCCTTTGAGCCGGTTGCCCAGGTATTTGCCTAAAATCTGAGGCGACAGCTCGTAAGCAAGCGTCAGTTCTCTAAGCATTACGTAATCTCCTTTTTCCCACAGGTTAGCGGCCGGATTATTGCCAGAGGCATCCGTTGCATAGTTTCTTCCCTGGTTGGCCCAATAATATCTCGGCATTGGAGCATTGGGATTGGCTGGCGTCCAGGTTTGCAATACATCTGTGGTCGAATTCTGTGAGCCCTGCACCTGGC
>DATKHJ010000229.1:0-7857 GCA_035510335.1 Flavisolibacter sp. | reverse complement strand
GTCTTATCTACTGTGGGTGAAATAAAAAGGTTAGGCTATAAAGAAATTTTTAATAACGAAGGCGGTTGCTGATAAAGGGCATGGGGGTAGGAGGAATGTTATAAATGCGTTTTATGGTGCAGAAAAAATGAAGCCGTGCTTAGCTCATCTCTTCTACCAGGTTCAACGCTGCAATCACTTTTCCATTGCTATCTTTTACCGGGTAAACCCGTTGCTCGTAATAACCCTTCTTCATCCGGTACGGAACCTTCATCACCTGCATGGGTTTTCCCATCAAGGCCCGGTCAATGTAAAGCAGTTTTTCATCCGTCTTCGTCCACGGCAGAATTTCTTCCAGCTTTTTTCCAATGGCTTTTTCGGTTGGAATTCCAAAATGGCGGGCACAGGTATCGTTCCAGAACAAAACCTTGTGTTCGTGGTCAAATGCATTAATGATGATAGAAGGATGGCGTTGCATTTCTTCCAGGCTAAGCCCGGTGAGGTCGGAGAATGACTGCATGTTATTTGTGTCGTCAGGCAGGAAGCAGCACTTTCTTTATTACTGAAAATAGCGGTAAACAAGAGGCAGTTAACTGCGGCTGAACCTGTCAAAATTAAGCTAAACCAGATTGCTGCAGCCGCTCTTTTTCGGGTTCACAATTTCTTAAAGTGAAACCCTTTGTCCTGTGGCAGCCGACCGGTAAATAGCTTCCACAATCCGGATGTCACGCAGGCCTTCTTCGCCGGGCACCAGCAGCGGCTTTTTTTCAACAATGGCAAGCGCATCGTCATCCATCTGCTTGGCCTGCTGGTAAGGAACGTTGTAGTCGTGGTAAATTTCTCCCAAAGGACTTTTGGCTCTTACACCGGCATAGGGCTGGTAAGGCCGTACGTTCAGTTCACCTTTTTCAAACTTCACATCAAGGTGATTGATGTTTTCGCCAAAACTTGTTTTGATGGTGGCCAGTACGCCGCCCGGAAATTCCAGCACAGCTTCGGTAGTTTCATCCAGGCCGTTTTTATAGATCTCCGGCCTGGTAGTAGATGTCTTGGCAGAAACAACAGCAATAGGTTCCGTTCCCGCACCCATGCGGGCACCCTGGATGGCGTACACACCCATATCGTACAAAGCGCCACCGCCCATCTCTTTCTTTTGCTTCCAGTGGTCAGTACGGCCTTCGCGGTAGCCGGCGGCGCAACTAAGGCTTTGCACCTTGCCCAGCTTTTTTTCAGTTACAATTCTTCGCCAGGCCTGTGTGGTTGGTTCGTGCTGCAGGCGGTAGCCAATGGACAATGTTCTCCTATTTTTGTTGCAGGCATCAATCATTTCCCGGCATTCGGCTTCTGTTATTGCCATGGGTTTTTCGCACCATACATGCTTGCCGGCATTGGCGGCTCTTACAGCATATTCGCGGTGCATGCTTGGCGGCAGCACTACGTACACCACGTCAATATCCGGGTTGTTGGCAATCTCATCGAAGTTGCTGTAGTTGTAAATGTTTTTGTCGGGGATGTTGTATTTCTTTTTCCAGGCTGCTGCTTTTGCCGGCGTACCAGTAACAATGCCCGCGAGGTAGCAATGCTTGGTTTGCTGCAGGGCCGGTGCAAGAAGGTCGCTGCTGTAATAACCCAGTCCAACAAGGGCTACACCAAGACCCCGTTTTTGTTGTTTAGTGCCGCAGGCAGAAAGAAGCGAAGACGGCGAAAGAAGCAAAGACGCAGTGGACATAGAAAGAACCTGAATGGCTTTGCGACGGCTGATGGATGCTGACATGGGAAAGGCGTTGGGTGAACTTAAAGTTACTGATGAATTGCGTTGCTTGCTACATGGCTGCATGTAAGAACCAGCCACTTCAGGAAACACAACTTGCAACTTTAAATTTGCGGTTGAAGATGGCATATTATTTTCCGTTGCTTACTTCTAAAACATCAGATCATGCCAAACAGCGCTAACCGTAACAACAACAAAAGCAATTCGGGCAAAGGCCATGCAGAAGAAGCAAACAGCGGTTCATCTGCACCAAAGCCCAACCCTGAGCGTTCCGATGTTAAACACAATACCGATCAGGCTTTTAACCGGAGCGGCGATACAAGTCGTACATCCAACCAGGGCCGCAAAGAAGCGTCGGGTGGTGAAGTGGAGGAATGACGTAAGTCGGCAGTTGATAGTCTGCAGTTAGCAACAGGAGTGGCTCAAACATCTTTTATTGTTAACTGCAAACTGCTAACTGATTCTTACCAATAGCCAGCGACTTATTCATCACCGGCAAGCAGGGCCACCATCTTTCTTACTTCCTCTTCATCGGCTATGTACACCTGCCCATAATCGCTTACCTGCGTGTTGATGTACGTAAGCGGATTGGGGACTGTTTTTCTTGCCGACGAATGAAATTCCTTTGCACCACATTGTGCGTTTAACTGTGCAATGTTGCTGCTTTTTACGCCGGCCCCGGGCATGATAATAATGCGATGGCCCGCTTGCTGCACCAGTTTTGCCAGCACATCAGCGGCATCCGGCGCTGCGCTTTTTTGTCCGGATGTAAGCACCCGTTCACAACCACAATCAATCAATTCTTCCAGCGCTTTAAACGGATCAGGCGTACCATCAAAAACACGGTGGCAGGTTACTCCCATCGGGTAAGCCCACTCTACCATTTTCTTCATGCGGTCAATATCAATTTCTGCATCAATTGTTGCCGCACCAACCGAAATGCCATCGCAGCCAAGTTCTTTGCACGCAAGAATATCTTTCCGGATAATCTCAAACTCATCCTCATCATAAAAAAAGTTGCCGGACCGCGGACGAATGATAGGATACAGTTGAATGTTGAGCTTTTCGCGGACAGTTTTAATAGCACCGTAGCTGGGTGTGGTGCCGCCTTCAACAGGATTGTCGCACAACTCTACACGAATAGCGCCGGCACGTTCGGCAATGAGGCAGGATTGAATGGTAAAGGCGCAAATTTCCAGGTAAGCAGGCATGCATTTTTGTTTCGGCAAGATTACTGTTTTGTTTGGTGCAACGAATGGTTGAAAGAAAAACAACCGTTTGAAAATGCTTCTCTATTTACCCGGTACAAATGGCACTGTTTTTACGGCTGTTGTAGAAAATGAAATGACTATGGCAGAAAATAATCGTAACCAGGAAGGACAACAAAGCAATCAGCAGAACCGCAACGAAAGCATCGGCAATCAACAGAAGACCAGTCAGACCGGTGCGCAAAATGCCGGCGGCGAAAACATTGACCAGGAAGAAGATCAATACACGGAAGATCTGCGCAACTCCGGCGACCGCAACAGCAACAATCGTAAGTCGGATAGTTAATGGAAAGAGTTGGTGTGAGTAGTGAATGATGAATCGTTTGAGCAAGCATCATCCACTACTCATTCAACACTACAGGCTGGTTTGTTTTTTGGCTTCAATCATTCTTACCGTTACCAGCAATTGCCCCAGGTGGCGCATGGTGTGGTCCGCTGCATGAAAAAGCAAACCCTGCACGGTGGAAGGAAGTGCTCTTCGTCCAACTGTTCTTACGTCAGTCAGCGTTTTTTCATCCGTTTGTTTAAACTGCTCCAATGTTTGCTGTACCTGCTGGTCCAACTTTGCCACAAGGGCACTAACTGTTTGCGATGGCGGCAATTCTTCGGCTTTTAAATGGGCCAGTTGCACAGGCGACAGAGCTGCGCCTTTCGCATAGGTACAAAGCCGGTCCAGCACGCCGGTGATGTGCAGCAAATGAAAAGCGGGAGAGGCTACGCCGGCTGGCCGTTCATTCAACGAGCTCGCCGGAAAATTTTTCATCAATTCTTTGATTTCTTCAACGGCTTGCAACAGGGCATGTGCTGCCGGTTGCAGCAGCTGTGGAATGTCTTCAAGTGGTCCGCGCAGCCAAACTTCTGGTAATGTTTCAGCCATGATTTTTAAATTGGATGAGAGTAAATTTAAATCATTCCCAACCGATGCATGGGGCTGCGTTACATTTGGTGCTGATCTGAAAGACGAATGAATCGCTACGACATCTGCTGCATCGGACATATTACGTTAGACAAAGTCATTACCCCTGTACAAACGGCGTTTATGCCGGGCGGAACCGCTTATTATTTTTCGCATGCCATTACAGCCTTTTGCAAAAAATATTTGCTGGTTACAGCCGTTGCCGACAGTGAATTATCATCGGTAGTTGAACTGCAGGAACGAGGCATTGCCGTAAAGCGCTTCAACTCGCAGCACACGGTCTTTTTTGAAAACCGTTATGGCAAAAATGTGGATGAACGATGGCAACGTGTGCTGCAACAAGCCGATGCTTTTTCTGTTGAAGCGTTGGAAGAATTAAATGCGGCCATTTTTCACGTTGGGCCTTTGCTCGCCAATGACATTGCAATGGAAGCCATCATCCGCTTGTCGGCAAAAGGAAAAGTTTCGCTGGATGTACAAGGCCTGCTGCGCAAAGTGCAAGGCGAGACCGTGCTGCCGATTGATTGGAATGAGAAAGAGAAAATTCTGCCGCAGGTTTATTTTTTAAAAGCCAACGAAGAGGAATTAAAAGTGCTGACCGGTTTTGCTGATGTGGAAAGAGGCGCAAGGCAATTAGCGCAATGGGGCGTGAAGGAAGTGATCATCACGCTGGGCAGTAAAGGTTCGGTTATTTATGCCGAAGAGAAGTTTTACCAGGTTCCCGCTTATCAGCCTCCGCAACTGGTTGATGCTACCGGCTGTGGCGATACCTACATGGCTGGTTATTTGTGCAAGCGGATACAAGGTGAAGGCATTCAGGCAGCAGGCGAATTTGCCGCTGCAATGGCCACGGCAAAGCTTGCGGTTTCAGGCCCGTTCAAAGGAGGTGAAGAAGAAATTTTTACCCTATAAAACAGGAACAATCACTAACACTTCTTCAAACGATTCCTTTGTTCCTTCGCTAATTTTGAAGAAACAGATTGGTTATGGAATACAGGCAACTGGGAGCCTCCGGTTTAAAAGTTTCAGCACTGAGTTTTGGTACCGCCACCTTCGCTGGCGGAACAGATTTTTTCAAAGCATGGGGAAGTTCGGATGTGCAGGAAGCAAAGCGGCTGATTGGCATTTGCATTGATGCGGGCATTAATCTTTTTGATACGGCAAACACGTATTCCCGCGGTGGTTCGGAAGAAGTGCTGGGTGAGGCGTTGAAAGGCATCCGGCAGAATGTACTCGTTTCTACGAAAGCCACTTTTCCGATGGGTGATGGTCCGAATGACTATGGTTCTTCCCGTCATCATCTTCTTAAACAATGCGAAGACAGCTTGCGCCGCTTGCAAACCGATTACATCGACATTTACCACATGCACGGTTTTGATGGCATTACGCCGGTGGAAGAAACGCTTCGCACACTCGACGACCTTGTGCAAAGTGGCAAGGTGCGTTATATTGCCTGCTCTAATTTCTCTGGCTGGCACCTCATGAAATCATTGGCTGTTTCTGAACGTTATGGCTGGCACAAATACGTGGCACACCAGGCTTATTATTCGCTTATTGGGCG
Organism: Flavisolibacter sp.; assembly: GCA_035510335.1. Lineage (GTDB taxonomy): Bacteria > Bacteroidota > Bacteroidia > Chitinophagales > Chitinophagaceae > Flavisolibacter. The sequence continues at coordinate 2,362 of DATKHJ010000229.1, read as the reverse complement.
GGAGTTTGAATGGGAACTGATGCCGCTGGCGGTGGATCAAAACATTGGAACTATTGTGTGGAGCCCATTGGGTTGGGGACGGTTAACCGGTAAGATTCGCCGCAATCAGCCGCTTCCTGAAAACACAAGACTGAAGGCCATTCCCGGTACAGGGCCTGAAGTGCCGGATGACTATTTATACAAGGTTGTTGATGCCCTGGAAGAAGTGGCTGCTGAAACCGGCAAAACCATTCCGCAGGTAGCGCTGAATTGGCTTTTGCAGCGTCCCACTATTTCTTCGCTCATTATCGGTGCCCGCAACGAAGAGCAATTGCGACAGAACATTGAAGCCATTGGCTGGTCGTTAAGCCCGGCGCAAATGGCCACACTGAACCGTGCCAGCGAGCAGCGGCCGGTTTATCCTTACTGGCACCAACGGCAAAACCTGGCGCTGAATCCCGTTCCGGTTTTGTAAAGGACATGTTGATAATGTATACAAACAAAAAAGAGCAGTGTGAAACTGCTCTTTTTTGTTTGTGCTTTTTGTGCTTAGTCTCTTGAATTGAGTTTGGCCAGCAAACGCAAGATTTCGAGGTACAACCAAACAATGGTCACCATCAAACCAAAGGCGCAGTACCACTCAAAATATTTGGGTGCGCCTTGTGCTGCGCCTTCTTTCATCATGTCAAAATCCAGCACCAGGTTTAGTGCGGCAATGGTGACAATCACCAGGCTAATGCCAATGCCGATTGGGCCGTTGTCGTGCAGGAAAGGCATTTGAATGCCGAACAGGCGCAGAACCAACGCAATCAGGTAAAAGAACATAATGCCCATGGTGGCTGTAATCAGCACCTTCCTGAACGTGTTTGTTACCTTAATGATACCCGTGTTGTACAAAACATACATCGCCGCGGCGCAGCCAAATGTTAGCAACACGGCGTGCATGATGATGGAAGGATATTTATCGGCAAAAGCAGAATCGTAAAACGCCGATACAGCGCCAAGAAACAATCCTTGCAGCAGGGCATAACCCAAGGCAAGAAACGGCGCCCATGTTTTTTTGAAAATAATTACAAGCGAAAGAATAAACCCGCCAATCATCGAGCCCCACATCCATGGCATTACTGCTTCAGCACCGGCCTGGTAAAACATGCTCCAGGTAAACGAAGCGCCACCCAGCAGCATAATGAACATCAAACCAAATTTGTTCATGGCGCCGCGTACGGTCATGGCATCTTCGCCAACGTATTGAATCTGCTCAAATGTTTTTTCCGACATCGCGGGGTTACCGCCTTTAAAAAGTCCCATAGAATAAGAGTTTAGGTTATTTATTCGTAAATGTAAGCTGAAAGGAAGATATGCAATGAGGGGATGAATTCAAAGTATTTCTAAAATTCCGGTTTCGTTTTCAGGAGATGTTTCCAGGAAAGCCCGGATGTCGTCCTTTTTCTCAATTAGCAACGCAACTAATTGTTGGTTGGATAGGTTTCCCTTTCGTATCCATATGATTTTTGGTGGCGGTCCGTAAAGCTGGTTGTACTTGTTGAAATCATCGTCAAAGGTCACAATCGCAAAGTCATGGTCAATCGCAAATTTTCTGATAGTACTGTCTGAAGCATTGATCAAGCCAGCATCGCTGACGTGCAAACTGCCGGGAAATGATTCGACGATAGCCTTTGTAATCCGGAAAGAAATATTTTGATCGATTAGTAGTTTCATGCAGCATCGGAAAAAAGAAAGCGACGGTTTTCCTTATCCGCAGCATAGGCAAGTGAAGCTAGGATGTCTTCTTTTGTAAGCTCAGGATAGTTGTCGGTAATTTCATCATGGCTCATGCCCGATGCCAGCCAGTTTAGAATATCACCAACAGTAATGCGCATGTGTCGAATGCAGGGTTTCCCGCTTCTCTTGTCCGGCTCAATGGTGATGATTTTCCGGTAATCAATCATAGCCATAAAGTTAGCTTATTGCAGGCTGTTTTAGCGTTGGCTCGCTATCAGCAAATTCAGATCAGTGTATTTAAGATTAAAGCGTTCGCTCAGGTAGAAGTTTGTCAGCGCTCCTTTAAACATGTAAATACCGCTGCGCAGATGCACCTGGTGCCACACCATGTGCTCAAAGCCGCCGTCTTCGCCAGCTTCTAACAGCAGCGGCATCAGCACATTGCTGATGGCCTGCGAAGCTGTTCGGGCAAAGCCTGACGGAATATTGGGAACGCAATAGTGAATCACGCCATACTTGGTAAACACCGGGCTTTGGTGCGAGGTAATTTCCGATGTTTCAAAACAGCCGCCGCGGTCAATGCTTACATCAATGATTACGCTGCCGGTACGCATGCTGCTCACCATTTCTTCGGTAACAACAATGGGTGTGCGGCCGCTGC
>DATKHJ010000228.1:0-9685 GCA_035510335.1 Flavisolibacter sp. | reverse complement strand
GTAAGAGAAGTAAAACAATGCAAAACGCAGCATACGCACCTAACATTATCAAAACTCACTTCAAAATCACTAAAGTGGTAGACGGTGACGGATTATATGCAGAAGATATGTTTGGTCACAATGAAATAGAAATTCGCTTCCTTGGTATAGATGCACCGGAAATTAAGCGATCCCGAAAATTGAAGCAAGATGAAAGGGAAACACATTTGCCTGGTGAGTTACTTATGGAATTAGGAAGAGCATCAAAGCAGTTTCTTTCTTTATTAGCTCCAGTAGGTACTTCGATAACTTTATTAATGGAAAAGCAACATAGTTATGATGTGTACGGCAGAACCTTGGCTTATGTCTTATTACCTGATGGAAGTTGTTTAAACGAGCAAATGATTATTGAAGGTTATGCAAAAGCCTATAGTAAATATTACTGCAACCAATTACCAAGCTATCAGAAAAAAAATGTTGAGGCAAAACAAGAAAAAAGAGGGTTATACAGTGCAGTTAATAGCTTTTAGCTAAAAGTTTACCCTATGTTTACCCCGAAATGAAAAATGCCTCGTAAATCGTTGATTTACAAGGCATTAATTCTAATTTAAGCGGACCGGACGGGACTCGAACCCGCGACCTCCGCCGTGACAGGGCGGCATTCTAACCAACTGAACTACCGATCCTTTTTCCGTTGGGGTGGCAAAAATAGGGCTTTTTCTTTTTCGCCAAAATCTAAATTTATTTTTGCAAGAAATTTTTCTGAAGCCCTCTCCTTCCTGCCAGTCTTTAAATAACAACACAGCTTTCATTGGCCACCCCTTCAGTAAATTGCAAGGCAATCACCCAATCCTAAAACACAAACCATGAAACAGATCTTCCTCCTGCTCCTTCTGGTAACCTCGCTGGCCTTTTTTGGTTTTTCTTTTCGCGGCAGCAAATCAACCAGTGCCGACACGCTTACCGGCGCCTGGCAGCTATCCAATAACAACGAAGAACAGGTGCTGATTTTTGTGGACGGTTATTTCACCCACATGACGTACGACAAAGCCGGGAAAAAATTCATGCAGACAAGAGGCGGAACATATTCGCTAACGAACAACCAGCTTTCCGTTCAATATGAATTTGATACAAAGGACAAAGAACAAGTTGGACAAACAGCATCGTACCAAACATCCTTGCAAGGCAAACAATTAACAGCAAACCTGAATGGCAGCGCTCAAAGCTTCACAAAGCTCGACGATGGTTCTGCCAACCTTGCCGGCTTGTGGAAGATCACCGCCAGGAAACAAGGTGATGCGCTGCAGCAAATTCACCAGACCGGCACCCGCAAAACGGTAAAAATTCTCACCTCAGCAAGATTCCAATGGGCGGCTATTGATCCCGGCACCAAATCGTTTATGGGCACGGGCGGCGGTACCTACACGTTCAAAGACGGCAAGTACACCGAGAACATCGAGTTCTTTTCCCGCGACAGCAGCCGCGTGGGCAGTTCCCTTTCGTTTGATGGCAAGCTGGAGAACGGTGACTGGCACCACAGCGGCCTAAGCTCCCGCGGCGAGCCAATTTATGAAGTCTGGAGCCGTAAAAAATAAATCCTCTCTCATCTTTGCAAACGCGAAAAGCAAGTTTTTTGGAAAGGCAGTTTCTAAAGCGAATTGCCTGACCAAAAGATTGTTGTAAAAATTTTCGCACAGAGGAAAGGAGCGAAAGAGAAAGACAAACCATTCTCCTTTTCTCCTTTCCTCTGTGCGAAATAAATTTTATATGGCAGCCTATTTGTTGACTGAAACGGTATTGTTCACCAGAATCGGATTTTGTATGAAAGCAATTGTTCTAACCAACCAGGGAGGCATTGAAAATTTAGCGATCCAGGAGATTGAAACACCGCAACCCAAAGCGGGAGAAATTCTTGTACAGGTTCACGCCATCAGCATCAATCCCGTTGACTTTAAAACACGCAAAGGCGGCGCTTTGTACGCAGCAATGAAAGAAGACCCGCCGGTGATTTTGGGCTGGGATATTTCAGGCGTTGTAACAGCTGTTGGCAGCGATGTAAAAACGTTGAAAGAAGGCGACGCCGTATTTGGCATGGTCAACTTTCCCGGCCACGGTAAAGCTTATGCAGAATACGTAGCCGCGCCAGCCGATCATTTTGCATTGAAACCGGAAAACATTTCGCATGCAGAAGCTGCCGCAACAACACTGGCTGCATTAACAGCTTGGCAGGTGTTGACACAACAGGCAGCCGTGCAAAAAGGACAACACCTGTTAATGCACGCAGCCGCCGGCGGCGTGGGGCATTATGCTGTGCAGATAGCAAAACATTTGGGACTGGAAGTGAGCGGCACGGCTTCGGCAGCCAATGAAGAATTTCTGAAAGAGCTTGGTGTTGATCATTTCATCGATTACACAGCGCAAAACATTGAAGACGCAGCGAAAGACATTGATGTGGTGTTTGATCCCATCGGCGGCGAAACAACGGCCAGATCATTACAAGTATTGAAGGCAGGAGGAACACTTGTTTCCATTGTTGGCGGCGTGAAAGATCATCTCAATGCAGTCATCCAGGAAAAAGGCATCACCGCAAAAAACTACCTCGTTAAATCAAGCGGCGCTGACATGCAAAGCCTGGCGCAGTTACTGCAGCAGGGAATTCTAAAACCGCATATTTCTCACCAATATTCTTTTGAAGAGATGGCAACAGCGCACCAGCAAATGGAGACAGGCAAGACAAGAGGAAAAATAATTATCAACGTGATTAAAGACTAATACAATTATGGAACGAAGAACATTGGGCAGATCGGATGTAAAAGTAACTCCCATGTCGTTTGGCGCATGGGCCATTGGCGGATGGATGTGGGGCGGCGCCGAAGAAAAAGAAGCCATCGAAGCCATCAGGGCAGCGTACGATGCAGGCATTACCACCATTGATACAGCGCCGGTTTACGGTTTTGGAAAGAGTGAAGAATTGGTAGGCCGTGCTATGGAAGGTATTCAACGCGACAAGTACCAAATACTCACCAAGTTTGGCATGAACTGGGAGACTGAAGAAGGCGAACCTTTTTTCGACAGCGTGGACAACGACGGCAAGCCGTTTAAAATGTACAAGCTGGCATCGAAAGAAAAAGTGATGAAAGAATGCGAAGATTGTCTGCGCCGGTTGAAGACTGATTATATTGACCTGTTTCAAATTCACTGGCCCGATAATTCAACGCCTGTCAGCGAAACTTTTGAAGCGGTTCAACGCTTGATTGAGCAAGGGAAGATAAGAGCCTCCGGTGTTTGCAATTACACAACGGAGTTGGTAGAAGAAACGCTAAAGACCATTCAGCTTGCTTCTAACCAGGTGCCTTATTCACTCATTAACCGCGATGTTGAAAAGAATGTTCTGCCGCAGGCCATTGAAAAAGGCATGAGCGTTATTCCTTACAGCCCATTGCAACGCGGTTTACTCACCGGGAAGATTAAACCCGGTCACAAATTTGGCGAAGGCGATACACGGGAAGGCAATCGTTTTTATACTGATGAAAACATTCGTCGCACAAATGAATTGCTGGATGAGATCAGACCTATTGCCGAGGGATACAACGCAACGCTGGCGCAAGTCATTATCAACTGGACCATTAATCAACCGGGCATCGGAACCGTTTTGGTTGGTGCAAGAAATGCACAACAGGTAAAAGACAATGTGGGTGCGTTGAACTTTACGTTAAGTGCAGAAGACCTTCAACGCATTACCGATGCAGCCGACAAGTTTTCACTGGCAGATGAAACCGCGTAAGATTGATTCATGAATAACAGAAGAGAATGAGTGAAAGAAAACGATTGGAAGACATTACACTTTCCGTGCTTGATCTGGCAACGATTGTAGAAGGCGAAACGCCGGCCGATGCTTTCAAACGAAGCATGGCGTTGGCACAACACGCAGAAGCTCTGGGCTATACCCGCTATTGGTTTGCCGAACATCACAACATGGACAGCGTAGCTTCCGCCGCAACAGCAGTATTGATTGGTTATGTTGCCGGCGGTACATCTAAAATAAGAGTCGGCTCGGGTGGCGTCATGTTGCCCAATCATGCACCATTAATCATTGCCGAACAATTCGGCACACTGGCATCGTTGTATCCGGATAGAATTGATTTAGGCCTTGGCCGTGCACCGGGAACAGACCCCGTGACTTCGTATGCCTTGCGCAGAAGCTTGAAAGGTGATGTGGATGATTTTCCGAATGATGTTGTAGAGCTGATTAATTATTTAGGACCGAGAGATGAAGCCGCAAGAGTACGAGCCATTCCGGGTGAAGGAACCGGCGTGCCTGTATGGTTGCTTGGATCGAGCACTTACAGTGCGCAGTTAGCCGCCATGCTTGGCTTACCATTTGGTTTTGCTTCGCATTTTGCGCCAACCTATTTGCAGGATGCGTTGCGGATCTATCGCGACAAGTTCACGCCATCGCAGTTTTTGCAGAAGCCTTATGCACTGGCCTGTGTTAACGTGATTGCCGCCGATACGAATGAAGAAGCAGAATACATTGCCACGTCGTTTTACCAGATGGCATTAGGCATGATCCGCAACCAGCGACGACCCATGCAGCCACCCATTGCAACGATGGATGGCCTTTGGAGCGACCAGGAAAAAGCCGCTATCAAACACATGATGCATTACAGCTTTATTGGCAGTGCAGAGAAAGTAAAGTCTGAATTGAATGCCTTCTTAAACGAGACCGGCATTGATGAAATCATGATTGCTTCGCATGTTTATGATCTGGAAGCGAAGAAGCGGTCGTATGAATTAATTGTCTGAACCACGATTTGGGTAGATTTTGAGGATTAGGAGGAAATCATAACCTTCTTTATAAAGCAAGAGTCGTTCAAATAATGAACGACTCTTTTATTTCTTATCAATCCTTTTAATCCACCCAAATCGTGGTTCAGATAGTTATCCACTCATTCTCTTACTCATCGGAATCACATCTGCCTGCTGCATGATTTCGCCAATGCTTTTCACCTCTCCTATCCGTGGCAGCTCATTCATCTTCTTCAGTTCTGCTTCCTGTGCTGCTTTCAGCTTATGACAGGTTTCCGATCTGTCTAATCTGTATTGATCCAATTTCTGCATGATGCTGAAATGCGTTACCATGCCTTTAAACTTTCCATATTTGCCTTCCTTCGCTCTTTCAAAAAAGATGATTAAGTCTTCCAGGCTTAGCTGGTCTTCGTAGGCAGAAAGAATCAGGTCGCAGGCGCAGGCAGCAATCTTTGTATCGGAAAGCTTGGCGCTTTTCGGCAGCGGAATGCTGTAGCAGAATTCCTGCAGCACCAGCTTAATTAGTCGGTGTGCACGTTGCAAACCGTAGTCATTGATCAAACCCGGAATTCTTTCCGTTAAGGGAATGGACAACAGTTTATCAAAATGAATCTTGTCCCCTTCCAGATATTGTTTTGTTGCCAGGTTAGCAATGATCTCATATTCCAACGATCGTACAAACCGCTTTCTTGGCGCTTGTTTGATCTCGGGCATCTGCCCTTCCATCGGAATCACGTTATCAATTATGTTCATGGTAATCTCCTTTTTGGTGAGTTGTGAGTAGTTAGTGGTGAGTATGGGTCGTGAAAACTCACCATTCACAACTCACCACTCACTAACTCGCTTTTGCGTAATTAATGCGCATCAGCTTCAGGCGCTGATACAAACTGCCTATCACAAGGGCTGCGTTGTAGTCTTCCAGTTCCACCTTATGCCACTGCTCATCACTATCCATGACATAGAGTTCGTCTTTCGGACTCACACATACGGCCCATGCACTGAAGGGATGCGTGTGAGGCGTCACCTTTACTTCTACTGAACTTTCGAAGTACAGGTAATCGTGACCCACAAGGTTTTTCACGATCTCTACACATTCCCAAAATATTGTTTTCATCATCTTGCCAAGGTTATTCTGTAAGTCGATTTCGAAGTCTTCAAAGGACCTTCCAGCATTTCACCGGTTTCCGGATCAACAGCCACTCTTCCAGGCGCCAATATCCGTAGCTTCTCTTCCAACGATCTTTTTCTTCTCTCAATCTCAAACCGCTCTGCCTCCAATTCCCGCCACTCGGCGTTGCTTGAATAATCGTAGCTCACACCGGCTTCGCAGGCTTCAATCTTTGCACCCGAAGCAGTCACTAATCTTCCCTGATGCTTTGCCAATTCATCCCGCAAATACTGGATGTAGCGTTCATCTTTCCGCACGGTCTTCACAAATTCTTCCATCGCCGCCAAGGCCTCTGCTACCTGAAACACGTTTCCTTCTTCCAGCAGGTGTCCCACCGATTCATCGGCGAGGTTAGCGATCTGCTTTTTGCTCAGTCCTTCGGTTATTGATGGCAGCACGTTAGGCTGCGCTAAGTGTTTTTCCATTTAACTGGTTTCTACGGTTAGCAATTAACTGTTGCAACAGTGGGTTTGTGTCTACTTCGGCTTTGTTCCGCTGGTACAGTTCTACCAATTCTTTGTGCGAACCACATACATCCACTTTCTGGTACCAATCACTTCCGGGCTTGATGACGTTGAACTGCTCTTCGCCTTGCTCACACCACTGCGCAATGATCTCACCTGTTTTTTCTGAAGGAACAAAGGCAGGTTTGCCCATGAACAGGTTTGTCCTGTCTTTTGATGCAGACGCATTGTGGTTTGTATCCAGTTCCAGGTTGATCGTCAGTTCGTATTCAAATCCTTCCCGTGTAATTTCTTTCAGTCCGCCTTTTTCAATTTTGATGCGGTTGCCGTCTTTCACCATTTCATAATCCTGCTTGCGGCGCACGGTGGTAATGATGTGCGAAGAGCTATGCAGAATGGCTTCCAAAAAGGCCTGGTGACGAGGCGTTACTTTCGCCCAGTCCTGGTATTTACCACCCAGTTGCTCCACGATCTCCAAACAACCACCTTTACCGTCCCACTCATGCGAGATGGAGTCGATAATGATGACTTCCATACCGGCTGCTTCGCAGGAACGGATGGCCTCGATGTAACGCTCCGGCGTGAACGGAGCCGTCAAAGGCAGCACGTTGTAATCGCCCAGGTGAGCATACAAATCGGCACTACCGTTTTCGGTATCGATGATGGCCACTTTGCTCAAATCGCCACACAAACCTTTGGCAATTAAAATGGAGCTATATGTTTTACCGCCACCCGAAACGGCCGACAGTCCTAACCTGATTTTTGCTTTCTTTCTTGTTGCTTTACGTAATTGCATTGTTTATCGTGTTTTAGTTGGTGAGTTGTGAGCGGGCAGTGGTGAGTTTGACAACCTATTACTCACCCCTCACCATTGACCACTCACGTTTATGCTGCCCTTCCCATTCCGCTTTCAAACTCGTTGGCGAAGTGGCGGATCGATGCTTCGATGATTTCATCCAGGCCGCCGGTTACTTCCAGCACAGGCTTGATGTCGGTGCCATTCCAGCGCACAAAATCAATGTCCACCGAATAGCGGTCAAAAATGTCGAGCATTGAAGCCGAAGGGTCGAAATAGCCAACGCCTTCCACTTCCAGGTCGCCAATATGGTCGGTCACGATCTTCAGATCACGAACCACTTTGTGCTTAAGCGGGAAATAAAACTTGAAATCTTTATTGCTGTTTCGCATGGTTTTGAAGTTGTGAACTTTTTAGTAGATTTGTGAACAATAAAGATACAAAAAATTCACATTATCCACAGATAATTCACAGTTTTATTCACAAATGCTTAACGCCATGTTCGAATCGTATAACATACTGGAAATCAGAGATTTACTTGGACTCAACCAGACCGACTTTGCCAAGAAGCTGGGAATCAGCCGGGAGGTGGTAAACAAGATGGAAAGTGGCAAGATGAAAGTGTCGAAACGAACAGCGGCAAGGCTTCAAAAATACCTGGAAGAGCACCCCGTAGGCTATAATTTGGGCGATGTGAATATTTTGGGCAAAAGTTCACATGGGAGTGAAAAACGTTCACGTACTGCTTCTTTTCAACAACAGCTTTTGCAGGATAAAAACAGCGCTTCGGTTTACTTGGTGCCGCTGGTAGGAATTAAAGCGCAGGCAGGCTATGTAAAGGGTTTTGAGCAAACCGATTTTATGGATGGTTTGGACCAGTATTCTTTGCTCCCCGGCGTAAACCCGATTGGCGCCGTATGGCGTTATTTTGAAATTGACGGCGATAGTATGGAACCAACCTTAAGTCCCGGCGATGTGGTACTGGCAACCATGGTTCCGCACGAAGACTGGACCGACATTAAAGATTTTTGCGTGTACGTGATTCACACCGGCGATCACCTGCTGGTGAAACGGCTTTATAAAAAATCTGCTGCCGAATGGGTGCTGGTTTCTGACAACGAAGAAGTGGCGCCACAAAAATTATTGAATACTGAAGACGTAAAACAGCTTTGGCTAATGCGCCGGCATATCCGCTCCAAAGCACCGGTGCCAAAAGAGTTTAAGATTACGGCGTAGTGCTTTTCTTTGCTGCATGCAAAACAAGAAGAAAACAAGAATCTGGAAGAAACTTCTTTGGACTTTCCTGGTTTTCTTCATTCTTCTCAATTGCATTACCTTTTTGCATGCATATCGCTTCACGCATTTTTCAGACCCATCTGAACCAAGAACAAGCGAACACATTTCTACTTTCCAAAAAATTAAAACCCTTTTCACCGGGATAAAAAATCCCAGGCCGGTGAACAAGTTCACGCCTTCTCGTCCTTATCAAACGGTCAGAATTCAAAGTAACAAACTACTGGATTGCTGGCTGATGAATGCCCACAGCGCCAATGGAACCGTTTTACTATTTCATGGTTATGGCGGCGAAAAATCTTCCATGCAGGATAAAGCAGATGAATTTTTGAAGATGAAATTGAATGTGCTGCTTGTTGATTTTATGGGTGCCGGCGGATCAGAAGGGGCCCAAACGACGATTGGCTTTAAAGAAGCGGAAGAAGTAAAAGACTGCTTCGAATACATTCAGAAGAACGGTGAAAAGAACATTCATCTATTCGGCACGTCGATGGGTGCCGTGGCAATCATGAAAGCCATTAATGATTACAATCTCCAGCCAAAATCAATCATCATTGAATGTCCGTTTGGCACCATGTACCAAACCGTTTGTGCACGATTCAAAATTGTCAATGTTCCTACGTTTCCCATGGCGGGTATGCTGATGTTCTGGGGTGGTGTGCAAAACGGCTTCTGGGCTTTTTCGCACAACCCGGTTGACTACGCAAAGAACATCTCGGTTCCTACCCTTTTGCTTTACGGCGAAAAAGACAACCGCGTCAGCCGTGAAGAGATTAATACAATTTTCTCTCAGCTAAAAGGTCAAAAGAGCCTTGTTACTTTTCCATTAGCCGGACATGAAAATTACCTGAACAAATACAAGGAAGAATGGACCAATGAGGTAGGTCGGTTTTTATTGGCAACCGAACGATGAAAACCTAGGATTTGGCCGTACAATATGGGGATTGGCCGAAGCAAGCGATTACTCTTATTGCTTTCTAAGTGGTCTTTTAATTTCTTTGCGGCCTCAAAACAATCCTCGCCTATGAGAAAAATTACTACGCTGCTTAGCGCTTGTCTTTTTGCGCTTCTTGCTAACGCACAAATTACATTCACCGGCAACAACACTGCTCTCAGTACACCAAACAACGCACCTGCCGTTACCGTTGACAATAGCCTGGTGATTAATGGCGGCAC
>DATKHJ010000227.1:0-3288 GCA_035510335.1 Flavisolibacter sp. | reverse complement strand
GGTTTATGGTACACCTTGCTTTCCAGCCAGGAGATGACATCCAGGTAGGCGAAGGCCCTCGTTTCAAACCTGTTTTTCTCCAGCCCCTTGATACGGTTAAGCAATTCGGCAAATTCTTTTTGCAGTCCTTTGGACGCCGGGTAGCGGTTGCGTATAAAGCGGAACATCTCCTCTTCCACCACGGTCAGTGTTTCCATCTTCGACATAAAGCGGTAAACAGAACGGGCCAAGTATTCGATCAACTCGTAATTGCCGAGTTCGTAATGCGCCATCAGGTGCAACAGACGGGCATAACATTGCAGGTCGTTGCGGAGATCAACTTTCCAGTTGATAATCTTTTGTACGTAATCGATGCAGGTCTCGTAATCGCCGCTGCCAAAATAAAGGGAAGCTATTTTGTAATAGAAAACCAACACCCGGTGACGATCGAGATAAAGAGAATATTCGTCGAGCTTTTCTTCAATTTCCGGCACAAGCTTCAATCCTTGCTTAAACGTTCCCACCATAAAATGGTGGTTAATCTTGGCCGTGTACACGTACACAAAAGTTTGAATGTGGTTATTGTCGGTAGAATGTGCTACTTCAGATCGACTGAACTTCTCAAACTCCTTCAGCACCGCATCAAATTTTTTGTAGTGGCGAAGGTCAAACAGCGCATTCAGCAGGTTGTGGATGCCCTTAATATAATGACCGGCCTCAACCGGAAGCATGTGCGGATGCTCGTGGAAAAGATCCACCCATTTTTGGGTGTACTTGTAATACATCAGGAAGTCCTGCCGGATGAACGCATACCAGCAATAACACTGGCATAGGTAAAGGTTTTCGTAAAAGCCTGTGGCGCTTTCGACGTCTTTGGGAAAGTGTGCTTTAAAAAAGCGCTTCACGCCTTCTTCGTCTTTCTCGTTCCGGGCATGGCCGTTGTTAATATACCAGCTATAAAGCTGCAACGTAAGGTTGGAAAGATCGGTAATTCGCTTGCGCTTTTCCGACACTTCATCAGCTTCTGCCGAGAGGCTTTCTGCCCGGTTTTGCATACTGCGGGTGATGTAAAGCGTTTCAATCTTTTTTTCCAGCGAAATAATCTGGATAAGAAAGCTGTCCTGATGATAATGCCGGGCCAGTTCTTTTGCTTTTTCCAAGATCTTCAAGCTTTGCAGGTAAAGTCCTTTGTTGTAGAGAATCTTAGCAAAATCAAGTTGCTCGTGCAGTTGGATATCAATGTTTTCATCGTTGCGTAACAGGCGCAGGCTCACCAAAACCTGCTTGTATAAATGAGCTTTTATGTTGGAAAGCTGCTGCTTTTTGATGGAGGGAACTTTTTTCAGCAGAACGGCCTCATCATATTCCGCCATCTTATCAATGGCGTCAAAAAGCTGAATCATCTTCAGGTCTTCATTAGACGAGTTGCGCTTGATGTACAGCTTAAAACTGCGTTTTTCGCCTTTCTGAAGGGAATGGATCAACTGAAACAAACTATCTACAGACCGGTTAGGCATCGTATCAAAATTATTTTAAAATCCGCTACTGGCAAGGGTTTCAGCACTCACCACCTTCTTTTTGCATTGTAGTTTACTGCTAAACATCGCATGGTAAACACAGGCTTTGGGTGTTACCTTCGAATTCGTTGCAAAGAAAAGCATCAAAGTTTAAAACCTACCTTATTTAAAATAAGTTCATATAGCAAGCAATCGTTAGATCGTCCGCTGTTTCTACAGCGGACTTTTTTTTGCGTTATATCGCTTGTAATTGTTTGAAAGACTGACCGCTATCAGCTTTTTGCAACTTCTTCTAACGGAAATTTGTGCCGAATTATTCATTCCTTCAGTCTATGCCACACGATATACAGAACATCGACGACATAAAGGTTTTTGTGGACGGCTTTTACGGTAAGGTTCGCGAAAACGCCCAGCTGGCACCCGTGTTTGCGTCCCGCATAAAAGACGAAGACTGGCCGGCACACCTTCAGCGCATGTACGCTTTCTGGAACGCCATTTTGTTTGCCGAAACCGGCTTTAACGGCAATCCCATGCAAAAGCACATGAGCCTTCCTATTGACAAATCCCATTTCGACCAATGGCTTGTTTTATTCAGGTCCACCATTGATGAAAATTTTGCCGGCCCAAAGGCAGAAGAAGCCAAAAAAAGAGCTGCCTCCATTGCAGACATCATGAACTTTAAAATCGCTTCGCTTCGCACTTCCTAAGCTGGGATTGTTTTTGCTCAATGTATAGAGCTCATCTGTTGTGCTGTTAAAGATTGCCTGCACCTTCTGGCATTTCTGCCCAACAAATCCACCTTTTTGATTTCGGAACAATTTTTCCAGCAGAACTGGTTATTAAAAATTTTTCCGATGAAATACATTGTTTCAAAAGACGCAACAACTGGCGAAGAAGTAAGGATTTCATACAAAGATTATGGCCAGGGCCGTCCCGTGGTGCTGATTCATGGCTGGCCTTCCAGCAAAGACATGTGGGAATACCAGATAGACGCCCTGGTGAACGCCGGGTTGCGGGTAATTAAATACGACCGCCGCGGCTTTGGCAAAAGCGACAAACCCTGGAACGGTTACGATTACGATACGCTGACCGATGACCTGAACAACCTGATTGAACAACTGGACCTGAAAGATGCTGTGCTAGTTGGCTTCTCCATGGGCGGTGGCGAAGTAGCCCGTTACATGAGCCGTTATGGTGCTGGCGGCCGGGTGTCAAAAGTTGTATTGGTGAGTTCTGTCCTTCCCTATTTATCCCAGTCAAACGACAATCCCGATGGTGTACCGCCTTCTGTTTTTGCCGATATGATGGAACAGATGAAGAAAGACCGCATCAACTTTCTGGAAGATTTCGGAAAACAGTTTTTTGGCGTGGGCTTGTTGAACAAACCGGTAAGTACGCCTTACCTGCAATACTTCCGCAGCCTGGCCGAAGTGGCGTTGCCAAGGGCTGCGCAGCAGTGCGCCTTGTCGTTCGCCAATACTGATTTCAGGGAAGATGTAAAGGCTTTTACGCTTCCTACGCTTATCATTCACGGCGATGCCGACAAAACAGTTCCTATTGAAGCCAGCAGCAAACGCACGGCAGAAATGCTTCCCAATGCTGTTTACAAAGTGTACGAAGGCGCCCCGCACGGGCTGTTTTTCACCCACCGCGACAGGCTTAACCAGGACCTGATTGATTTCTGCCTGGAAGGCGCCAGTGCACACACCCTGGCAAGCCGGCAGCAAACATCCGCATCGCTGTAACAACAAAGGAAAACGATAAAAAGGCCTCAAATTTTGTTGAGGCCTTT
>DATKHJ010000226.1:0-7548 GCA_035510335.1 Flavisolibacter sp. | reverse complement strand
TGGGGGGCATGCAGGGCGGCGTTCAAAAAAGCACCATGAATTCTAGGGATACGTCCCGGAGCTATATGTTGCAAACCATGATGCCCAAAACACCAATGACCGGTTTTGATTTTCCGCCCGGCAACGGTGACGATGTCGTGTTGGCGTATGATATGCTGGCTTCGGATTCCGGTGCCACCACGCTTCCACAAGGACGGCCCTGGCGGGAGATCGAGCTCAATTTATCCGGGAACATGCTGCGCTACATCTGGTCGATCAATGGCAAAACACTGTCCAGGCAGGACGAAAAAATTATGATCCGGAAAGGGGAAAATGTGCGGGTAATCTTTACCAATGCAACCATGATGGAACACCCGATCCATCTGCACGGCCATTTTTTCCGGGTGATCAACAACCAGGGTGCTAATGCACCAATGAAGCATACCTTCAACATCAATGCGATGTCAACCCAGGTGATCGAATTTGCTGCTACGGAGGAAAAAGACTGGTTCCTGCACTGTCATACGCTTTACCATATGATCAGCGGGATGGCCACGATCTTCAGTTATGCCGGAACCGAATCCCAGGTTCAAAAATCCCATCCGAAAGAGTTCAAAGCATTTTTACGGGAGCACGGCGAATATTATTTTCCCTGGGCAAACATTGCCTTCCATTCACAAGGAACGTTTGGTACCGGTGCCTTTTCGGGTCCCAAAGCACAACTTCTCCTGGAATGGAAATATGATTGGAAAAGGAGTTACGAGATTGAGCCAAGGCTGCAGTACTTTTTAGATAAACGGCAGTTTTTTTCAGCGTTTATCGGCTCGGACTTGCAACACATTGATGATGTCGTTGACAAAGTACCAGTCCATCTGGAAGATAAACATGTGGCGACCGCAGGTCTTATCTATACCCTGCCATTCTTTATCAATGCCGAGGGAAGAGTAGACCACAAGGGACGATTTCGTCTCCAATTCCAGCGAGAAGATTTGCCGCTGACCACCCGAACCCGTGTCGACTTTTTCTGGAACACCGACAAAGAGTATGGTTTTGAGGCCCGATACATAATTGCGAAATACCTTGCGATCTCCGCCAACTATGACAACGAGTTCGGATGGGGCGCTGGTTTGTCGATCGTGTATTAAGGAGGACAAACCTGTGGAGTAGAGCAGCAAGTTTGTTACGTCATCCGGCTGGTAGAAACCGAATGGTCTTCATGGCAGATATTCCCATCAAAGTCGGTGCGAGTGCTGGCGTAGGCCGAAATAGAAAGGATCAAATGCAACGGTGGAAGGCCTGCGGAAAAAAGTTTAGAAAGTCGAGAGGATTGCTGCTATCACGAAGGCCGGGCCCTACATGAAGGAGATCCTTTAATATTTATCTTGGAGCCTAACTGCCGTCGTTTCGGTGCAGAGAAGAAAGCAATGCGTCATTACCATCCTGCAGGAAAGGACCAGTGCTTTTGTCTAACGAAAAATGGCAGCGTTGATAAACAAAAAAACAAGGAAGGGCAATAGGAAAAGGGATTTGTCTTCAACGAAGCAGGAAGTGAAATCTTGAAACAACGAAAAATGAAAAGAAAGCGCTGGAAAAAAATTTTGTTAGGAATCGTAATCGTATTTGTACTGATTCAATTTATCCGCCCGCAAAAGAACAACGGCGTGGCAGAAACAGATAAAGATTTTACCCATTTTCTTTTTGTGCCCGATACGGTAAGGAGCCTGCTCAGGACCTCGTGTTACGACTGTCATTCTAATAAAACGGTCTATCCCTGGTATGCCGAGATTGCACCGGCCAGTTGGTGGCTGGCGAACCACATCAAAGAAGGAAAAGCCGAGTTGAACTTCTCTGATTTTTCGCAATACAGTAGCCGACGATTGAAAACCAAGCTCAATGGCATTGGCGAACAGGTGGCGACACGTGAGATGCCCCTGAAATCATACCTGCTCATTCATGGCAATGCCGAATTGAGCGACGGGCAAATTAAAATTATCAGAGACTGGACGGACAGCGCCAAAGCAGAATTACAGATAAAAAATCAACAGTGAGCAAAAATAACAATCAATATTCCTTTAGAAATTAACAACTCTAAAACTTGACAAGATGAATCAAGAACAAGCACACAGCATGCATACCGGCGACACGACATCGCACAACAAGCAATCCATGCAGAACAAAGCATATGGCAAGCTGCTTTTAATGACAGTGTTATCCTTTATTGCTATGTATCTGTTTATGTATTCAATGATAGATAGTCTACCCAATTTTTACAACAATGTAAATCAGTTTTATATGGCTGGGCTTATGGCAATGCCAATGGTCATCTTCGAAGTCATTATCATGCGTAAGATGTATATGAACAAAAGATTGAACGCCATTATCATTGCAGGCAGCGCTATTCTGTTAGTTCTGTTTTTCCTTTTTATAAGACAGCAAACAGGCGTATCGGATAAACAGTTTGTTCGAGGAATGATACCCCACCACGCATCGGCGATTTTAATGAGCAAAAAATCGCACGTAACGGACCCTGAATTGTTAAAGCTGCAACAAGAAATTATCTCTAGCCAGGAGAGGGAAATCGCTCAAATGAAAGCGATCTTGGAAAGATTAAATAAATAATTGTTCAGCAATTGATGAGCGTTTCTTCAACTGCATCCTTCCTTTGTTTTCACTGAGGGTGTAAAGACGCAAAAGGAGAGTGAATTTGGTTATCCATACGAAGCAAGGATGTGAAAGATCAAAATCAATCCAACTAACAATTAACATCAATGTCAATTTATCATGGTGACTATACCATCAAAGTTTTCTTCAGCCAAAACATTCAGCGACAAAATTCTGTTTGTGCTTTCGCTGATGCACAAAGGCTCTGCCAATGAAATAGCCAATGAAATTGCAGACCTGGATGGTATCTCATCCGAAGAAGGATTGGCGGAGTTGGTGATAACAACCGAAAAGGAACTGGAAAAATTACGGGTACAGGAAACAGTGGGAGTTGTAAAAGAACACAGGCAGAAAAAACGGTTTGCATTGTGTCATGCTTTGTCCAAAAAGGAACTGTATCATACGAAAAGGGTATAACCTTTTTCTCTCATTTACTGAAACCTTTTTTCTTTTAGCAGCAGCGGCTGTACGATGGCAGTCTGTTTTCGCCTTGTTCATTGTTTGTCTTGTGCGGTGGTGGTGCTTTATTTGCTTATGGTAGCCAAGTTTTGGTAAAAATCGCTTTGTTTGGCAGCAAGAACTTCTCTACCAGGTAAATAAGAAGAGCAAAGTTCCTTGCTCCGTACCCTGAAACGCTTTCACCCGACGGTGCTAGTTTAATTTCATGTTAATTAGTCATGCCGGTAATAAAACGTTGTATAGAAAGGGCATTCATGCAGTTGTCTCTAAAATCATCTATCCCGCATTTTACAATTTTTTTTTGCTGGATTGTTAAAGTGAACACCTGGATAAAACCGATGCGTTTATACCATCGTACATTTGCTGAAATGAAAAAGTTTATCGCTGTCTTTCTGTTGATGGTTTACGGGTTCACCTCGATAGGTGCATCTGTAACTCTACATCAGTGCAGCACTAAACAATCCGCATCTGCACATCATCACAAAGACTGGGCTTCGCATCACAATTCATCCAGTTGCAGTCACCAACAGTTCCATTTCACTGAAAATGGCTGTAGTGGTAATGTAAATGTCTGCGCGGTAAAAAATGAAGACAATCTTTCCGAGCAGGTTTTTACAAAGCCGCTCAACAGCCAGCCGGCTATTGTTTCTTTATCCGTTAACGGTAGCCGGGCGATGCGAAGCTTATTCCCTACTTCTGTGCTTCGTCAGGACCGAACATCTTCTGCTCTCCATAAAATTCGCCTACACTTATACAATCGCATTTTATTGATTTAGGATTGAAACAGCGGTCAGCAAACCTGCCCGTCATTTTATGCTTTTTATCACTGCGTGATAAACACCCTATTGTTTCAAACGCTTAAATCATTCTACAATGAAATTCTTGATTATAACCGCAATTGTCTTTTCCCTGTTTACTTTTTCAGTTAACGCGCAACATCACGACCATGCGCACACCGAGGCTGCTACCGCGACAAAGCAATCCTCGTTGGCACTGGTGCTGCCGCTCTACCTGGATATTAAGAATGCCCTGGTGAGCGACAATGCAGCATTGGCGTCTTCCACAGCAGACGCCTTTACAAAAGCCGTAACCGCCATTGATATGAACACCGTTTCCGCTAGTGAAATGAATGCGTTTATGGCAACGCAAAAAAGGTTGGTCGCGGAGGCCGGACAGGTTGCTGCCACAAAAGACATTAAAAAGCAGCGGGATGCTTTTGCCTCGCTTTCAGCCAGCATGATTGCGTTGGCAAAAGGCGCTAAGCTTTCCGCACAAACCTTATATGTGGAAACCTGCCCGATGAAAAAAGCATCGTGGCTGAGCAGCGAACCTGCTGTTAAGAATCCTTACTACGGCAAGCAAATGCTAACCTGCGGCAAGGTAACAGAAAGCATCAACTAACAAGCGTGCATCCAACCACAGGCAGCCAGCCTGTGGTTCTTTTCCTAATCAAAAATCAAGTCAGACCAACACAAAATCGTTGGTTCATCAACATACATGAAAAAGACATTTCTTTTTCTGCTGGTGCTCCTTGCATCCGGCGGAGCCTTTGCACAAGCCCCCGTGGCTCTGCAAAGAACAATTAACACCTCTTCTTCCTTTCCGAAAACGGAAGAAGAGATAAGGTCGAGAACCGTTCGCTATGATTTGTACATTGGTGATACGGTGGTGAATTATGCCGGCAAACCCAAAAAGGCCCTTGCGGCAAACGGCAGCATTCCCATGCCCACACTTTCCTTTACCGAAGGCGACACAGCCGAAATATATGTGCACAACACCCTCGATGAGGAAACGTCCATTCATTGGCACGGGCTATTATTGCCCAACCACCACGATGGGGTTCCGCATTTGACCACGCAACCGATAAAGGCGGGAGAAACACACCTGTTCAAATTTCCGCTTATTCAAAACGGTACTTATTGGTATCACAGCCATACAGGCACGCAGGAGCAGCTAGGCATGTATGGTTCGTTCATTATTTACAAAAGGGGAGAAGGCCGCAAGGGGCAATACCCTGTATTGCTCAGCGACTGGACCAATACAAACCCCAATGAAATCAACCGCTCACTGCACAACGCCAATGACTGGCCTGCCATTAAAAAACGGGCAACACAGAGTTACAGCGAAGCTGTCCAGTCGGGGCAGGCAACCACTAAGCTGGCAAACGAAGCTAAGCGGATGGCTGCGATGGACGTGAGTGATGTGGCTTATGATAAATTTCTTATCAACGGTAAAGCGGTGGATGCCCAGTCGCAATACAAGGCCGGCGACAAAGTGCGGCTGCGGATTTCAAACGGCGGAGCTTCCACCTATTTTTGGCTCACGTATGCAGGCGGTAAAATCACCGTTGTGGCCAACGATGGCGAAGACGTCGAACCCGTGGAAGTGGACCGCCTGATCATCGCCGTTGCAGAAACCTATGATGTGATTGTCGCCGTTCCGGAAAACAAGAGTTACGAATTTTTGGCTACTTCCGAAGACCGCACCGGTTCTACATCACTGTGGCTGGGCAGTGGCCCCAAGGTTCCGGCGACAGTTTTGCCGAAGCTGAAGTATTTTGAAGGCATGAAGATGATGAACGGCATGATGAAAATGAACGGCAATCTGGACACAAGCAGCGGCATGCAGATGGCCAATCAGGTCATGGACATGAACACCGTCATGTACCCCGAAATTACGGGTGAAGAAAAGCCATCAAAGGAAACGAAAGCACACAATGACGAAGGCGGCACCGACAATGTGCCGCAGGATATTGTGACATTGAACTACGGCATGCTTCGTTCCACAAAAGTCACCACCCTGCCGGAGGCACCAACCCGTACGTTCCACTTTGAACTGACCGGTAATATGAACCGTTATGTGTGGAGCATGGATAATAAAGTGCTTTCGGAAAGCGATAAAATAATGATTAAAAAAGGGGAGAATATCCGCATCGTTTTATATAACAACACCATGATGCGCCACCCCATGCACCTGCACGGGCACTTTTTCCGGGTAGTCAACGGGCAGGGCGAACGTTCCCCCTTAAAGAATGTGTTGGATATTATGCCCATGGAAGTGGACACTATCGAATTTGCCGCCACCGAAGACCAGGATTGGTTCTTTCATTGCCACATTTTGTACCACATGATGAGCGGCATGGGCCGGGTTTTCAGTTACGAAAATTCCTCGCCGAACCCGGAACTGCCCAACCCGGAAAGGTCTTTCCGGATGTTGAAGAAAGAAGACCGGATGCTGCACCCGATGGTAAGAGTGGGCATTGAAAGCAATGGCTCAGACGGGGAAGTGATGGTTGGCAACACCCGCTACCAATTATCCACTGAATGGCGGGTTGGATGGAACAAGGCAATGGGCTACGAAACCGAAAGCCATTTCGGACGATATATTGGTAAAAACCAGTGGCTCTTTCCCTATATCGGTTGGGATTTTCGCAAGCGGGACATTGACCCGTTGGAAAAAAACATGTTCGGGCAAAGGATGACGCTTCCCGGCAAAAACCTGTTTGGACAAGCCAATACAAAAAACTTCCGTCGGGCCGTGCACATGGGTGTCCAGTACACGCTGCCGATGTTGGTGGTAGCAGATGGCTCAATTGACAGCGATGGTAAGCTTCGTTTCCAGTTGTCACGAGAAGACATTCCGGTCAGCCCAAGAGTGCGGATGAATTTCCTGGCCAACACGGACAAGGAATATTCCCTGGGCATGCGCTACATCGTTAATAAATATTTCTCGCTTTCCACGCACTATGACAGCGACATGGGATACGGTGCGGGCATCACCCTGAGTTATTAATGCATTTGCAGCAACCAGGTAAGGCATTCTGCTAATAAAATATGTGAAAAAGGAAAGAATTAACCTTGCCTGATTGCTTCTGTAAAATTTGTTTATACTTTTGCCGTCTACATCAGTCTTGAAAAAGCTTCTCGTTACCATATTAGCCTTTCTTTACCTGGCAACTTCTGTCGGGGCTACGGTTCATTTGCATTATTGCATGGATCAACTGGTCGATTGGAGTTTAGCCAGCGACGAAGAAAAAGAATGCAGTAATTGCGGCATGCACAAGGACGCTGCAAAAGGCTGCTGCAAAGACGAACAAAAGCAAGTCAAGTTCCAGGGTGAACAAAAGATGACAGACATTGTTTCCCTGCTGTTTGGTGCCGCTTTCGATGTTCCTTTGGTTCAAGTAGAAGCACACAGGCTCGTGGCTTACTCGTCTGTGGCTGTGACGTATCCTGTCAGCCACGCACCCCCCAACAAGGCTTTGATTCCGGTTTATTTGAGCAACCGGGCTTTCCTTCTTTAGTCTTGTCTGACAAACCGTTTGTCGGACTTTTTGCGTTGTCATTGACCTATCGGCATCCTCCTGCTCCGGCATTCACCCTCTGCTGAGTTATCTTTTTTTAAACAATCAAACCAATAAAAATGAAATCGAAAATTTTCAGTTTTCTG
>DATKHJ010000225.1:0-2661 GCA_035510335.1 Flavisolibacter sp. | reverse complement strand
GGCCGTACTTCTCTCCTAACACCCACTCGTTAATGCGACCTGCATCAAAGCTTTCGGCGCAGCCTTCGGTGAAGATCAAATTGGTTTTCGGGAAGGTTTCGTTCACCATTTTTACATTGCTGAACTGCATGTTGCCGCCGGTCCATGTTTCGTACCAGTGAAAGCCAATGCCCCACACATATTTTGCCGCCGCAGGATCGTTTAAAATTGTTTTTGCACGCAGGTAAACAAAATCGCGGTTGTGATCCCAGGCAATCAGTTTTTTGGCTGCCATCCCGTTTTTATGCAGTGTTGGACCAAGGTAGTTTTTGATAAAATCACGTTCTTCTTCTGCCGTATAAATGCACGACTCCCATTTTTGTACAGCCATCGGTTCGTTCTGTACCGACAGTCCCCAAACCGGGATGCCCCGCTTCTCGTATTCTTTAATATACTTCACAAAAAAATTAGCCCATGCCTGGTGGTATTTCGGCAATAGTTTACCGCCACGCAGCATGTTGTTATTGTCCTTCATCCAGGCCGGTGGCGACCAGGGGCTCACATAAAACGTCAGCTTACCTGCCGTAGTCATGGCCCTCTTGATCATGGGAATGCGAAACTTTTCATCGTGACTGATGTTGAAAGTTTTTAACTCCTTGTCATTCTCCTGTACATAGCTGTAGCTACCGCTGGAAAAATCACAACTTTGCATGTTGGTGCGGACAATGTTATAGCCAATGCCATCTTTCGGATCGAAATAGGCTTTGATCAATTCATCCTGCTGCGCAGGCGAAAGCTTTGCAAAGGTTTCTGCCGAGGCATCGGTAATGGCGCCGCCAATACCCAACATGGTTTGAAAGCTGTGACTGTCATCCACAAACACAAACGTATTTCGCTCCACCAATTCATCGGGTTCGCCAAACTGCAGGTCGTTGACAGCGCTTAACCGGTAGTCTGTATTTTTTGCAGTGGTGTACACTTTTACGGTTGTTCTATCCTTAAGTGCCGGTGTGGATTTTTTGGGCGACTGTGCACTCATCCCGCTTATCACCAGCACCGCTGCTGCGCCAACAAACAATTTATTGAGCCAAATTTTTCTGACCACGTTTTTTTTCATGCTGATTATTTTATTGTACGATCGCCGGCTGCCTTTGTTTTTCTGCTGTCAGCCTCTTTGTTTTCAGCAAAGCCAAGGGCTTTGATATAACCTGCGTTTGGCGTGCAGTTTTCAAAACGGCATTGCTCGAGGTAAGCATTTAACGCTTGCCTGATAGCGGTCATGTTTTTGGGGCGAAGCTTGCGAATGTCGGCAAAGCTTTTACGCGGAGATTCTGCATAATGAATGATGGAATCATAGGCTGCAGGCCGGGCAAACGTTACCACCCCACGGGTATCATCCATTTTTTTGTACGGCCAGAAATGCCAGCCAATGTTTGCGGCCTCCATGGTAGTGCGAAAGCTGTCAATCCATTCGTTTGTATTCTCGCCGGTTTCACCGCAGTAAATCGGAACGTTGTACTTGTTGCTGAAGTCGATGTAGGGTTGAATGACTTCCTGCGTCGGCGGCGTCCAGTATTTGTGAAACGTGTACACCAGCTTGTCATCAAACGGTTTTCCGAACGGGGAAAAATTGGAGTTCCATTGCGCACCGCCAAGAAAGATCAGGTGGTTCTTATCCACTTCACGAATAGCGGCGGTAATACGTTTGTACAGCCCTTCCAGTTTCGGATTAAAATGGTCTGCATCAAAATAGTGCGCAATCGGTTCGTTCAGCAAATCATAACCGATGATGATGGATTCATTTTTATAACGCGATGCAATGCGTTTCCAAATGTCAATTGTCAGTTGCTGGTCTTTTTCGCTTTCAAACAAAAACGGGTAGCCTTCGCCGTCATCAATATTGTCGCCGGTTTGTCCGCCCGGTGCAGCGTGCATATCAAGCAGCAGGTAGAGATTTTCTTTGCGGCACCAGCCAATCAGTTTGTCAAGCAATTCAAAGCCACGGGCCGGGTTGGATTCGCCCATGTATTTTTCGCTGGTAAACATGCGGTAGTTAAAGGGTATGCGAATGGAATTCATACCGATGCTTTTCATGTAGCGGATGTCGGCTTCGGTAATGTAATTATTAACGAAGGTTTTCCAGAAACTATCCGCGGCGGATGAGCCTATCAATTCGCTCAGTGCCTGGTTAATGGTGCGGGCAGAATTCACATCTTTAAACTTGAACATATACCCTTCCGGCACCAGCCAATTGCCAAGATTGGTGCCCCGCATAAGAAACGGTTTGCCATCGGGGAACAGCACGTTCTTACCCTCTACATAAACAAATCCTTTTTTTTGTGCAGACAGGGCAAAAGATACCAGGCACACTGCCAAAAGCAGTACGGTTGTTTTTAAAATTTTCACGTCGTATTTTTTATTGAAACACTCTTACATAATCAACAATCATTCGTTGCGGAAAGGTGGTGGCTGCATCCGGACTGCCCGGCCAGTTGCCACCAACGGCTACGTTAAAAATGAAAAAGAAAGGCGCATTAAACGGGTAAGGCGTGGTGCCCAAATCCGCTTTATTCAGCGTGTAAAAACGATTGTTGTCAACAAATATTTTTACCTGGTCCTGCTTCCATTCCATGGAGAACACATGAAACTGTTCGTAAAAATGGCCGCTGCTTAAGGTGTATG
>DATKHJ010000224.1:0-2080 GCA_035510335.1 Flavisolibacter sp. | reverse complement strand
TCCATCGCTTTTTTCAAACGAGGTAATGCTCACTGTTTTCAAATTAAACCGGAAGATTCCTTTGTTGGTGCTGCACCACAAATTGCCTTTCTTATCAGGCAGCATGCAGTAAACCGTGTTGTTGGGCAAGCCATCCTGCGTGGTGTAAATTCTTTGAAAGCCCTTCGTGGTGTGCCATGAAATTAAACCGCCACCGCGTGAACCAATCCAGAGTTTGTTCGGATCTGTGGGATCAGGGCATATCTCCGTTAATTCTTTTGTCATAACGACTCCGCCTTGCGGCCCACCGTAGATGCCAACCACGCTATCTCCCTTCAACTGAAAAAGACCGTGACTGGCAGTGGCCAGCCAATAAAAACCACCGGCATAACGGGCATCGGTTACCGTTACATCTTTAAAGGCCGCCGGTTTTAATGCGGACCGCTGGCGGCTACCATCGGCGCCAAAATGATAAACCCATAAATGCTGGTCTTCAAACACTTTAATCCCGCCGGCCGGCGTGGCAGCCAATGCCCAAAAAATCGTAGGCAGTGCAGATACCTGCATTGTTGTGAAGCTCTTTTGATCCCAGCGATACACGTTACTGTTGTCCAAATGATTGCAGCTTAAGTAAACCACATTGTTAGCATCATACGCAAACCGGAACTGGTACGGTTGTACGTCTCGGGCCCAGTCAACCGGGATGCCCGCCTGGTTCAGCATGTCGTAAACAAAGTTTTTGTTGTAGGCATAGGAAAAGAAGGGCAAGGCACGCAGGTCAATTTTAAGCAACCCTTGTGCGCTAATGCTTACCCAGAGAACCTCGGTGCGGTCAATATAAAAAGAAGTGATGGGCAGCCCGGCTATTTGCTGGTTCTCCCACAGCAGTTCAAATTTCCCTTCTTCCTCCATGCGAAAAATCCTTCCCCTGTGCTGAAAGTATAGTCGTCCGGCATAGTCGGTTTTTAATTTTGCGCAGTAATCGGGAACATCGGTTCGAACGGCCTTTGGCAACGCGTAGCCGCGTGCCTCCCGGCGGGTAAGATCCAACACCTGTATTGAATCGTTCTGCAAAACAGCCAGCCGGTTTTGCGGCAAAAGCATGGCTGCGGGTATGTTGATCCGATGATCGCGGATATCACGTAACTGCACACGCCTTACACCGGTAGCAAAAGGAAGAAAGGAAAACGGTTTTCCGTTTGCGTTGCTGATTTGCACGCCGTCTTCTGAAATTAAAAACAGCTGGTTATCGGGAGTAAGAAACAGGCCGGATATTGTATCCTGGCTGAGCAAACCATTGGCCTTGCTTGCTTCTGTGGCGATGCCCGTTGTTGCATCTAACCAACCAATGCCTTTGTAACCGCCTTTTAAAAACAACCAGCGTTTTCCGTTGTAGGTGTTATCGCGGGGATAAAACAAGGGAAAAGAGTTGGGAAGACTACGCAGCTTTTCGACCGTGGGATTTTTGCGGATGCGGGTTGAACGCATGTCCACGTCATCGCCGCGGGAACCATCGTAAAGCAAGGTAAGCTGGTTATCACCAAAAGGCATGAGGTTGTAAATGGAATTGCCTGTTAACCCATTGCTGTCTTTGCTGTTGTACACAAAATTTTTGAATTCGCGGCCATCGTAGCGGCTTAACCCGTCGTAGGTGGCAAACCACAGAAAGCCGTCTTTGTCCTGCACAATATCACTCACAAGGCTCTGTGCCAGGCCTTGCTCCACGCCAAATCTTTCCTGGTTGGTGGCCAATCGTTTTTGTGCAAAAACGGCGGCTGTGGAAAAGGATAAAACAAGAAAAACCAAACCTATTCTCAACGATGGCGGCATGTTTATTTTTTTCAGTTAACCACGTTTTACATAGGCTGGGAAAGATGGTTCAGGAATAAAACCCGGGGGCTTTGCATTGAAAAGAATCGTTTGCGAAGGATTTATTGCTACTGTTTTGCTTTTACAATCTACTTACACTCTCCGCAAAAACTTGATCCTTGACAAGACTAAGATATGATATCGTTTCTGGATACGAACATGATATATGGTAGCACTGCGGCCTACTCCAGTGTACAATAGACAAAGCAGAATTACCTGTGAGTTGCAAGAC
>DATKHJ010000223.1:0-3938 GCA_035510335.1 Flavisolibacter sp. | reverse complement strand
GATCGACAGATCATTGGAAACCCCTTTCCCCGTTATACCTACGGTTTCCGCGGCAATGCAGATTGGAAGGGCTTTGATTTTAGCTTTTTCCTGCAGGGTGTAGGCAAAGCCAACGGTTACATCCGCGGCGCTGCCCGCCATGCTTATATCAACGAGTCGGCTAACCCGCAAAAAGTTCACCTTGACCGGTGGACGCCGGACAATACGGGTGCCACTTATCCGCGGCTGACGTACCAGTTAACGCACAACCAGCGCTTCTCTACCTTCTGGCTCGAAGATGCCTCGTATCTCCGTTTAAAGAACGTTCAGTTGGGTTATACGTTGCCGGCAAGCCTACTGGAGCGCTACCGCATTGGCCGCCTGCGGATTTTTGTTTCAGCCGATAACCTGTTTACAAGAAGTAATTTCTTCTATGGCTACGATCCGGAAACGCCGGTGAGCACCGGTGGTTATTATCCGCAGGTGAAGACATTCATTTTCGGTATCAACTTAAACATGAAATAACATGAAACGCAATATACTTTTCGGAATCCTGTCAGGTACTTTGCTGCTGACTTCCTGTAAAAAAGACTTCCTGGATCGCCAGCCGCTGGACGAGCTGGTGAATGAAACTTTCTTCACCAATGAAGAAACCCTGCAACTGGCTGTAAATGGCTGCTACGCTTACCTGAAAGGCAAAGCAACACTTGACCTGGAAAATCTTGGCGACAATACCCTCAATTCCTCGGTGAACGATTACCAGCGCATAGCCAGTGGCAACTTCAATACCGATTTGGGAACACTTAACAGCGAGTGGGCAAGCAATTACGATGGCATCCGCCGCTGCAACGCTTTTTTGGAAAACTACCAGCAAGCATCAGGACGGGAAAGTGTAAAAGAAGCGATGGCCGCAGAAGTACGTTTTATCCGGGCTTACCTCTACTTCTACCTCACGCAGTTTTATGGCGATGTGCAGTTGATCACCAAAACGCTATTGATCAACGACCCCGAAGTGTATGGCAACCGTCAGCCAAAAGCGCAGGTAGTTGACTTCATTCTGAAAGAACTGGACGAAGCAGCCGCGAAACTGCCGCTTACGCAAACAGGCACCAGCCTTGGACGCATTGCCAAAGGCGCTGCCCTTGCCTTAAAAGCCCGTGTGGCCCTCTTTAACCAAAAGTGGGATGTAGCCGAAAAAGCAGCCAAAGACGTCATGGACCTTGGCATTTACCAGTTGTATACCACGGGCGGTGCTACCGTGGCTTACAATGATCTTTTCAACTACAAGGGTAAATTGAAGAACGGCACCAACAAGGAAACTATTCTTGCCCGCATGTACTCCGATGAAGCGCAGATTTACCATAACATGAGCCGCGAAGCGCAAGTGCCCGACCAGGCATCGCGGTGGAACCCGACAAAGTCGCTGGTAGATGCGTACCTGTGCAGCGATGGTTTGCCCATCAACAAATCGCCGTTGTACAAAGAAGACACGTACGAAAACTTATTCAAGAACCGCGATCCCCGCATGACGCAAACCATTCTGCAGCCAGGAGCTGCATGGGGTGGCCGTCAGGATGGCCGTAACACAAGCAGTTCGGCTACATGGAATGTTTTTATAACACCCAAATTCATTTCCAACAAACTGGGTTCGGTTACCATTACCGGCTACTATTTCACCAAGTACGTTGAGCTTTCTACGGTAGGCCGTGTAAGCAGGGATGAAAATGACATTCACCTGATACGGCTTGCCGAGGTTTTGTTAACCTATGCCGAAGCAAAACTGGAGCAGGGTACTTTAACGCAGGCCGATATTGATTTAACCATCAACAAGCTTCGCCAGAGGGTGGCGATGAAGCCAATGGTCATTGCCGAACTGTTGGCCAATGGTATGAATTTGCGGGAAGAAGTGCGCCGTGAACGCCGCGTAGAGTTGGCGCTGGAAGGACTGCGTTATTTTGATATTCAACGCTGGAAGCAGGGAAGCCTGCTGGCGCAGGATATCAAGGGAATGAAAAAATCACTTGCTTTCCGCGCTGCCGATGTTGCCAACATTCCGGCCGATGCGCAGGGCTATATCATTGCCAACAACAACCGTGTTTTTACCGATCCCAAAAACTATCTCTGGCCAATTCCGTTAACCCAATTTCAACGCAATCCCAACCTGGGTCAAAATCCCGGATGGTAAAACCTTTTCTTGATGACAACTTTGAAAAACCCGATAGTTTACTTCCTGGTGGGCCTGTTACTGTCTTGTGCAGGCAGGCCCATACAGAATGGAGAGATGAGCCGGACAAATGACGAAGAAGGATTCCGGCTAAAAGTGATTAGCTACAATATTCACCACGCCAACCCGCCCTCCAGGAAAGACGTGATTGACATGGAGGCCATTGCCAATGTTATTCGAAAAGAAGACCCGCACCTGGTGGCACTACAGGAAGTAGATGTCTTTACTGATCGTTCTGGGAAAAGCCTGCACCAGGCAGAGGAACTGGCCCGCCTGACAGGTATGAAAGCTTTCTTTGCAAAAGCCATTGATTATGGCGGCGGCGAGTACGGAGTGGCAATTCTTTCAAAACTGCCGATGGAGAATGCGAAGAACACGCCATTGCCAACAGCCGCTGGAACCAATGGTGAACGAAGAACATTGGCAACAGCAGAAATAACACTACCGGGCGGAAAAAAAATCTTATTTGCCAGCACCCACCTGGATGCGCAGCGGGCCGATACCAACCGGTTGTTGCAGATCAATGCCATTGCAGAAATAATGCAAAATGAAAAACTGCCGGTGGTGATAGCCGGTGATTTTAATGCCGTTCCGGATACACGCATTGTGGCTGTGCTGGACCGGCATTTTACCCGTACTTGTGTAACCAATTGCGGCTTTACCATTCCGGAAAAAAATCCAAAGCGAACCATTGATTACATCGCCTTTAAACCATCAGCAGGTTTCAGCGTAGTGGAGCATGCTGTCATCAACGAAGACTATGCCTCTGATCACCTGCCGGTAAAAGCGGTCATCCAGGTAAAATAAAATACACCAAGGCGGTGAATGATTGAAGAGCGTTCACGATTCACCCGTCAAGTAACCTGTCTATGAAAGTTGCGTTCATTTGTTTTTTCAGCATCGTGTTTTTTGCTTGCAGCAAGAAGGAGAGTGGCGGGCAGCCAGGTGGTAATGGAAACGGGAACAATACCCCTGTTGATACAACCTCGGACCTGCGGGTGCTCAGTTTTAATATTCACCACGCCAATCCACCTTCTCGTCCCAACGAAGTTGATATGGCGGCAGTAGCAAACATTATTAAGCAACAGCAGCCACACCTGGTTGCGTTGCAGGAAGTAGATGTGTACACCAGCCGGTCGGGAAAGACTCTGCACCAGGCAGAAGAACTCGGACGCCTCACCGGAATGCGGGCTTATTTTGCGAAGGCAATCGATTATGCCGGTGGAGAATACGGCGTTGCTATTCTGTCAAAGTTCCCGCTTTCCAACACCATTAATTACCCGCTTCCGGTTGCCGATGGCAGCAATGCGGAACGGCGCACCCTGGCAACAGCTGTTGTTACAATGGGTAACGGTAAAAAAATAGTGTTTGCCAGCACCCACCTCGATGCCGAGACCGACCCAACCAACCGCCAATTGCAGGTTGAGAAGATTGTTGATGTGCTGAAGAAAGAACAGTACCCGGTGATCGTAGCGGGAGATTTGAATGCTGTTGCCGGTACACCGGTCATCAATCGTTTCGATTCCTATTTTACACGAACCTGCGTGGCCAATTGCGGGTTTACCATACCGGCGACCAATCCCACTCGTACCATTGATTTTATTGGCTATGCTCCCAACGAAAAATTTTTGGTGCAGGAACATAAAGTCATTGTGGAAACGTACGCTTCCGATCACCGGCCTGTATTGGCTATCATCCGTGTTAAATGAAACAAGTGTTATGATGCGAAGAAAGA
>DATKHJ010000222.1:0-13311 GCA_035510335.1 Flavisolibacter sp. | reverse complement strand
GGTTTCAGCGAAACAAGGGTGGGAGAAACCGACATTATTGTTGCGGAATTAACCAGCAACCTGGCAAAACATGCAGGCGGCGGCACCATTTGGGTAAAAGCGGTGGAAGAAGCCGGCGTGCCGGGCATCGAACTTATTTCCGTTGACAACGGCCCGGGTATGCAGGATGTAACCCGGATGATGACCGATGGATTTTCTACAAAAAATACACTGGGCCATGGCCTGGGCGCCATGAAGCGGATGGCCGATGTGTTCCAGGTTTTTTCGCAAAAAGACTGGGGAACGGTGTTGCTGGTTCGGGTTTTTGCCGAGCCATTTGCGGCTTT
This sequence comes from Flavisolibacter sp., assembly GCA_035510335.1. Lineage (GTDB taxonomy): Bacteria > Bacteroidota > Bacteroidia > Chitinophagales > Chitinophagaceae > Flavisolibacter. Next base: position 12,985 of record DATKHJ010000222.1, on the reverse strand, counting down.
TAGGCGGCCGCCAAAAATTGAAGTACGATCGGTGGTGCTGCCAAAGCCTAATGAAGAAGCGTGCGGCGACGGATTTTTTTACAAAGAAACCGACGACCATTACCAGCTTTTTTTAGGCGATGGACTGGGCCACGGTGCTGATGCAGCAGCCGCGGTGCTCAAAGCAGGCGAAGCATTTGAAACCTGTACGGAAACCGACCCGGTAAGCATCATCCGTTTTGTAAATGATAAAGTAAAAAAAACAAGAGGTCTTGTGGGCACGGTCGCGTCGTTTTGCAAACAGCGGCGGGTGTGGCAAATTGTTGGCGTGGGCAACATCAGCACCAAAGTGTACGGTCCTTCACTGTTAAAAAGTTACATGTCGTACAACGGCATTATTGGCCTGAACGTACCCAATACACTCAATGTACAGGAGGTAGTGTACGAACGTGGACAATACCTGGTGATGTGCAGCGATGGTTTGAAATCACGCTGGGATACCATTAAATATCCCGGCATTGTGCGCTACGACCTTTCCTTATTGGCGGCGGCGCTGGTAAAAGATTTTGCCCGCTATACCGATGATATGTCGGTAGCGGCCTGTAAACTAAACTTGTAATCATCATGCACGAAATAGCCCGGGTTACGCTTGAAAATGAGATGGACCTGATTTTAGCGCACCGCCGCTCCATGCGCCTGGGCGAAGTGGCCGGCCTGTCGCTGGCGGCGCAAACCAGTTTTGCCACGGCCGTATCGGAAGTGGCACGCAACACCATTGAACACGGGAAAAGCGGCTGCCTGGTATTGCAGGTAGAAGTAGAAAGCCGCGACAAATACATTGTGGCCTGCATCAACGACGAGCAGCCCGACGATGATTACAACCGGCAGGGTTTATCCTATGCAAAAAGATTGGTTGACAAATACAACGTCACCACCAAAGGCGCCGAAACTTCCATTGAATTGTTCTATTCCGTTTCGCCTGCATTTAAAATTGATATAAACAAGCTGGATGAATGGCGGCAACTGTTTCGCAACGAGCCGCCGGTTTCGGCATACGATGAAATAAAGCGAAAGAACGAGCAACTGCAGGAGCTTTCTGAAAAATTAAAAAAGAGCGAAGCGCAGTACAAAACACTCACCGGTTCCTTACCACTGATTATTTTTTCCATCGATACCGAAGGGCACTTGCTCTACGCCAACGAATGGCTTACACGACTTACCGGTTTTACAGCAGATGGATTAAACACCAGCGGATGGAAAGCCATTGTGTACGAAGAAGATTATCCTTCTTTTTCGCTGTTGCTCAAAAGCAACATCAGGCAGGGTGCAACAACAGTAAAAACGCAAACCCGCATCCGGCATAAAGAAGGCAATGAATACTTATGGCACCAGGTTTCCCTATCACCGCTGACCGATGACAAAGGCGAATTGCTTTACTGGATCGGTTACATCGTTGACATTCATGCGCAAAAGGTGGTGGAAGAAACCCTGAAGGACAATGCAGAATTAAAACAAACGCAGGAAGAGCTGAAAAGAAACCAGCAAACGCTGGAGCAATACATTGAAGAACTGAACCGCAGCAACCACGAGCTGCAACAGTTTGCGTTTGTGGCGTCTCACGACTTGCAGGAGCCTGTGCGCAAATTGCTTTTTTACAGCGATTTCCTCATGAGCCGTTATGCATCGGCCATTGATAAAAAAGGCCTTGATTATTTAAACAGCATGCAGGCAGCGGCACAGCGCATGCGCAACCTCATTCACGACCTGCTTACCTTTTCGCAGATCAACCGCGAGGAAGCACGGTTTAAAGAAGTGGATTTAAATAAGATCGTTGCTGATGCCTGCCAGGATTTTGAAATGGTGATTGAAGAAAAAGGCGCCACGCTCCATATTGCAACGCTGCCCACGGTGCGGAGCGATGAGCGGATGATGCGCCAGTTGTTTGAAAACATCATCAGCAATTCGCTCAAGTACAGCAAGCCATCCGAGAAGCCGGTTATTGATATTTCCTGCGAGGTAAAGGATAAAACAATAGAACTGCGCTTTAGCGACAATGGCATTGGGTTCAATGAAAACTACCTGCCGCAAATGTTTACGCTGTTTCAGCGGCTGCACACCAGGGAAAATTTTGAAGGCACAGGCATGGGCCTGGCCATCTGCAATAAAATTGTAGAAATGCACGGCGGCAAAATATGGGCGGAAGGAAAAGAAGGCGAAGGCGCAATCTTTTATGTTTCCCTGCCGCTGAAAGCCGCTGGCAATTAAATTTGTGCCATGACTGCAAAAAATATTTTGCTGGCCGATGATGATCCGGAGGACAAATCGATAATCCAGGATGCGATGGAAACGCTCCACTCCGCCGATGTGATGCGCTTTGCCGACAACGGGCAGCATGCCTGGGAATTGCTGGAGCAATATTGCGCAAAGGATTTTGTTCCCTGCCTGATTGTGCTGGACCTGAACATGCCAAAAATGAATGGTGCGCAAACCCTGGCAAAGATCAAAGACGACAGCCGGTTTAAAAATATTCCCGTCATTATCTATTCAACCTCCATCAATCCACTTGAAAAAGAACGGTGTCTTTCTTTGGGTGCACATGCCTATTTTACCAAACCCATTTCTTTTAACGAAAGCGTTGAAACGGCAAAAAAGTTTTTGGCTTTTTGTGAAAGCGAAAGCTTGGCGAGAGAGTGAGTTGTTGCTATGATTCACCTCTTAGGAAACAAATCAAATTAGAATAAGTCAAAGCGATCTAAGATCGAATTCTGCGCTTCAAAAGCGAAATCGGGAGAGATTGAGGCCTGGGTGAAGGCTGCTTTTTGTAGGCTAAGGGCAGACGTTCCAGGTTTGATTTAAATATTACCTGCGTGATGGAAGACTACTGCCCGACTTTTAACCCGGCGGCAGTGAACTGATCATTCAGTTCTCACACCGGCCTTAAGGAAGACGGGCTTTCGGTATTTTTGGTGCAACCTCTTCCAAAATGCAAGATATTTTCGTTCAGTACATTTTCCTGATACTGATTATCCTGGCCTTGGTGATGGTGGCCAACAAACTGCGGGTAGCTTATCCCATCATACTTGTGATGGGCGGGCTGGCGTTAAGTTTTACGTCTGCGTTTTCACAAATTATCATTTACCCCGAACTCGTCTTCTTTATCTTTCTACCGCCCTTGTTGTACGAAGCTGCGTGGCAGGTTTCATGGAAAGAATTTTGGAAATGGCGGCGCATTATAACCAGTCTTGCGTTTCCTATCGTCATCATCACTTCCAGTGTTATCGCCTTCATCGCCACGGCCGTTATTCCCGGTTTTACGTTAGCGCTAGGTTTTCTTTTAGGCGGAATTATTTCGCCGCCCGATGCTGTGTCTGCAACAACCATTATGCGGCGGGTGGACGTTCCCAAGTCGATGGTCAGCATTCTTGAAGGTGAAAGCCTGCTTAATGATGCGTCATCGCTCATCATCTTCCGCTTTGCTGCTGCGGCGGTTATAACGGGACAGTTTCATTTTGGTGCCGCTACCATCAGCTTTGTTTTGGTTGTGGTTATGGGGGCATTAATTGGCATTGCTGTCGGTTTTATTTTCTATGCCATGCACCGCTGGCTGCCAACCACTCCCAGCATCGAAATCATCTTAACCTTACTTACGCCTTACTGCATGTATTATGCAGCGGAGCATTTTCATTATTCCGGTGTGTTGGCCGTTGTTTGCGGCGGCCTGCTTCTTTCCAGCAAAAGACAAAGCATGCTTTCCTACCGCAGCCGTATCGAAAGTGTGAATGTCTGGTCGAACATTGTTTTTGTATTAAACGGACTGATTTTTATGCTGATTGGTCTTGAACTCCCGGTAATCACGCAAGGCCTGGGAAACATTGCGCTAAGCACCGCCATCGGCTACGGCTTGCTGATTTCTCTTGCATTAATTATTACACGACTGCTTTGCTCATTTGGTGCCTCCGCTTTTACCCGGCTTGCCAGCCGTTTTATAACGGTGGCCGATCCCAATCCAGGCTGGAAGGCCCCGCTTGTTGCGGGTTGGGCTGGCATGCGTGGCGTGGTGTCGCTGGCCATGGCTTTGTCCATACCCATTGTTATGAGCAATGGCGAGCAGTTTCCCTACCGCAACCTAATTCTCTTTGTTACTTTCATCGTTATCCTTATCACGCTGGTGTTTCAGGGACTGACGCTTCCGTGGTTAATCCGTAAAGTAAAACCAACAGACCGGAATGCATTGATTACGGAAGACGAGCAGGAGCGTATCATTCAAAAGAAAATGGCGCATGCGTCGTTGCTGTTTTTGGAGGACCGTTTTGATGGAACAGAATTCAATAATCCTTACCTGAAAAACCTGCATGCAAAGCTGACGCTTGAGGCGGCCCACTTTGCGCAGGAGATTACGGAGCAAACTTCATCTGGTAACAACGGGCTGAAAGATTTCGAGCTCATTTATCTGCAGCTATTGGAGAGGCAACGGGCATTGCTGGGAGACATGAACAAACGTTCAGAGTTTGATGAAGAACTGATACGGAAATATTTATCGCTGATCGATCTTGAAGAATTTAAGCTAAGGGAAAGGCTGGTAGGCGGCGTGGTAAATGTAACAGTTAACAAGCGGTAGTGACAAGACCAGGATATTGAGATAGTAATTCATGATTTTTCATCGTTACCATTTTACTATCGCTCAACTATTTTCGTTTATCGATAAAATGTAAATCACTTGTGCATACAAGTCATTTATCCATAACTTGTCGATAGAAGACATCATCCCATGACGAAACTTTCTCCTTCGGCACGCCTTGCCCTGCTGTATTTTCTTTTTTCTTCCCTTTGGATAATTGCGGGTGACCGCATTGTCTTTGCCTTCTCCAGTGACCCGGCGGTCATCGCACAAATTCAAAGCGTGAAAGGGCTCTTTTTCGTGATTGCCTGCACGGGCGGCATTTATCTTTTCTCCCACAAATATTATCTCGACATCAACCGCAGCCTGCAAAAAAGCGACCTTCTTCTTGCCAAATACCAGGCGCTGAACGAAGCTTCAAAAGAAGGTATTGTTGATTATGATTTGAAAAACGGCGTGGCCACCATTAATGAACAGCTAAAACATTTTACAGGTACGTCTCAATCCGTTATTCCCGCATTTGGTGATTTTCACGACCAGTTGATTCACCCGGAAGACAGGGAAAGAATCAGCCAGAGTTTCGAGGAAACCGTTGCCTGCGGTTCACCTTTCTGGCAGGCCGAATACCGGTGTTTGTGGCATGATGGAACTTACCATGATGTGATACACAAAGGTTCAATTATTCGTGACCATGCCAGCGGAGAGCCTGTCAGCTTTATTGGTGCCATTCAGGATGTGACTGAACTGCGGGATGCACAGGCCAGGCTATACGAACACCAGCTCAAAGCCCGTCTTCAATTGGGGCGAATGATTATTAAAGCGCAGGAAGAAGAACGCAACCGCTGGGCCACTGAATTACATGACAATGTTTGCCAGATGCTGACCGTTGTAAAGCTGTACCTGGCAGAAATAGCTAATGGCCGGGCACTGCCGCCTTCCCTGGCACAACAGCCGCAGGCACTGGTTGAAAAAGCGTTGAACGAAATCCGGCATTTGTCCGCAGCCATCCGTCCGCCGGAATTTGAAACCTTAACGCTTTCCGAAGCGTTAGACCTGTTGATCAGCTCTATTAAGCGGGTGAAGCCTTACGAGTTTCACCTGAACCTGGCAAAGCTTGACGAAGAGCAGTTGTCTGTACAACACAAACTAATGGTGTACCGCGTAGTACAGGAGGCGGTTAGCAACATTTTAAAATACGCCAACCCGCAAAACATCTACCTGACCATTTCATCCAGTGAGAACCTGGTTACGCTGGAGATTGAAGACGATGGCGCCGGGTTTGATCCGAACCAGCTCGCAGGCGGTATTGGCCTGCGCAACATCCAAGGGCGTCTGCAGGTGTTCAGTGGTTTTTTACGTATCGATTCCGCACCGGGAAAAGGATGTAAACTTTACGGTCAATTTTCGCTGACATAATTGCGCAGGCAGCAATGCTAACTGCAAGTAATTCGTAAGATTAGCCTCGAAAATTTTCTCGCCGCTTTCCAATCACATTCACGATTTCTTTGGTCTGAATTCGGGGTCTGTTAGTCTGAAATGATGGTTGCGTGATAAGCCTGTTGCGCCAATTCAATGTCTGCTTCCGAGAGTTCGCAGACAATTATTCTTTTTTCAGTATCAATGGGGCAATCATGCTGATGGGTGATGGCCATAAACTCCAATAAGTGCAGCAAATCACTGAACTGCAAGGTGATTTTTTTCATGTAGGGGTCGGTTATTGCCGCAAAAATAATAGACGACAGTATAATTTCCTACGTATAATTACGGTCTTTGTAAGTGGTTTTGCAGATTTAAAGGTGGAAAATACTGGTATTATTTTATTGTTTGGAATGAAAGATTACTTGCGATTTTGAACCGGTAAAAAGTTATTGTATGTTACTGGCCGCGACGACTGCCGGCATGTACCTTCTGCAAACCATTACGAAGAATGAAGTGCTTCAACAAAAACTAATAAAGTTGCAGTAAAGAAGATTGGAACATCAAATTCGTTAACGTGGAGTAAAGAAGGATAGCCTTTTTTCTTTCAACATTTTCGGGTTGGCATGGGCTCTGAAGTAGAATCAAAGATTCAAAGTTCTTCAATCCGGTTGTTAAGAACTATATCGAAATTAGAAGTGGGGTTATTCCAGTTGGGCGAAGACATTCGTCGCAGAATTACATTTTAAAGGTGTTTTATGTTCCGTAGCTTATGAAAGATAATTTCGGGATAAGAATTTTTCGCGGAGCCAGTTGAAAATTTCGCTTTCTATGAATAGAAAAATGATAATTACCAAATGAAGATTTGTGCAATCATTATATTCATAGCTCACAAAGCAACTGATTTTGAAAAAAACGAAATTATTCATCGCTGTTTTTGCTTGCGCTGCTTCCATACAATTAAAGGCCCAAAACCCTGTCATTCAAACAGCGTACACCGCCGATCCGGCGCCGATGGTGTATAACGGAAAACTGTATCTCTATACCGGCCACGATGAAGACCAGTCCAGCTGGTTTGTGATGAACAACTGGAAGCTTTACACCACAGAGGACATGGTCAACTGGACCGACCACGGTGCCATTGCTACCTATAAAATCTTTAACTGGGCAAAGGGTGACGCCTGGGCCATGCAGGTAGTGGAACGCAATGGCAAGTTTTACCTGTATGCACCCGTCGTTTCCAAAGCAACCAATTCCCCGGCTATTGGCGTAGCCGTTGCCGATAATCCGTATGGCCCTTTTATTGATCCCTTTGGCAAACCGCTGGCACAAAGCGGCAAAGGCGATATTGACCCGAATGTTTTTATTGACAACGACGGGCAAGCCTACCTCTATTGGGGCAACCCGTTTTGTTATTATGTAAAGTTGAACGAGGACATGATTTCTTACACCGGTGAAATTGTAAATGTCCCGATGACGGAAACGGCTTTTGGTAAACGTGAAGGGGCGGTAAAAGACAGGCCTACACTCTATGAAGAAGGTCCCTGGCTTTACAAACGCAACGATTTATATTACCTGTTGTGGGCTGGTGGCCCGCTACCGGAGCATATTGGTTACTCAACTGCTAAAAGTCCCATCGGCCCTTGGAAGACTGAAGGCATGTTGATGCCTGCCGAAGGCCGCAGTTTCACCAACCACCCGGGCCTGATCGACTATAAAGGCAAAACCTATTTTTTCTACCACAATGGCGCCCTGCCGGGTGGCAATGGGTTTAACCGTTCCGTGTGTGTGCAGGAAGCCGAATTCAACAAAGATGGCACCATCAAACCCATGAAGATGGAAGCTGGCATCACCAAAAGCCTTCAACCGCTTAATCCTTACCAAAAAACGGAAGCGGAAACCATTGCTTTTTCCGAAGGTGTAAAAGCGGCCCAAAACAGCGAGGTGGGTGTTTTCATCAACGCTGTTCAAAACGGCGCCTATGTAAAAGTAAAAGACGTTGATTTTGGTGCTGCCGGCGCAACAAAGTTGACAGCCCGTGTGGGAACAACGCATAATACCGGCGTAACCATGGAAGTACGTTTAGGTAGCAAAGACGGCCATTTGCTGGCAACCGTGAACGTGCCGTTGACCGGTGGCGATGACAGGTGGGCCGTAGTTTCAACACAAGTACCCAAAACAACCGGAAAGCATGATTTGTATTTTGTTTTTAAAGGTGAAAAACCCGGAAGAATCATGTTTTTCGACTACTGGATGTTTTCCAAATAAAAGTTTAAGTAGATTGTTAGCTTGAGCAACAAGATAAAAAATTACTAAGCCATTAACCATGTATCACTTCACCATGAACATACTTCCGTTAACCAGGAAAATTAAGATCACAACATTGCTATGTGCGGCCACCTTGCTGTTTGCTGTAACAAGCAAAGGACAAAACACAGTTACAAAAAAGCAAGATAAAAAGTTCGTGCATACGCAGGCTGGAAATCCCTACCTGCCTTTGTGGGAACATTTACCGGATGGAGAGCCCCGTGTATTTGAAGATCCCGACCGTCCGGGAAAATTCCGCGCCTACATTATCGGTTCGCATGATGTGCGAGTGAATAGTTATTGCGGTCCGGACATCAGGGCATGGTCGGCACCAGTAGAAGATTTAACCAGCTGGCGGGACGAAGGTCCCATTTTTACCTACCAGGTAGATGGACAATGGGACGTGATGTATGCGCCGGATTTGGTAGAAGTGAAACGCAAAGGAGGGAAGAAAGAGTATTATTTATTCCCACACAGTCGCGGGCCAAATAGGGAGGCAATGGTTTGCAAGGGGAGCCGCCCCGATGGTCCATTCACTCCCATCAATTTAACCGAAGACGGAAAGCGGACGGTGCCCGGAAGCATACTGGGTTTCGATCCTGCTGTCTATATCGAATACGTTACCGATCCAAAAGACCCCGATTATGAAATAGGCTTTCGGGCTTACGGGTTTTGGGGCTTTCAACGATCATCAGCCGCGCAGTTAGATCAAAACACAATGTATTCGATCCGGCCCGGAACGGAGGCTGTTCGTTACTTGCTGCCAGCCAGTTCGCGGTACGGAGTAATCCGGGAACCGGCCGGTACGCAATACCCAAACATTTATCCAGGCGAAGATTTGGGAACGTTCAATTTTTTTGAAGCTTCCTCTATCGGCAAAGTGGGCAACAAATACGTAACGGTTTTTAGCGGCTATTCCGGTCCAGAGTATGGCGTAAGTAGTTCCAACTCTACGTTGCGTTACGCCTATGGCGATTCGCCTTTAGGGCCTTGGAAAAGTGGTGGCGTGGTGGTGGATTCCCGTGCCCCGGTGCCGAACCAGGATGGTACTGCTATACAAACAACCAATTCGGGACACAATACCCACGGTAGTATTGAATTGATCAACGGTCAATGGTATGTGTTTTACCACCGCCCACCCAGGGGATTTGGTTATGCACGACAAGCCGTAGTCGCTCCTGTTAGTATTCATTGGGACGAAAAGCCAGTGGCCGAAGGCGGTACTGTTTCCATCAGGGGTTTCGACCCTTACGCACCGGACAGTTTGTGGACGGCAAAAGACAGCCAGGGAAATGGATACAAGGGAGCGGAAGTGACTTCGGAAGGCTTTCATTTTTACGGCCTTGATCCTTACCAGTATTATTCTGCGGGATATGCCGCCTATCTTTCCAACACCAGCCTGCAGCAAGATTCGTGGGATATCTGGGATAACCACATGCCAATTGAAAAAGTAAAGAATGGCAACATCATCGGTTACAAATACTTTGGTTTTGGCGGACTCGGAAAAGCCCGGAACGGGTTAAAACCTTTTGCCGGAACGAAAAAAGGAAGCAATACCAGGTTTAATCTATTCCTTACACCAAAAACAGACAAAAGCTTTAAGGTGAATGTTTGGTTAGATGGTCCCTGGGATAATGCGACCTGGAAAGGGAAAAAAATAGCGGAGATTGTAGTTCCTGCCAATTCCAAACAAGAGGTTACGCAGTTCACCGCAGACGTTGCAAAGTTTGTAGAGGGTTTGGATAAGAAGCATGCCCTGTTCCTTGTGGCAGAAAGTGCTGATTCGACTGCTCTTTTTGACTTAGCCGGGCTTGGCTTCAGTTCGAAAACCAAAAAAATCAATCGTCCAACAGTTCCTGCAGTAAGCATTGCCGTGGGCGGAAAGCCTGTAACAATTCCGGCTATTCCGGTTCGGTCCACAAATGCCAATGGCATTGTTGGTTATGATCTTTACCAAACAACGTACAAGCTTCCGGCTGGAACAACCGTAGTGCCCAAGGTTACGGCTTCTTCCAATCATCCAAAAGTAAAAGTGGTCGTAACGCAGCCAGCTTCAGTGTCCGGAAAAGCAATTGTAAAATTTGATTACAACGGCGTGGTGAAAACCTACGAGGTGCTGTTTATTGCCGAATAAAATCAATCCCGTTGTTCAATTAAAAACGCATTGAGTTGACTATCTACCGAATGAAAAAAACATTGTTTGCTACTCGTCATTTAGCAAAAGGTGCGCTGTTGGGGGCCTTATTTTTCTGTTGCCGGGCAGATGCGCAGGAGCGGCTGTATGCAAATGAGTTTCCAATAAGCGATGTGCAATTATTGCCTGGCACGTTTAAACATGCCCGCGACCTCAATATTCAGACACTCCTGAAATATAACGTGGACCGCCTGTTGGCAGGCTACCGCAAGGAAGCTGGTTTGTTGCCAAAAGATTCGATTTATAAAAACTGGGACGGATTGGATGGACACGTTGGCGGCCATTATTTAACAGCGCTTGCTATGAACTATGCGGCTACAAAAAATGCTGAATGTGGCCGCAGGATGAAGTATATGATTGCAGAACTGAAAGCCTGCCAGGATGCCAACAACATGAATCATGCGGATTGGGGCAGAGGTTATCTTGGCGCTGTGCCGGGGAGCAAAAAGATATGGAGCAGTTTGCAAAAAGGAGATATGGCGGCCTATCGTTCGGCGTGGGTGCCCTGGTACAACGTACATAAAATGTATGCAGGCCTGCGTGATGCGTGGGCTTATACAGGCAATGAAGAAGCGAAGGCCATCTTCCTGAAATTTTGCGATTGGGCCATCAATCTCACGGCCTCCTTAACCGATGCACAAATGCAATCAATGCTCGACACAGAGCACGGCGGCATGAACGAAATCTTTGCCGATGCTTTTCGCATGACAGGCGATGAAAAATACATGGTTGCTGCCAGGCGTTTTTCGCACGGGCAATTGCTCCATCCGCTGTCGGAAGGAAAAGATAACCTTGATAACAAACATGCTAACACGCAAGTGCCAAAGGCGATCGGTTTTCAACGGATAGGTGAGTTGAGTGGTGACGAGAATTACAACAAAGCCGGTAAATTTTTCTGGCAAACCGTAACCGCAAACAGAAGTCTTGCTTTTGGTGGCAACAGCCGGAGAGAATTTTTTCCGGCAGTAAAATCCAGTTCAGATTTTGTTAACGATGTGGAAGGCCCGGAAACATGCAACACCTATAACATGCTGAAGTTAAGTGCAGGGTTGTTTCGGGAGGCGCCTTCAGCAAACTATATCGATTTCTACGAAAGAGCTTTGTACAATCATATTCTCTCCACCCAGCACCCGGCGCACGGCGGTTACGTTTACTTTACACCGGCCCGTCCACGCCACTACAGGGTTTATTCTTCGCCAAATGAAGGCATGTGGTGTTGTGTAGGCAGCGGCATGGAAAATCATGGCAAATACAACGCGATGATCTACACGCACAAGGCAGATTCGTTGTTTTTGAATTTATTCATTGCATCAGAACTGGCCTGGAAAGAGAAAGGAATCAAGATCAGGCAACAAACGGCGTTTCCATCTGAAGAAGCAACAAAGCTGACCATCACCGAAGGCAGCTCCCGTTTCAAATTATTGGTTCGCTATCCTTCATGGGTGAAAGAGGGTGAGCTGAAGATTTTGGTGAATGGCAAAAAAATCACGTACACATCGCAGCCGTCTTCTTATGTTGCAATTGACCGTGTTTGGAAAAAAGGGGATGTAGTACAGGTGTCGTTACCCATGCATACTTCAATTGAACAAATGCCAAATCTTCCTGAATACATTGCCTTTCTGCACGGTCCTATTCTATTAGGGGCAAAAACCGGAACGGAGGACTTGAAAGGATTGGTGGCTGGTGATAGCCGGTGGGGACATATTGCCAGCGGGAAAAGACTTGCCTTAGACAAAGCGCCAATCATTGTGGAAGATGATCTTGCAGCACTCGCTAACAAATTGAAACCGGTTGCCGGCAAACCGTTAACGTTTGCCGTTTCACAATTTGAGCTGGTCAATCCTGTCCCACTGGTATTTGAACCTTTCTATGCCATACACGATGCACGGTACATGATGTACTGGATGGCATTAAGCAAGGGGCAGTACCGTTCTTACCTCGACTCCCTGGCGAGCCTTGAAGCGCAGAAACAGGAAGTACAAAAACGGACAATCGATTTTGTGGCGCCTGGCGAACAGCAGCCGGAGGTTGACCATCAGATGCAGGTAAAAAATTCAAACACGGGGAATCATCTTGATGAATTTTGGCGGGACGCCACCAACGAAGGTTTCTTCAGTTACAGGATGGCGACCAACAATGAAACCGATTTAAGTTTAGTAGTTCGTTATTGGGGCGCAGAGTGGGGATCCCGCAAGTTTGCCATTTATATTGATGACGAAAAGCTAATCACGGAAGACAACACCGGCCGGTGGAACCTTAGCAAGTTTCAGGAGGTGGAGTATAAAATGCCCGAAGCATTTGTGAAAGGAAAAGAAAGTGTACGGGTGAAGTTCCAGGCGTTGCCCGGCAGCACAGCGGGAGCCGTGTATTATTTGCGGTTGGTAAGAGGAAAAAAGTAGGGGTGAGGAAAAGCAAAATGCCGGGGAGACGCGTTGTCTGTAACGGACAGATAAGAACCGATACTCTTAGAT
>DATKHJ010000221.1:0-5271 GCA_035510335.1 Flavisolibacter sp. | reverse complement strand
GCGTGAATTTGTGCCTTGATCACCGCAAACGGGCTTCCGTACGTGGTTTTGATCTGGCGATACGCTTCTTCCGCTTCGTGGGGTGTGCTGGCTGCAAAGCCTTCCTGCACCGGAACACCATATTTTTTCAGCAGTTCTTTTGCCTGATACTCGTGCAAGTTCATGTAATACGATTTTTTAGTGGGGGCAAATATACCCCCTGTCCCCCTAAAGGGGTGACTTAGGCGGTAAAAACTTTTGGATACCCAGTCCTGATAACCTGCCACCCAACTGCTCCACGATCTCCAAACAACCACCTTAATAGAAAATAAGGAGATATATTGACCCAGCTTCGTAGGAGTCGCACAGCGCTGTGGTTTTAAGTACGACTGCTACGGAGCCAAAGAAAACGTTGAGATGGCATTTTACTAACAAGGTTTGCCTTCGATGGAGGCGAGAAAAGATTTGGTGGAAATAGAAGGCTGGGAAACAGTTCAAAAGCATTGATAATCCTAAAACCTTTGTGTCCTTCGTGTAAATCATTGTGTTCCTTGTGCTCCTAAAAAGCTCAATAGAATTCCCCACCGTACAAGAGTGCGACGCAACGGAAGTTTTATAGTAGTGCACCTGCTTAGTACAAAATAAAAAGACAGCCTTAAAGACTGTCTATCATTTATAAATTTTCTCCCATCTAAGTCTCCCCTTCAGGGGGACAGGGGGTTTAAAAGAAATTATCCAGCGACTTTAAACTAATGGGCTTTTCCCAAATTGTTAATTTGGCGCCATCCAGTTCGGCGGGCATGGTTGGGCGAAAAGCGCTGATCAGGTGATACTGTATATCGGGGTAGCGCTTGTACATTTCGGGGAGTTTGTCCCAGCCCAGGCCATCCGGCAAGTTGTAGTCAATAAAGAGGTAATCGGGGTGCAGGCCGTTGAGACGCGACATCCCATCGGCCAGTGTGTGGGCAATGTAAACCTCGTAATTTTTGCGCAGGAAATATGTCTTCATCAGAAGACACAAGTCCACTTCGTCATCAATGATTAATACCTTTTTCCGCGTGGTCATAGCTCGTCAACAATGCTTTAATCCCTTAATTATCATACCAAGTATTTTTGGCAATGGCCCTTCTTCACAGAAACGTAAAAATAGGGCGATCTGCTTATTTTCGTGCATAGTTTTTTGTTTTGGGTTGTTGCAAGTTTGCTGTCGTGTTTTGGTATGATTATTTAAAATATCCACGAAACGAATATTTCATCTTAAAATAATCCATATGAGTGCGAAAACAAAACTTGTTTTAGGTTTGGTAGGCGCTGCTGCGGCAGGCGTAGTGGTAGGTTTGTTGCTGGCACCTGACAGCGGAACAGCAACCCGTAAGAAAATCACTGGGACAGCCAGCGATTGGGGCAGCCATCTTGGCGATCTTTTTTCCAGTGCAAAAGACGGCGTGAGCAACCTGCGTAGAAAAGGCATAAGAGCTACCAGCGATATCAAAGAAAGCTATCTCTAACTTTTAGTCAGTCCCGGTAAAAACGGGACTGTTTTCCTTTTCAAAACCATCCCACATGGAAGATTTAAAAACAAGCGCCAGTCACTTAAAAGACCATGTGAACGAGTACGTGCAAACCACCGTTCAGCTGTACAAAGCCAAAGCAACCAAAGGCGCCAGCAATGCCGCCGCCGGCGTTACCATCGGCGTACTGGCCGTTGTACTGGGCCTGTTTTTCCTGGCCTTTTTATTTACCGCACTGGCGTGGTGGCTGGCCGACCTGCTGGACAGCAATGCGCTGGGCTTTTTGTGCGTAGCCGGTTTTTTCCTGCTGCTCATTATTTTGATTTTTGCCCTGCGTAAAAAAGTAATTGTTCCCCTGATTCGTAACGCCATTATTAGCGCCGTTTATGACAAAAAGAATTAAAACATACGAAGACCTGCTGGAAGAAGAGCAGCGGCTGAACGCCCAACTGGTGATGTACAAGAGCATGATTAAAACCGACATTGCCAGTGTGAAGGACGGCCTCAATCCTATTCGCAAAGCAAAGGACAAGGTAAAATCTCTCTTTACCCGGGACGATAAAAACAGCCCTGCCATCAACTTTGTGCTCAACTTCGGGCTCGATTTCTTCCTGCGCAAACTCATGCCTCACCGCACCAGCGTGCTTACAAAAACGGTTATCCCCTTCTTTGCCAAAAACATTGCCTCGCATCTGATTACCGATGCGCAACGCAAATCCCTTTCTACCGCCATGAATAATTTCATTGCGAAGCTTGACGGGATGATGAAAAAAGCGGCGGCAAAAAACCCGGCATTCAAAGCGGCTACTGCTACCACCACATCGGCTACAGAACCTCACCAGCCGCAGGAACTTTAAGCCCTTAACAATTTCTTTTGCCGGTTTAACTGTAGAAGTGTTTCTCTTCATCAACAGAATGAGGAAAAGTTTTCTTGCATAAACTAATATTCACGCAGAAAGAAAAAAAGGTACAGTTTTTACAACTGAATGGGTAACTTCTTAAAACGAGTAGTATGAACAACAACAACGGTCCTCGCAACAAAGAAGACAACACAAAGTCAACCTTTGAAACCCGGCAGGATGTAACGCCAAGGCGGGAAGGCGGCGACGATGCACTGGCAGAAACCAACCCGTCGGATGCACGCCTGGATGAAAAGGTGATTGTAAATGAACAAAGCGAACAAAAGATAGTGAACTCCCCTTCGCAAACGGAAGCACACCCCAGCGAAACGGGAAACAGAGTTGATGAGATTTAGTCCGGATTAATGACACAGAAGAACCCTTAACAAACAAGAACGGCTTTATGATTACAGGTCTCCCGGTACGAGTAGATTTTGGCGGATGACGAAAAAGTTACCGGGAGATTTTTTAAAACGATTTTTTATTGGAGGTTTAGGTTTAGAAGAGAGACAGCGTCCCCGAAGGGGACGTTTGTTTTTACAATGAGGAAATAATTCTACTAAATCATTGAAAAACAATACAAATGATTGGCTTTTAAACAGCAACGGAATTGGTACATTTTTTCCTATACTCAGCTGTACCTAAATCTCATATTCATCATGTCAAAAATCAGTTATCTGAATTCGCACCAAGCTAACCAGGCTTCCATATTATTGGCTACCAACAAACCCGCAATGCCGGCCGAGCAAAAGCAAACGGTTATGGAGCGTCGCATTTCCGATCCTTCATCCGGTTTACCAAACGATAAACGCTACCCTATTCCCTCATTTTTTGAGTACAGGGCAAAACCGAAAGAATTCGATTCGCTATAAAACTTTACAGCAGTAAAAAGAAAGCGCAACAAATTTTGTTGCGCTTTCTTTTTCTGGCAAGGTGTGAAAGATGGACAAAACGTAGAAGTACTTCCACAGCTACGGATGTGTTTGCCAGCTATTTAATCTGCAAATACTTCCATTTAAAAAATGATAAGCTTGCAACATATTGATTTACATAGGAAAAAGTGACCGCTCATAAACTTCACACTTTTTGGAGCCACAGTTGCCTTTGGTTAGGAGCGCCAAAATCTCCCTCAGATGATCAATCAACACTTAGCACAAAAGCAGCGGCTGAAAATTTTGCCGCAACAGATTCAATTGCTCAATTTCTTTCACCTCAATACGCTGGAACTTGAACAACGTATTTCGCAGGAAATTGAAGACAACCCACTGTTAGAAGACCAGAAGAACGATTTCGAAACCGACATTGACAAGTACAACAAAGACAGTGTACAGGACTATCAGGATTGGGAAGAATTTGTGTACGACGATATTCCCGATTACAAAGCCGAATACGGCAACTTCCTCCATAACGACAAACTTCCCGAGCGGCCAATAACAAACAGTTTTGATTACCGTTCCTCCATCAAAGACCAATACAAATTGATTGCGGAAGATCCGGCCGAAATTGAACTGGCGGAGTTTATCATTGATTCGCTGAATGATTGCGGACTGATGGAGCAAAGCCTGGAAGACCTGGCAGATGATATTTCATTCAAACGCAACAAATGGATTGAGCCCGCTATGCTGGAAGAAATCCTGCTGAAGATCCAGGACCTGGAACCGGTAGGCATTGGAGCCCGCAGCATTAAAGAATGCCTCCTCATTCAGCTGTACCGGATGAATACCAAGCGGCCGGATGTAAAAACGGCTGTTAAGTTGCTGGAAGAGCATTTTACCGATCTGCACCACCGCAACATGGATAAGATCAAAGCGCATTTAAAGATTGATGAAGAAGAGCTGAAGATTGTTCTTACCCTTATTGCGTCTTTAAAAATGCGTCCGGTTTGCGAGCTGCAGGAAGGTGTGAACACCAACCAGAATATTCTCCCCGATTTTGTGATTACCCGTAACGGCGAAAACATTGAAGTGCAACTGTACCGCCAGCGCTCCGAAAGCTTAAGCATTAACGCCAACTGGCGTGAGATGGCAGAGAACACGGCGAAAGTGACGACAGATAAATCGGCTATGCAGTACATTAAAAACAAACTGCAATCAGCGCAATGGTTTATTCATGCAGTGCAGCAGCGGGAATCAACCATGCTGAAGATCATGAAGTCGATTGTTCAATTACAGTTTGATTACTTCATGACCGGCGACATTAATTTACTGAAGCCGATGATTCTGAAAAACGTGGCTGAAATGGTTGGCGTAGATATTTCAACCGTCAGCCGCATTACCTGTAATAAATACGCCGAAACACCGTTTGGCCTCCTGCTGCTGAAAGATCTTTTCACAGAAGGCATTACCAACGAAAAAGGACAGGTGATCAGCAACCGGGTTATTCAGTCGGCCATTGAAGAAGTCATCCAAAGTGAAGACAAACACAATCCTTACACCGACCAGCAACTGGTAAAAATTCTTTCGCAAAAAGGATTTTCGGTGGCCCGCCGTACGGTGGCCAAGTACCGCGAACAGTTGCAAATCCCGGTATCCCATGTTCGGGGCCTGTGGGCATAATAAAGTTCACGCGTTCGCAAGTTCACAAGTTCGCGAGTTGATTAAACACAACCAATGATTTGCAAACCAACTTGCGAACTTGTGAACGTGTAAACTCAGGAACTAACTTACATTTGAAATACAAAACGAACCATAAATAAAACAACCAGATGCAAACCATTCTAATCATTGATGATGACAGGGACATTTGTATGCTCCTGAAACGCTTTCTTACCCGCCACAATTATGATGTTGTAGAAGCTTACAGCGGCAAAAAAGCCCTGGAGTATCTCGAAGAAAATGAACCTTCTCTTGTCATGTGCGACTTCCGCCTGGAAGACATGGAAG
>DATKHJ010000220.1:0-24989 GCA_035510335.1 Flavisolibacter sp. | reverse complement strand
GCTTCGCCTTCCATGGCCGTGCCGTGGCCGGGAATCATTGTGGCAGGGTTTAATGCCACCAATCGTTGTACCGATTCATACGCCGCATCCCAATCGGTAGTTAAGTAAACCGGCGGACCGCACACTTCTTTCTTCTGTACCAATACGCGGTACATCGAGTCCTGCTTCACGGTTACAATGGCATCGGCCGAAATCAGCAAGCGGTCTTTTTCGCGGAACAAGGCTACTTGTCCCGGCGAATGTCCCGGTACATGCACCCATTGCCAATCGGGTAAGAATGGAATGGAACCATCCGGCGGCAGTGCCTGCAAGGCTTCGTGTATGCCAATTGGTTCGTTTGGATAATAACGGGAAATCTTGGCCAGCATGCCGCCTTGCATGGAAGTATCAGGTTCGGGATAAGCCTGCGAACCATTTAAGAAAGGGAACTCCAGCGGATGCGCATACACCGGTACCCGCCATTCCAGCACCAGGTCCACAATGCTGCCCACATGATCGAAGTGGCCGTGTGTGAGAATAATGGCCTGCGGCGCTTTGCGAATGCCGAACAATTCTTCCGCCACATCAATGATTTCTTTTCCCGATTTGGGCATGCCAGCATCTACCAATACCCATTCGCCACTGGGCAAACCAATGAACACCAGGTTCACAATCTGGTTGGTGTAGTAGTGCACATAGGGTGCAACTTCCCTTGTTTTGCCACTGTTTACCGATGTCATGGGAATGGCCTTGTTGTCTTTGCTTTGCTCCATTTTATGTTGAATTAGGGAAGTAGAACACTCCAAAGGATGTACCATACCGGCACCGACGAGCTTATTTTGTCTGGTACACAAAAGAGATTTTATCAAGGTTCTTGCGGCTGAAAATCCTTTAAAACCCTTGCTGCATAAGGCTTTTAAAAATTTGCACTGAATATCGTCTATCGTAAACTTCTGCCGTTCTTTTTTTGTTGAAGGAGGGTTTTTGGAAGGTCTTTCTTCTGCGTTGGGCAAAGGCTTAAATCACATGTTACCCACAAATGCAGGCAGGGTGGCGGTTCTCCTCTGAAACGGGCATAAAAAATGTAGAAAAATGTTTGGTTGTATTATAGTGATAAGCACTAATTTAGTACGTAGTAAACTCGTTTCTACTAACCCATTTAAATTCTAACTATCATGGCAAAAGCTTCTAAGAAAGCAGCTGCTAAAGCAGCACCAAAAAAAGCAGCCGCGAAGAAAGCGCCTGCAAAAGCAACAACAAAAAAGGCAGCCGCCGCTCCTAAAAAAGCAACAGCAAAAGGCGCAGCGAAAAAAGCCGCTCCCAAAAAATCAACAAGAAAACCCAACGCAGCTTTCATGGCTCCGTTAACTCCCAATAGCACACTGGCAGAAGTAGTGGGTAACAAGCCACTGCCAAGAACAGAGATCGTGAAAAAAGTATGGGACTACATTAAGAAGAACGGCCTGCAGGATAAAACAAACAAGCGCATGATCAACTCCGATGCAAAGACAAAACCTTTGTTCGGTAAAGCGCAGATCTCCATGTTTGACCTGGCCAAGATCGTAAACAACAACATCCAGAAATAAGCTTTCTGTTTGATGATAATAAAAAAGGGCTGTTTTACACAGCCCTTTTTTATTTGAGTAAGCAATCCTTAAATCGTCACGGCATTAATCATCATTGTCATTATTGTTCCGCTCCTCTCTTCTCGAAATTTTAAAATCATCCTTACCAAACTTGTACGTGAAGTTGATGCGGAAGCTGCGCACATTTCTTCTGCGGTACGAGTCCTGGTAAAAGGCGTCTGTATCGAAGATGCTGCCAAAGCGCTGCGTGTTAAAGATGTCGTTGATATTGAAGGAAACCGTTCCTTTCTTGTCTTTTAAAAATTCCTTGCGCAACCCGAAATCTACCTGGTACTGCGGTAGGTTCTTTCCCTGCACAGTTACTTCCGATGATTCGTATTCGCCTACCAGCTGCAGTCCTAAATCTTTCAGCAAACCGCGGGTATTGGTAAAGCGATAATTGGTGGTCAACTCCGCATCCCAGTTAAAACCGCTGTTGCTTAATCCTACTGCCTCTGCATTCACTTTGCGGTATTGCATGTCAATGGTGGGAATGATATCGAAGTTGCTGGTGAACTTGTGCTGCAGCGTCAGTTCCAATCCCAAACGGTTGGTGCTGCGGGCATTGATGAAGGTGTTTAAAATGGCATTCGGGTCAATGGCCGCATTGTTCAGTTGCTGGTACAGTGCCGTGCTAATAGTATCACCGTAGCGGGTAATGTCTCGCAGGTTGTTGCGGTAATAAACAACGCCCAGGAAATTGCCTTTGTTATAATCCTGGCTGTAGTTGAATTCAAACGAGTTCACAAATTCCGGTTGCAGCAGCGGGTTACCCTGGCGAAGGTTCACCGGGTCGTTGATGTCGATGAACGGATTCAGTTGCCAGAAGTTAGGCCGGCGAATACGGCGGGTGTAATTCAACTGGAACTCCGTTTTATCGCCAACTTTTTGAGTTAAGAATACACTTGGGAAAAGCGCATCAATAAAACGCCGGGCACTGTTGGGATAACTGTACCCAAAACTTTTTGCGCTGTCAATCAGTTCGCCATCAAACCGCGATACTTCGGCCCGTAATCCTAACTGGTAGCCAAAGCTGTTGATCTTGTTGGCGTATGATAAATAAGCCGCATTCACGGTTTCAGTGTATGCGTAATTGTTGCTTAACGGCAACAAGGTTTCCGTACCATTCTTCACCGAAAAAGAAGAAAACAAACTGCGCTGTTTGTTAATGAAGGAACGAACACCGGCTTCAATCTTTGCGTTCTCTCCCATTGGATCGGTGTAGTCTACCTGGAAGGTGTATTGATCATTGTTGTTTCTTCCCTGGTTGCGAACGGTTGCCGGGTCGCTGTAAGGCAAACCATTGGGTAAGAAGAACGAGTTGACAATGTTGGCGGCTTCGTTGCCATTGCCGTAGTTGTAATTAATGTTGGCCGTTAACTCTTTGCCGGCTTCAGCAAAGCGGCGGGTAAAATTCAATTGCGTGTTGTAGCGGTTGAACCTGCTTTCTGCATTGGCTTGCCGGTAACCCCAGCGCTCCATTATTTTGTTGTTATTCAGGTATTCCTGGTTCTGCTGTTCTTCGTTTTCAAAATTGCCTTTCACAAGGTTTTGCGTTAACGAAAACGTGGTACGGTTTGATGCAAAGAAGTCCAAGCCAAAACGCACCGATCCAAAACGCCGCATGCTTTCGTTGGTGGAATTCTGGTTGAAATAGTTTTGAATCACACCACCGGCTTTGTTTTGCCGCAACGTTCTGCCTCTTGCAATACCGCCTTGCTGGTTATAACCGCCGGTTACAAAAAAGTTCACTTTGCCCTGCCTGATGTTCAGGGAAAGATTGCTGTTAATGATGGAAGGATGACCGGCGCCAACGGTGGCAATACCGTTCAATCCTATGCGGCGGTTGCGCTTCATTACAATGTTGATGATACCTGCCGAACTTGAAGCATCAAATTTTGAAGACGGGTTGGTGATGAGTTCAATGCGTTCTACCTGGTCGGATGGAATTTGATCGGGTGTGAGAATGGTTGGCCGTCCGTCGACAAAAATTTGCGGCGCGGCATTGCGGAGTTGCACGGCACCTTCCGCGTCAACCGAAACAGAGGGCACATTGCGAAGGACATCCAGCGCCGTTCCGCCGGAAGAAGTAATGTTTTGCTCTACCGTAAATATTTTACGGTCGATGCCCATTTGCAGCGGCGGACGTTGTTGTGTGGAGATCACCACGTTGTTCAGCACCTGGCTTTCCTGTGCAATGACCACATCGCCAAGGTCGGTTGCACCGGCTTGCGATTTGCGCACAATGGTGCTCCACTCTTTAAAGCCAATACCGGAAATAGCAACACGAAAACTATCGGCCTGCGGCAGATTGTCGAAATTAAAATCGCCATTGCCTTTGGTGAATGTGCCACGTATCAAGCTGTCTTTACCATTGGCGCCGGGAGCATATATAAACAACTGCACACTGGCCGCTTCCAGCCCTTTGCCGGTGGCTTCGTTCAACACTTTACCATAAATGCGTTGCTGGTTTAACTGTATTTGCGGACCAGTGCCAACGGCTGGTTCTTCGCGTTCTATTTGTGCATTTGCCGAGGCCATCAAACCAAAAACGACTAACCCTGTAAAAACAAACTTCATACTTCAGATTTAAACTCAAACCACAGCTCCGGTTGCGAAGGGCACAAAGGTAGCCAAACCATTTGCAGCGGCGTGTTCACGGGCCTGAGTTCTAATTCGGTTCTAACAAATAAAATGTTAATACATAACAGGCAAAAGAAGAAATGGTTTGATGTCTTCATACACCGGTCAAATACAGTCAATGCAAAAGCAATAACTTTCAGTCAGAAAGCTGTTTATGAAAAGAACTTCACACTCCTTAATTATTGCTTTGGTTGCAAGCTTTTTACTGTCTTGCAGTGCCAGCCGTAACGCCACACTTTCCACTATTGGCCTTGTGCCGCTTGCCGACTACACAATAACCAATAATGCAGTAAAAGACACGGTTTACCGCGTTGTTCGCAACGATGCTGATTTTGATGCGCTTGTCCGGGCTACTTCTGCAAACGCAAAACGGCCCGGCTTCGATGGGCAAATGGTTGTGGCTTTGTTTACCGAAGCGCCTTCCTCTCTACAATTTGTACAGGCGGGTTTTATGGGCAAGAATGTACAGGTGTATTTAGCAAGCTGCAATGCTGCACAACCCTGCAGTACGGGCAAGGTTTTCCTGGCAACCATTCCAAAAGTGGGCAGCGCAAAGCGTATACAGTTTTTTATCAATAACGAAACAAAGGCTACCGTTGAACTTTAATTCATCAACTCATCTTCTACCATGCATCGTTTCTTTTTACTAATCGTTTCATTCGTCCTCATGAACACGTTGTTTGCCCAACCAAAGACCGACGCATTGCTGGAAAAAATCCTGCTGGCAAACAACAACACCCATTTGCAAAAGGTGGTGACCAACCCTGCCAAGCACCGCCTGCAAATCATTTACACGCAAATCAACCGCAACGGAAGCAACAAGCCTTCGTTTAAAAATTATTATTTCAATTACGATCCGGAGTTGTATTTCAATCCTGCATCGATGGTGAAAATGCCGCTGGCCTTTTTAGCGTTGGAAAAACTAAACACACTAAAGCAGAAGGGCATCGACAAGCATACAACCATTCTGTTCGACAGCAGCCAGGCATGGCAACACCCGCTGCATATTGATACCACAAAAATTGACGGAAAGCCAACCATTGCTCACCTCATTAAACGGGCTTTTCTAATCAGCGAGAATGATCCTTACAACCGGCTTTACCAATTTGTAGGGCAGGGAGAAACGGCCCGCAACCTGCGGCAAAAAGGTTATAAAGATATTCGCATTACAAGACAATTTCTTGGCTTAACGCCGGAACAAAACCGGCACACCAACGCGGTTCGTTTTGAAGATAGCAAAGGAAACCTGTTGTACCACCAACCACCTGCCTACAACACCGATTCGTTTGATTTCAGCCGCACCATTAAACTAGGCAAAGCACACATGAATCGCGAAGGCAAAATTGTACCCGAGCCCTTTGATTTTACCGTACACAACAACCTTTCGCTGGAAAGCATGCAACAGCTATTGCAATCGGTTTTGTTTCCGCAATCGGTGAAGAAAAACCAACGCTTTAATTTGACAGAAGATGACTATCATTTCCTCTACCAATACCTCTCGCAATATCCTTCTGAAACACCCGACCCGAAATACGATGCAGAAACATTTTACGACAGCTATGTGAAATTTTTCTTTCGCGACAGCACCAAACAAATGCCGCCGCATGTACGGGTGTTTAACAAGGTTGGCTGGAGCTATGGTTTCTTAACTGATGTTAGCTACGTGGCCGATTTTAAAAACGGCGTGGAGTTTATGCTGGCCGCAACGGTGTATGTTAATGAAGATGAAATTTTAAACGACGGGAAGTATGAATACGAGCAGGTGGGCCACCCATTTTTGTACGAGTTAGGACAAACCATTTATCAATACGAATTACAGCGGAGCCGAAAACGCCAGCCCGATCTCTCCGCATTTAAAATAGCTTACGAACGCCGCAACCCAGCCGATACCCGTCCTTCGTTGAAAGAAGTAGATAATTAATAGTTGTCCGAAGTTGGCATTGGTGGTATTGAAATTGCAAAGCTTAGCAGTAACGACCATCAAAATCAACGATCATGCACAGACTATTCGTTTTACTTGCCCTCTTCGTTTTGGCAGCCTGCAGCAATAACAACGGCCGGCAATCGGCCAGTGGCGATTCTGCCATACAAACCACAGCCACCGGCCTTCCCAAAGACCCTGTGGCAAGAGAGGCAACGTTTAATTTTGTAGATGGCTGTATGGATAATTTCAGGCTGGCATTAGGCGAAGCAAAAGCCTATGCTTTCTGCAAATGCATTTACGGACAAATACAGGCCGAAAACCCGGCTGCCGACAGTGTTGAAGTGGAGCAACTGGCACTGGATACAGCACGTATTGCCCGAATGGCGGAAAAATGCCGCTAATTAAACTGCAAGTTTTTTTACTGCTGATGCCAGCAAGGCAATGCACAGGCTGGCCCCGCTTAATACAAGGAAAGCGGCGGGCATGCTGAAGTATTGCGATATGTTGCCTATGAGCAAAGGGCCAAGAATAAATCCCGCATAGCCCACCATTGTAACCGACGACAGCGCATAGCTCGGCGGCATCTTTTTGCTTTTGGATGCCAGCAGGTAAATCATGGGCACCAGTACGGAATCGCCAAGGCCAATCAAGGCAAAGCCAAGAATGGCAGGTACGGCAGACGGCAACAATGCAGCCACAATAAATCCGCAGGCCATCAGCAAGCTGCTCATCGTTAGCACACGAAAAAGGCCAAAGGCATGAATCACCCGGTCGCCAACAAAACGGCCAAGCATCATCATTCCCATAAAAGCAATGTAACCGGCCGTCATTAACGACTTACCCGGCTTCACCACCTTTTCAAAATAATTAACGCTCCAGTCAAACACGGCGCCTTCGCAAAGCATAGAGCTCAACGCCATCAGGCCTAACAAAAACAGGTACCGGTCGGGCTTTACAAAAAAGGGACGTTTTTCAGCTGCCTGGTGCGGGAACTTTGTCCGCACAAACAAAATTGTTGTTAGCACAACTACTGCAGCAATCAGCAGAAAATGCAGCAGCGGCGACAAACCCTTTACCAACAGGAAAGTAGCAATGCCGGCCGCCACAAGACAAGCCAGGCTCCAAATGCCATGAAAGGAAGAGACGATGGGTTGCTCGTAAAGTCGCTGCACATCCAGCGAACCTGTATTAACGGCCAGGTTAAGAACCGTGCGGCTAACGCCGAAAAAGAACAGGGCAAGCATTAACAGGAAAGGCGTGGATGCAGCGCCGGCAAGGCCAAGAATAGCCGACAACACAAAACTGCCCAGCAGCAACATGCGCTTTACGCCGTACGAAGCCACCGCCCAACTGGCAAAGCTCAGTCCAATTGCCAAACCAACAGGAAGCGCCGCCAGCACCACACCAAGGGCGGCATTGCTTAACTGAAGTTTCTGCTGCATATCCGGAATGCGTGACGACCAGCTGGCCGATAAAATACCTGAAACAAAAAAGAAGACGGCAATAAACCATCGCTGCCTGCTTCTCTCCACCATCAAACCCTGCTCTTTCATGAACGGCAAAACTACTGGCACCGGGGCAACCTGCATCCTGCACCGGCTCCGTGTAATTAAAAACCGGCAGTTTGCCGTATTTTACAGCATTGCAAACCAATTTGCCATGCCGAAACAAAATCGCCGCCGTTTTCTTTCCACCACTGCGCTTGCCGGCGCAGGCGTATTTACCAACAGCGTTCCTACCATGAATAAAAAAGCACTCTTAGTACACCATGTTTTCTTCTGGTTGAAGAATCCCTCTTCAAAAGAAGACCTGAATAAATTATTGGCAGGTGTGCGAACGCTGCGAAAAATTAAAACCGTTCGGCAGCTTTATGTTGGCGTGCCTGCCAGTACAGAAAAGCGAGATGTCGTAGAAAGCAGCTACCATGTTTCCGAACTACTTTTCTTTGATGACCTAGCGGGGCAGAAAGCTTACCAGGATGACCCGATTCACAAAAAATTTGTTGAAGACTGCTCTCACCTTTGGGACAAAGTAGTGGTGTACGATGTGATGAACGAAGCATAAAAAAGCAGTTGCTTTTTGGCAACTGCTTTTTTATGAAAGACATCAACGCTTACCAGCCAATGCCATAATCTTCGCCGTGGTTGCTGCTGCCGCCCCAAAGGCTTCCGTGTTTCCAATCGAAGAAAATAGCGTTGATTGGCCCGCTGGTGCGGTCGTCAAAGCTTAAGGTATAACCCATCTTTTTTAATTCGGCTCGTACGGCTTCCGGCGTTTTATCGTGCAGCAAAATATTACCGGGCCGTGGCTTGCGGTCGTCTGTTTTGCTGCCGCCTAACGATAGCCACAACTGGTTAGTATTGATGTTGGCTGCTTCACTGGCTTGTTGCACCGTCATGTTAAACTCCACCATGTTTAAAAAGAACTGCAACAGGTTTTGCTCCTGCGTATCGCCGCCCTGCACGGCAAATGACAGAAACGGTTTGCCATCTTTCAGCGCCATTGATGGTGTAAGTGTTACCCGTGGTCGCTTGCCCGGCGCTACCACGTTAAAAGGCGACAGGGTTGAATCCAGCACAAAGCTTTGCATACGCTGACTCATGCCAATGCCCGTGTTCCCGGCAATGCAGGCCGGCAGCCAGCCGCCGCTTGGCGTAATGGAAACCACCCAGCCTTCTTTGTCGGCAGCTTCTACCGATGTTGTGCCCAGCCAAAGGCTTTCGTTATATTCGGCCAGTCCCAGGCTGTTGCGGATATCGTGCTGCGGCGCAAAATTTCTACGTGATGTATCAAACTCAAACCCGCGTTGCTTTAACAGATTGATGAAAGGATTCTTTTTCCCTTCAAACGGGTAAGGGTCACCGGGACCAATGTAAGGGTCGTTTTTATCATATTGAATCAGCGAAGCCCGCTGCTTTGCGTAGTCTTTGTTCAGCAAACCTTTCGTTGGTTGGCCTTTTGCAAAGTAGGGATCGCCGTAATAAAAATCCCTGTCGGCAAAGGCAAGGCTCATGGCCTGGTAAACCGTGTGAATGTATTTCAGGCTGTTGTAGCCCATGCCTTTCAAATCGAAATTTTCAAGAATGTTCAGCGCTTGCAATAGCATAGGTCCCTGCGTCCACGATTGCAGTTTGTACACCTCAATTCCTTTGTAGGTGGTCATGGCCGGTTCTTCTTCCAGCGGTTTCCACTTTGCCAGGTCTTCCATCGTAATTAACCCGCCCTGCTCCTGTGCACCCCTAACAAATTCTTTGGCAATATCACCTTTATAAAAACGGTCGTACGCCGCCATGATGGCCGCTTTGCGGTTCGCCCCTTTTTTCTTTGCTGCCGCTTCCGCTTCTACCAGTTTGGTAAGCGTCTGCAGCAAATCTTTCTGTACAAAAATTTCACCGGCGGCTGGTGCTTCGCGTTTTTCGCCAAGGTGCGGCAGAAACACTTTTTTGCTGTAAGGCCATTCTTTAATGCGGGCCTTGCCACGCTCCATGCTGTTGGCTGTTTGCGCATCAATGGGATAACCCGCGGCCAGCTGCATGGCGGGTGCCAGCACCTGCGCTAAAGTCATGGTGCCATAGTTAGCAAGCATGTGCATCAGTCCACCCGCAGTTCCGGGTGTGGTTGCCGCCAGCGGACCATACTCCGGTGGAAAGTTGTAGCCTTTGCTTTTAAAAAATTCAGGTGTGGCGCCGGTGGGTGCAACGCCCATGCCGTTAATGGCAATTACTTTTTTTGTTTTTGGATTGTAGATCAGCGCCTGCGTTTCGCCGCCCCAGCTTAACACATCCCACATGGTGCAGGTGGCAGCCAACATGGCGCAGGCCGCATCTACGGCGTTACCACCTTGCTGAAAGATGATAGAGCCTGCCGTAGCCGCTAACGGCTTACCGGTAATAGCCATCCAGTTTTTACCGTGCAGTGGTGGCTTTTGCGTTTGCTGCGCTTTTGGTGTAGAAAGAAAAAGAAAAAGACAGGCAAGGAGAAAACCGTGTTTCATACAATTGGTTGTGCTTAAAGGTAAACAGGGGAAAGGAATTTTTGTTGTGAGATGCGCAACAGCGAGGCAATGTTTATAGCTCCCACAATAGTGTCATCCGCATCAGTCTTTGCTTTTTTAAAAGATGACAGTTTGCAAAGCAGAGGGCACTACTCCATGCATTTTGTTTTCTGAAAATAAGCTGCCGCCTCGCTGAGATTTTTCTCGGAGATGGTGACGCTGCTTCTGCTTTCGTCAGCCGATTGTTGCAGCACCTGTTTATTGATGGCAAATGTTAGCGGTGTGAACGCTGCAGTAACATCACCGACGTTATTGCTGTTGATATCCAAAAACAGCGTGGGTTTGCTGCAGCTGAAATCAAAGCCTTTTAACGCAACGGCTTTGCGTTCCCTGCCGGTTGAAAAATGAATTGCCCTTGCGGTGATGTCATACACAATTCGCCATTTGGTAAAACTGCCTTGCGCAATTCTATTCAGGATGGTGAAGGCGTAATCAACCGGTTTTGCAGCAGAAGGCGTTTGCTGAAACTCCTGCACCATGCGGCAGGCCTTAGCAAAACGGTCCACCGAATTGTTATTGACCGAAGCATTGCCTTTTGTTGTTACCTGTTGCAAGGCTTCGGCATATGGTGTGTTGGTCAGCACCGGGAAACGCAGGTCTGCTCCTTTGTGCACAACCATTTGCCCGGCTATAAATTCAATGGTGGCTGCTTTGCCGTTTGCATCGGCCACGAGGTAGTGCAGCGGCACCGCGTCTTTGTCGCTGATGCGGATGCTTTTGTTGCTGGCAATTACTTCGTCCACCGTTGCAAAATTGTCCAGTTGGTATTGTATCCATTGCAGCTCGTTCATGGCAGCCCGGCTATCCTTGGCCGGATAGGCTGTTCCATCTAACCACATCAGTTCTACCACTAAACCTTTTTCGTTAATGCCGCCATGCGGAAAGTCTTTGCCATACTGGTTAAACGTAATGCTGCCGCATTTTGCTGTCCAGGTGGCGGCCTTCTCTCCCTCCATTACCAGTGATGTTTTTTGTACGCCGCGGGCATTTACAACAACCATCCCGTTACCGCTCACCCAATCGTAATTGCGGCCAAAAACATACTGCCCGTTTTTTGCCAGCAAAAACGTAGAGCAGGCAAAAGCGAAAGGCGTATAGAGCAGTAGCAGAAAAAAAGTGAACAGCTTTTTCATTCTTCAATTTACGTTGGTTTGCAGCAATGGAAAAGGCAAAGTCAGCAGGGAGCTGGCAGTTTTTTGCATTTATCCTTCAGCTCATGCATTCATCAATTTTTTTTGTTAATCAATTCGCCCTTTGTTACATTTAAGAACAAAGGACTTCGTGCTTCTTATCATTCAACTCAAACCAGCAACATGAAAAAACTAACCATACTGCTTCTGGCAGTAACCCTTACCATTACCGCCACGGCGCAAAAAAATTTTGAGGTGTTGACCAAAAATCCAACGCCGGGATCCACCATCACCTTTGAGTACATGCCACGAAATACAGCCTTGCAAGGTGTAAAAGATTTTCAGGCCACTGCTTACCTGCTGGAAGGCAAACTGCCGCTGGCCAAAGCGGTAACCTTAAAACAGGATGGTGGCATTTACCGTGGTTCCGTTAAAACCAACGACAGCACCCGCGCCGTTTTTTTCGCCTTCGCCAAAGATGAAAAAGCAGACAACAACAACGATGAAGGTTATTACACGATGCTGTATGACAAAAAAGGCGCTGAAGTTATTGGTGCGAACCAGGCGCTTGCCGTTGTTTTTGATGGCTATGGCGGCATCTGGAACATGAAGACGAATGCCGAGAAAGCAGCCGGATTCTACAAAAAAGAGTTTGCCAATGCAGTTGCCAAAGAAAAGCTGGCAAACGAATACCTGAACTATCTCTCACAGTCGAAAGACCCGGCCGATAAGGATTTGCTGAAAGCAGCTCTTGCCAGTCGCCTGGAGAAAAAAAATCTTACTGAATTGGATATGATGACCGTTAATAACCTCTACCAACGGTCGTTCAAAGACAAAGAAAAAGGAGAAGCTATTGTTGCACAGATAAAGGAACGTTTTCCGAACGGTTTATGGAAACGGAATGAAGCAAGTGCTGCCTTTCAGAAAGCCAAAACGCTGGCGGAGAAGGAAGCGCTGTATGCTGATTTTACAACCGCGTTCGGTCCCTTTAAAAAAGAGGACTATAACCAGATTGATGGAATGTCTGGAGCGTTAGCAAAAATGCACGCCGACTCCGGCAACTATGAAGCCGCCAAAAAATACATCGCAAAAATCAACCTGCCTTCAATAAAAGGAAGCACTCTAAATAGCATTGCCTGGAAACTGGCCGGACAGGGGCTGACAAAAACACCTGTTAACGTAAAAGAAGGTCTTGCCTTCTCGCAGCAATCGTTAAATGCCGTAAACGAAGAAAAGAAACTGATGGCCGGCAAGGTGCCTTACATTTCTGAAAAGCAGTACGCCAAAAATTTGGAAAATAGTTACCACAGCTATGCCGATACCTACGCCACGCTTTTGTACCACAATGGCGACTTTGCACAAGCCTACGAAATTGAAAAGAAAGCAGTTGACAACTACAGCCGTAAGAACCTTAACATGAACGAATCGTTTGCCCTGCTGACGGAAAAAGTAAAAGGTGCGGCAGCGGCACAAGCCGAATTAGAAAAATTTTTGGAAGATGGCAAGTACACACCTGCCATGAAAGAGCAAATGCAACGCCTTTACCTGGCATCGGGCAAAACCGATGTGCAATGGGCATCGTACATGACGGCGTTGGAAGAAAGTGCTTACAACAAGCTAAAGGCTGAACTGACCAAGAAAATGATTAACATGCCGGCGCCGCAGTTTGCCCTGAAAGACATGGACGGCAAAGAGGTAGCGCTTTCGTCGCTGAAAGGCAAAGTGGTGGTGGTTGATTTCTGGGCTACCTGGTGTGGGCCCTGCATTGCTTCTTTCCCCATGATGCAAACCGCGGTTAACAAACTCAAAGACAACCCGGATGTGGCGTTTGTGTTTATTGATACCTGGGAGAACGACAGCAACCGCATACAAAAAGTAACCGACTTTATTGCCAAGAACAAATACACTTTTCATGTGCTTTACGACGACCCGAAAGCCAAGGAAGGAAATGAGTTTGTTGTAGTAGAAAACTTTGGCGTGGACGGCATTCCAACCAAATTTGTGATTGACCGCAATAGCAACATTCGCTTTAAATCGGTGGGCTACAATAGCAACCAGGAAGAGGCATTAAAAGAACTCAATACGATGATTGATATGGCTGCCGCCGAAAGCGGGGCACCGTTGAAGAAGGCATTCTAAATGCGAATAAAAGTTATAGAAACGCCGTGTTCAATTTGAACACGGCGTTTCTGTTTTCATTAGTGTATACCATCCATTTGCCTGGTTACGATTCTGCAATGCCAGCACATCCTGTTTCTATCTTCAGTTATAACTTTTATCACAAAACGTATTTGATTGTACTTAAAGAAAAAGAGGCAAACTGCGGTTTGCCTCTTTTTCTTTACTGATTCATGCAGTTTATTTTTCACGCAATTGCACCGCAATGCGCCTGTCTGTTTTCCGTTCTTCATCCGAAGCGGTGGCGGCCACTTTTGCAAACGCAGAGCCATAGCCTTCTGCACCTACCAATTGGGCTGCATTGCCCCCTGCCGTTTTAATGGCGGCTAAAACAGCATCGGCCCGCTGCTGGCTCAAGCGTTGGTTATCTGCATCGTTGCCTGTTTTATCGGTATAACCTCCTATTTTAATTTTGGCGTTGGGATACGCTTTTAAAATGGCAACAATGTTTTGCACCTGTACCTGGCTCGAATCGGTCAATCGTGCACTGGCAGTTTCAAAATTAATATTGTCGAAATCAAACCACCGATCGTTCCCTGCCGTGCAACCAGCATCATTTAAACAAGCAACAAGCTGGTCTTCCACACCTCCCTTGTAAGCGTTAATCATTGTGCCATTGGCCAATTGCACCTGCGTGTTTTGCCGCGTTGTGGTTACCGGTGGCGGTACGCTTATTCCCGAATCGGGCACTGTTGTGTTTACGCCGGCTGAGTCGGTTGTTGTGACGGCTGCATCATCTCCATTACAACCATTGCGTGTTAAAAAATAAATCAGCGCAATGGCACCCAGTGCTAACAGTAGCCAGGGCAACCAGTTGGTGCGCTTCTCTTCGTGCACGGTTTCGTGGTGTGTATGCGACCTATCAGATGAAGAAGCAGCGTGAACTTCCCGCGGACGGTCGCCAAATAAAAATCCCAGGTTCAGCCCGGAAGGCAAAGCATTCATGATGGCCGGTTTTTGGTCGGCGAGATACGAACTAAGTCCTTGTGCTGAAAGATTGGATTCCTGAGCATGACGTCCCAACACCCCCAGTCCAACTGGCGCCAGCATGCCAAATAGTCCTCTTGCTGATTCGGATTTGATACCCGAGAAGCTTGAGATGGCTGAGCTCACGTCGGTGCCGGCACTGCCAAAGCGGTTTTGCAACCAATGTATGCCATCAGACAAAACAGAGCCCATGCCACCGCTGAATAAATTCTGTGGCTGTTGAAATGCATTACTGTTTGCTGCGTCCCGGGCATCATCCAGCAATCCTTGGGCATCGCCTCTTTCCGCCCGGTTTATAAACAGCCCTAACAAAGCCGGTATGGCGGCGCTGATAGCTTTGCCCATACCGGAACTGCTTTCTCCAAAATGTCTGCTGGCTTTGTCAATTAAGTCGGGAGTGAGATAACTGCGGACTGAATCTAACAGATTAAAGGCCATAAGTCAATATTTAAAGGTTAAGGAAAAGCGTTGTCCGGACTGTTCAGCTTCTCCGAAGTTAACCCAATGTTTACAATAAACATTTTTATAATATTAGACTGTTGTTGCAAACTTCATCATGCCTAAAATCAAATCTGCATCGGGGCAATTGGCCAAATACTTTTCTTTTTCCGAATACCGGCACACACCGGGATAATCTCCCTTCATTCCCTGCATATCAACAATGATCTGAAAATGCAGGTGCGGTGGCCAGTGGCCGTTTTCTGCCGGCTCACCAAACGCAGCAATCCATTCGCCTTTGGCAATGAGTTGACCTTCCTGTTTTTGCTGAATAGAAGCAAGGCTCAAATGGCCATAAAGGGTATGAAAAAGAAAGCCGTTGATGTTGTGTTGCAAAATCAATGTTGCACCGTAATCACCATAGGCCTCATTAAAAGCAAAACTGTGAACGGTTCCTTCCAGTGGTGCGTATAGGGGTGTTTCGGCAGGCCCCCAGATATCGACGCCTAAGTGCAGGCGGCGGGGTTCGGGCAGGCCCATCCCGACCTTCCCAGTAGGAAGGCCATCTGCGCTGCGCACCCCGCTTTGCGACAAGGTTGTATGGTATTGCTCATTCACAAAAGGAGATGGTGCTGCGCCACTGCTTTTTTGTAATGCAAAGTCAATGCGTTCTAAAACATTTGCCAGCTCAAATATTACTTCGTCATTTGTAACCCGCAATACCTGAAAGCCTAAGCGTTCCAGTATTTTCGTTCGCTCTTCGTCATTTGCTTTATTCTCCGGGAGCTGATGTATGACGCCATCGACTTCAATAACCAATGCTTTTTTCAGACATACGAAATCAGCAATAAACCGATCAATAATATGTTGCCTTCGAAACTTGTAGTTCTGAAATTGTTTTGTTCGAAGGGCCTCCCACAATATCCCCTCTGCCTCTGTCGGTTTTGAACGATGTTGTAAGACATATTCACGTAGCACACGATACAAAGCCGGATCAGCAAAACGATAGGTAACCGTCTCTTCTTCTGCCATTGTTTCAATCTCTTCCTCCCCTTCCCACTGGGAAGGGGCTTTAGCATCAGTTTGCCCAAGCAAACCGGTTGCCGGGGATGGGCCGGGCCCGAACATTTCACTCCTGCTATAAATCGTCCGGTGCTCTCCATACCCGCCAATTCCATATTTATATCCTTCCAGCTTTTGGTTGATGTAGGCCGAGAATTTTGTTGTGTCCTGCAAAATTTCATCTATCAGGTCCTTGTTCTTTTCCGTAAAATCCAGCTTCAAAAGTTTATCAACCGGTTCAAATGGTACTACTCCCGCAAATTCGCCTGCGTAACCCTTCAGCCGTTCTTCAAAATTTATTGTTTTCATTTTTGCGCTTCTATAACTTTAAAAACCCAACCGCCTCACACCTCCTGCCTGATTGCTACAAATAGACACGTCGAAAAGCAGGCTTTGTGTGCGGATCACCTTCCCACTGGGAAGGCCGGGATGGGCCCATTTCTCAAATCTAAACGAAACGATATGAACAAAAGACTGCTTTTTCTCGCCGCTGTGGCACTTGGTTTAAACAGCGCTGCGCAGAACAATGCAAAGTGGCTGCGCAACCCGGCTATTTCGCCGGACGGCAAAACAATTGTATTTGGGTACAAAGGCGATTTGTACAAAGTACCCAGCACCGGTGGTGAGGCGATTCCGCTGACCTTACACGAAGCCCACGACCAAATGCCCGTGTGGAGTAAGGACGGTAAGTGGCTTGCTTTTGCCTCCGACCGCTTTGGCAATTTTGATGTGTTTGTAATGCCTGCCACCGGCGGCGAAGCCAAACGTCTCACCTATCATTCAGCACCCGATATTCCCTACGATTTTACACCCGATGGCAAATCGGTGTTGTTTGGTACAGCCAGAAACGATGTGTACACCTCGGCCCGTTTTCCCAACCGCGGGCTGTTTCAAAAGCTATACAAAGTGCCGGTGCAGGGTGGACGCTCCGTGATGTTTAATTCAGCCGGCGCCGATTATGCCCGCTTCAATGCCAAAGGCGACAAGCTGATTTTCCAGGACCGCAAAGGATATGAAGATGCGCTGCGCAAACACCACACGTCTTCCGTTACCCGTGACATATGGATTTATGATGTAAAAAAAGACGAGTACATACAGGTATCGGATTTTGAAGGCGAAGACCGCGAACCGGTTTGGGGTGAGAACGACAACACCGTTTATTTCCTCAGCGAAAAAGACGGCGGTTCGCAAAACATTTACAAAGCAGTGATTGGCGGCAGTGCAACGCTTACGCAAATCTCCAAAATGAAAAACCACCCGGTACGTCACCTGACAAGGGCTACTGACGGAACGCTGTCGTTTACGTACGATGGTGAACTGTACACCATGAAAGAAGGCGGGGCGCCGCAAAAAATAACCGTGGTTGTAAATACCGATACACGAGGAAGAGATGAAAAAATTCTTCCTATCAACACCGGCGTTACGCAAACAGCCCTTTCGCCCAACGGGAAGGAAATTGCCTTTGTGGTAAGAGGCGAAGTGTTTGTAACATCGGTAGAAGGCGGCCTCACAAAACGCATTACCAACACGCCGCAACAGGAAAGAAATGTAACGTTTAGTCCCGATGGCCGAACCATTTACTACTCCACCGAACGTGGCAGCAGCTGGGATATTTACAAGGCTTCTATCGAAAGAAAAGAAGAGCCGTATTTCTATGCTTCTACCCTCATTAAAGAAGAACCGGTGATTGCCACCGAAGCAGATGAATTTCAACCCGAACTTTCACCGGATGGAAAAGAAATTGCCTACCTGGAAGAACGAAATGTTTTGAAGGTGTACAATCTTGCCGGTAAAAAAAGCCGCACCATTGTGCCCAAAGGCATCAACTTTTCGTATGCCGATGGTGACCAGTATTACACCTGGTCGCCGGATGGCAAATGGCTTTCGTTTAATTCTGCCGAAGGCAAATGGCCATCCAGTGAAGTGGCCATGATGAAAGCCGATGGCAGCGGTGAAAGGCTGAACCTGACCAAGAGCGGCTTCTCCGATGGCAACCCGAAATGGGCCTTTGGTGGCAAAGCCATGTTGTGGCTAACCGACCGCGATGGCAAAAAACCATTAGCCTTCCAGGGTGCCAGGGAAGTGGATGTATATGCCATGTTTTTTGACCAGGAAGCCTACGACAAATTCAAACTAACCAAAGATGAATTTGCGCTGGCCAAAGAGCGGGAAGAGAAAGAAAAAGAAGAAGCAAAAAAAGACACCGCCAATAAAATTGCGCCGCCGAAAAAAGGCTGGGAGCCCCTGTTTGAAGGATTGGATAACCGCAAGCTGCGCCTCACCATTAACTCCGGCAATATTTCCGATTACCTGTTGAGCAGCGACGGCGAGAAACTTTACTTTATTGCCCGCATGGAAAAGGGTTACGATTTGTGGATGACTAATCCACGCACCAAAGAAACAAAGCTGGTAGCCAAGTTAGATGGCGGCCCGGCCGGTATGGATGTTTCCAAAGACGGCAAAAGTTTGTTTGTAGTGAGTGGTGGAAAGATCATGAAAGTAGAACCCGACAACGGCCGCGTTTCGCCGGTAACAGTGAATGGCGAAATGGTGTTGCGTGCCGATAAAGAGCGGGAATACATTTTCGATCATGCCTTTCGCCAGGTGGCCAAGAAATTTTATGACCCCAAAATTCACGGCATCGACTGGGCGGGTTTTCACAAAGACTACAGCAAGTTCTTACCCCACATTAACAACAACTACGATTACCAGGAACTGTTGAGTGAATTTTTGGGTGAGTTGAATGCGTCGCACACCGGCGGCCGTTACTCGCCAGCCGCTGCAGGCGGGACACAAACCGGCGATGCTACCGCTTCGCTGGGAATGCTGTTTGACGAGATGTACGAAGGTGCCGGATTGAAAGTGGCGGAAGTGCTGGAAGGCGGACCCATTACCAATGCCAAAACAAAAATCAGGAAAGGCGTAGTGATTGAAAAGATCGACGGCGAAGCTGTTGGTGCGGAAGACGATTGGGCTCGTTTGCTGAATCGCAAAACCGGCAAGAATGTTTTATTGAGCCTTTACAACCCGGAAACAAAACAACGTTGGGATGAAGTGACCAAACCTATTTCGCAGGGCGAAGAGCAAGGCTTGCTGTACCAGCGCTGGGTGAATAACAACCGCAAGAAAGTGGAAGAACTTTCCGGTGGCAAAGTGGGTTACATTCATGTGCAGGGCATGAACGATGGCAGTTACCGTACGGCTTACGAAGATGCCCTGGGCAAGGCCGGCGACAAAGAAGCCATTGTGGTAGACACTCGCTTCAACGGCGGTGGCTGGCTGCACGATGACTTGGTGACCTTCCTCAGTGGCAAAAAATACCTGCAAATGGCGCCACAGGGTGAGCGGCTGAATTCTTCCGAACCGTTCAACAAATGGACCGGCCCGTCGGTAGTGCTGATGAGCGAATCGAACTACTCCGATGCCTTTATTTTCCCTTATGCGTACAAGCAACTGGGCATTGGCAAAACCGTGGGCATGCCTGTTCCGGGTACCGGTACCGCCGTGTGGTGGGAAACGCAGATTGACCCCACGCTGGTGTTTGGCATTCCCATGGTGGCCACCATTGGCAAAGAAGGAAGACCAACCGAGAACCTGCAACTGGAACCTGATATTAAAGTGCAGAACGATTACAAATCGGTGCTGAGCGGCAAAGACCCACAACTGGAAAGAGCCGTGAAGGAAATGGTGGAAGAGATTAAGAAGCTGAAGAAGATATAGGCGCCTTTTCAGAAGAGATTTAGATGATAGTTTTCAAGACCCAATCACTTTGTTGATTGGGTCTTTTTGTTTTACTTGTTTAGAATGCTGCAATTATGCAGTTGTTGCCATTGAGGGCTTCTTGCTTCATTTGATGTTGAGACTTAAGGCTATTTACAGCAATAACATGCGTATATTGGAGTGTTGGCCGCAACTGCAAACTTTCAGTAAATAATGAACAGTAAAAATCAGGATTTTCTTTCCTCAACAAGCAATAGTTGGAATAATAGAGCCTTGACAATGTCTACGTTGGCTGTTACTTGTTTAATTGTTGCATATGGTGTAATGTTCATAGACCGAGCTAATCGAGAATTGACTCCAGACCCACACGAGTTGTTGGCTATAACAGTATTTGTTTTTTGGCCATTGAATGTTCTATCAATAATATTCAGTTTCTTGGCGATAAAGTATGTGATTCAGATACGTTCAATCCAACGTAGGCAAAGCTTAGTATCGCTTATTTTACTGTTAGCGGTCGCTGCTTTTTGGGTGTATAGATTTTCAACGAATTAGCCAACGTTGGCAGTGGCTAACAAAATGTTTCTAAAATAGTGGCTTGACTACTAAGGGCTCAACTCGATATCTTTATTCACCAACAAACCAAAGTTGAAGCTGAAGTAACACAGAATACCACTGCTTCAGAAACACCTTTAACGTTGGCAACAGAAACTTCACAGTAAAACCAGTGGAAACGTTTACTATCAGTCAGATTGATAACATTGTGGTTAAAAAAGGAACAGAAGTGTTTCTTACTGTTAAGCGTAAGTTTAGTTTTCGGGTAAAGTCTTTTTTTTACCAAGAATCAAAGCTCATTTTTGAAGCTGACATGTTGACTCTCTCGCTTTATAAAAAAGTAAGAGTAAGACACCAAGACTTTCCATTTGCCATTGAAATGCACAAAGCAAACCTTTGGACGTACTCTCTTTTCTGTAATTCCGATACCTATTCTTTCAAGGTTCGTTACTTTAAAAGACCGGCATTCGTTCTGTTGAAAAATGGTATTGAAGTTGCTACCATTGGTGGAAAAAGTTTAATCAGTTTTGGCGGACGATTTTATACTATGGAATCGAATCTGGAAAGCAAAGAGGAAAACACATTACTACTGATTATGTTTTTATCACAGTTAAATCCGTTTGGAGCAGGAAATCCACCATAAACGCCGCTAACACAGGTTTCAGGAACTACAGGCAGAAGAATAAATGTTGAATCAATTGTCTATTTTGCTATAGCAAATAATTGAGGCTGCAGACCATAAAATACCAGGGCAGGATAAAGCCCTCTCACATTGCACCAACTCAATCACTCACTTTCAAACAACCGGTTATGAGAAAATCTTTTTTATTCATGCTTTGCGTTGTAGCCACATTGTGCTTAAAGGCACAAACCCAAAGCAGCAATGAACAAGCAGAGGTGAACCAGACAGTCAATAAATTTTTTGACGGAATTGCAGCGCTGGATGTGAAAATGATGCAGCAGTACGCCACAAAAGATTTCCTGTTGTTGGAAAACGGTGCTGTTTGGAACATGGACACGCTGGCCGCTAAACTAAGCCCGTTAAAAACAATGAATTTTACCCGCATCAACCGTTTGGAATTTATTCGAACCGACATTAAAGGAGACATAGCATGGGTGGCCTATCAAAACACTGCAGATATAAGTGTCAACGGGCGGAAGGCGAATCCCCAATGGCTGGAAAGCGCCGTACTGGTGAAAGAAGAAAATAAGTGGAAGATTCAACTGCTACATTCCACACTCGTAAAGCCGAAGGCTGAGTAGGTTTATCTGCTGATAGCCCGCTTTAAACTGGTTTTGAAAATTTATTATTTTAGAAAATGAAAAAAAGCTTGCCAATTCCGCTAATTCGGTAAGCTGGCTTTCATCATTACCAGAACTTATTGTTCAATAAAACAACCAACGCATGAAAACACGGCTGCTGCTTTTAACCTTGCTCATTGCCAGCCAGGCCTTTTCACAGGCCGATAAAAAACTGGATGTGTTTTTATCTTTCCAGGCCAACACTACACTTTACGACCGCACAGCCTCCAACAATTCCGGTGCCGCGGGGTTGGGAGTGCAAACTGTTTTAAACACCAAAACAAGAGTAAGGCCAACTGTAGAGATAAACGGGAACATCTTTGGCGGGACAAAACAGCTTTACCTTACAACAGACGGCAAGCCAGTCGATTCAAAAAACGGCGTGCTAAGTATTCATGCCGGGCCATACCTGCAACTCTCCAACCGTTTTTTTGCTGCCGCAACCATTGGTTCACATTTCTATAACGATGAGATATATTTTAGTGCACGTCCCAGCGTTGGTGTTTACCCGACAAGGAATAAAAAATGGACATTGAAAACCGCCTTCACAAATGTTTTTCAGCGGGATGAAATCAGCAATGAAAATTTCGGGTATTTAAGCTTTGCCATAGCCTTGCGGTTCTGATGGATCTGCAAAGAAACAACCCGCAGCGCTTACGCATGCGCCTTCTCTCCTTTCTTCCCAAAAATTCCTTTTACCAGCAACACTAACTTCTCTACAAAAAAGCCCAGAATAAGCCCCGCAACAAGGCAGGACAGTGCCTTTGCCAGCCAGGCCACCACCGGCATGTTGGCAAGTGCATGTTCCAGGTCGTGCAGCAAATGAGCCGTGAATGGTATGCCATGTGCAATAATTTCAAAGCCTACCCAAAGCATGGCGCCTGTGCCTACATAACTCAGTACGGTTAAAAACTTCGGCATGGACTTCACCAGGCCGCGGCCAATTTTGCGTGTAACCGGACGAAATTTTTCCTGCGCCAGGTGCACGCCAATGTCATCAGCTTTTACAATCAGGCCCACAAAGCCATACACCGCAACAGTGATAAAAATGGCCACGGCCAGCAGTACAAGCACTTGGTTCATAATGGGCTGGCCGGTTACCTGGCTGTAGGCAATAGCGATGATCTCCGCCGACAAAATAATATCGGTACGAACGGCGCCGGTTACCCGCTGGTTTTCGAGTTCTTCCGGCGTAATCACTTCTACCTCCCCGCCTTCGGCATGCTCTTCTTCGTGCTTAACGAACAGGGAATGCACTTTCTCGTATCCCTCAAAACAGAGGTAGGCACCACCCACCATTAAAATTGGCGTAATGGCCCAGGGTGCGAAATAGCCCAGCAACAGCGCCGCGGGGCTTAAGATGAGTAGTTTATTGAAAAGCGATTTTTTGGCAATGCGGTAAATAATGGAAAGCTCCCTTGACGGATCGAGGCCCACGACGTATTTAGGCGTTACCGCTGTATCGTCAATCACAATGCCCGACACTTTGCCGGTGGTTTTTGCCACCTGTGTGGGCACATCGTCTAAGCTGGCGGCACTTGCTTTTATCAAGGCTGAAATATCATCTAACAACGCAAAAAATCCTGACGGCATACACTAAATTCTTTTCCTGGTTTATCCTTTTCCAGACAAAGCACTGCAAGTTAGGCGGTCTTTGCCATGAACAAGCTTGCTGATCTGCTCTTTCGAAAAACAATTTCGAAACGAACACCGGAACCTGTTTCAACTTTCGCACCAGCATAGGTTGGCATAAAAAAACGTCCCGGAAAAATTCCGGGACGTTTTTACTTTTTTTCAGCTTATTGCGCTTTCGATGTACCCAGCGTCTTCCACTCCCTTGTTACTTCTTCAATGGCCCTGTCAAGCTGCGGGTCGCGGCCGCTGATTTTGTCTTCAAACGAATTGATGACCAAAATATCTGGCTTCACGCCACTCATCTCCAGGTCTTTTCCATCCAGTGAATAACATCCCCACGAGGGCATGCGTACAAACGAACCGTCAACCAGGCCCATGCCGCTGGTAAAGATGATCCAGCGGTAGGTTTCGTTGCCAACAACTTTGCCCAGCTTCAAGGCTTTAAAACCTTCAGCCGTCATTTCCGCATCGCTTAACGATTGTTCATTGATCAGCAGAACAATGGGTTTATCACTGG
Source organism: Flavisolibacter sp. (assembly GCA_035510335.1). GTDB lineage: Bacteria > Bacteroidota > Bacteroidia > Chitinophagales > Chitinophagaceae > Flavisolibacter. The sequence continues at coordinate 1,243 of DATKHJ010000220.1, read as the reverse complement.
GAGCGAAATTGCTTTGCGGCGTTAACTGGCCTTCGCGGTATTTCCATTTCAGGTACGACCGCTGGCTTAAAAACTTTAGCACTTCATCGTGCACATTGCCGCCGGTGTTGTAGCGCAGGTCAAGTATCAAACCATCGCGGTTCACCAATTCCTTTGTCATATCCACCAAAAAGTTTTCCAGCTCACCGGTGCCCATGTTTTTCATGCAGGCATAGGCAATGCGTTTGGCCGTCTTTTCGTCAACACGTTTCTGGTTGTTGTCAATCCACTCCTCGTATAAATGATTGAAAAGCGTAGCCTGCGGGTGCAGCTTTACATCATAAGGCTGGCCGTTGCGGGTAAAGGTTAGCTTCAGCTCTTTATCCAGCGACGGACGGGTGAAATAGTAAGACCTGTCCACCGATTGATCAACGGCCCTGTCGTTCACCTTCACCAGCACATCGCCGGGTTTTACATCAATGCCTTTTCTATCGGCAGCACTTCTTTTTACTACGTATTTTACTTTGTAAGGAGATGCGTCTTCAAACAAAATACCCGTTTCCATTGTCGTATTCGTGAGTGCAATGGCTTCTTCGCTTCCAAACGTATTAAAACCCTGGTGCGATGAATTGAGTTCGCCAAGCATGTCGTTCATCATTGTACGCAAATCGGCACGGGTGTTCAGGTACGGCACAAACTTGCTGTACTTTTCTTTTGTTTTCACCCAGTCAATGCCATGAAACTTTTCATCGTAAAAATTCTCGTTCACATTGGCCCACATCTCTTCAAAAATCTGCGCAAACTCTTCCTGCAGTGCTCTTCTGAAAGCGTAGGTCGTGGCAATTGCATCTACCTTGTTTGCATCGAGGTTTAGTTTGTGAACGCTACCATTTAACAGCACAAAGAGCTTGTCGCTTACTTCTACAATGTTGCCAAGATTTGCGTTGTCTGTTCCGGCAATTTTTTCTGTTTTAATAGTTTCAAAAGGCTCCAGGGTTGTCTTCCACAAGGCAAAGCGTCCTTCGCCGTGATTGCTCCAGTACAGTGCCGTTGTTTTGTCGCCTTTGGTGTACAGCGCTTGCAAATACTGATCGCCAAAGGGCGGCGAAATCAATTCAATGCGTTCCATCACGTTTTCCAGGTCCATCACCAGCGCACTGTTGTCAACCTGCGGAGCCAGCTTTGCCGCTGTATCTTTTTTTGTGGTTGTGTCTTTCTTTTCTTCTTTAAACAACTCGTTGAACTTGTCAATGCGAAACGGATC
>DATKHJ010000219.1:0-4583 GCA_035510335.1 Flavisolibacter sp. | reverse complement strand
GTGCCCAGCTGCGTTCCAGCACCGGTGCCGAATCAACAAAGCCTCTTCCGGAAAATTGCCCTATTTTTTCCTGCGCCGCCGCCATCATTCCTTTCAGCGAAGCTTTAATGACGTTGTGATAATCGGTGCCGTAAGCATATTTCGAAATCTTCAGGCTTCCTTCCAGCGGCTTTTCCGGGTAATAATTTTTAAGAAGCGTGATAACCGATTTGGCGCCGGGCACCAGTTTGGTAGGATCGGTGCGCAGCTCAAAATGGTTTTCCATGTATTGCATCTTACCATGAAAACCCTTGTTCAGCCAGGCTTCCAGCCGGCGGGCATCATCGTCAAGCGGCTGCGCTTTGGCAATGCCGCAGTAATCGAACCCAAAGGCCGATGCCAGGCTTTTAATGGTATGTGTATGCTGCAATGTGGTTGACACAAACAAGAGATCTTAAAATAGCCTGCAAAGTTGCACTTTCCCCTGCACAGAAGGTGTGAAAATTAAAAGCGGCGTAGCCTGCGGACAATGGCTCTGCCGTTTAAAATGAACCGCCAATTTTTTTCTTTGTAAAAAACAATAGATATTACTGCACCAAATAGTAACTGCCATGAGAAAAAGAATGACCATTTTGCTGGCTTGTTTTTCACTTTTTTCCTATGCCCAGGAAAGTCCGTATGTCAAATTCGGGAAAATAACGCCGCAGGCTCTTCAAACCAAAGTATATTCCATTGATAGTTCGGCCAACGCCGTAGTGCTGAGCGATATTGGCGAAGCCGCCATTGAAGGCAACTCCAAAGGCTGGTTTTCGGTAACCTCCAGCCGCCACCGGGTAATTCATATTTTAAACAAGGCCGGGTACGATTACGCCAACGTGGAAATCCTGCTTTACACCAACGGTACCGACGAAGAAAAGCTGGAAGAAGTAAAAGCCGTTACCTACAACCTGGAAGGCGGAAAGATGACGGAAACAAAGCTGGAACGCAGCAACATCTTTACCGAAAAACGCGACAAGAACCACATCATCAAAAAATTTACGATGCCGGCCGTGAAAGAAGGCAGCATCATTGAAGTGCAGTACAAAGTGCTGTCCGATTTTATTCATTCCATTGATCCCTGGTCTTTCCAGGGAAATGCACCACGGTTGTGGAGCGAGTTCCGTTTCTCTGTGCCGCAATTCTTCAGCTACACCTTTGTGAGCCACGGTTATGTAAAGCCTTTTATCTCCGATAAAAAAGACCGCACGGCGCAGTTTGTTGTGCGTGATGCCGGTGGTACAACCAGCACCGAAACTTACCGTTTCAGCGCCGGCGTAACCGATTACCGCTGGGTGGTAAAAGATGTGCCTGAATTAAAGGCCGAAAGCTTTACGTCCACGCTGGATAACCACATTGCCAAGCTGGAGTTTCAACTCGTATCGCAAAGCGATCCCCTGCAGCCGCGTAGTTTCCGTAACTCGTGGACAAGCCTTACCAAAGAGTTGATGGACGCTGAATATTTCGGTGCCGACCTGAAAGGCAGCAATGGCTGGCTGGGCGATGAAATGAAAATCATCTTAGCCGGCGCCAAAACCGACGAAGAAAAAGCACGGCGCATTTACCAGTTTGTGCGTGACGGATTTTCGTGCACAAGCTATGCACGGTATGCGGCCGATCAGTCCATTAAATCTGTTTTCAAATCCCGCAAGGGAACCGTATCGGAAATCAATTTGCTGTTGACTGCCATGTTGCGTTATGCCGGCATTAAAGCCGACCCGGTGCTGCTTAGCCAAACGGAACGTGGGTATGTATATGACATGTACCCGATGATGAGCCGTTTTAATTATGTGATTAGTCTGGCGCAAATTGAAAACCGCCCGGTGTACCTGGATGGTACACACAACGGCCTTGGGTTTGGCCGCCTTTTGCCTAATTCGTACAACGGCCATGCCCGTGTGATTAACGAGGAAGCGACACCGCTTTACCTGATGGCCGACTCGCTGAAGGAACGCAAAGTAACCGCCCTGTTTTTAGCCGCCGGCACCAAAACATTGTGGAACGGCACGGTGAATTACAACCCGGGATATTACGAATCGTACAGGCTGCGCAACCGGATTAAAGAGAAAGGACAGGAAGAGTTTTTCAAGACCATTCAAAAAGAACTGGGAAGCGATTTTTCGATTGTGAAAAGCCGTGTTGATTCATTGAACAATTACGATGAGGCGGTTGGTATTTCGTACGAGCTGGAATACGATCCCGAGAAGGCTGACATTCTTTACATAAACCCAATGTTTGGAGAAGGCTACAAGAAAAACCCGTTTAAATCTGCAGAGCGATTGTATCCCGTAGAAATGCCCTACACCATTGATGAAACCTTTGTGCTGACAATGGAAGTGCCCACCGGTTACGTGGTAGATGAACTGCCAAAACAAATGCTGGCGAAATATGACGAAGAAGGACATAGTTTTTTCGAATACCGCATTCAGCAATCGGGCAACAACATTTCCATGCGGTCACGTATTAAGCTGGCAAGAGCTTACTACGAGCCGGAAGAGTATGAAGGCCTTCGCGAATTTTTCAACATGGTGGTAAAAAAGCACAACGAACAAATTGTATTTAAAAAGAAATAACCCGTCCCATTTAAAACTGCGTTGCATGAAATCATTTTTTCTGTTCAGTGTCGCCTCTTTGCTCACCACGTTTGCAGGTGCGCAGATGAACTATGCTGCCAACAACATTCCGCCAGCACTAAAAAAAGGGGCGCATGTGGTAAAGCGCATGGAAGACATTCGCTTTGAAATCAAAAGCCTCGACAAAGGCATCTACACCCGCAAATTTGCATTAACCATTCTGGACGAAGCAGGACAAGACTATGCCGATTTCGTGGTGGGTTACGACAAGCTGCGCAAGGTCAACAATATTGAAGGTGCTCTGTATGATGCGGAAGGCAAACAACTGAAAAAAGTAAAAGGAAAAGACATCAAAGATTACAGCGCCACCGGCGATGTAAACCTTTACGACGACAACCGCATGAAGGTGCACGACTTCAACTACAAGTTCTACCCATACACGGTGGAATACGAAGTAGAACTGGAATTTTTACATACGTTTTACTTCCCTGATTGGAACCCGCAGTCGTATGAATCACTGGCAGTGGAAAACAGCAGGTACACCTTTGTTACCCCGGCCAATTACACGTTGCGCTACAAAGCGGTTAACTATCCCGGCCAGCCGGTTGTTGGGGCTGAAAAAGACAAAAAACTGTTTCGTTGGGAAGTAAAGAATCTGGTATCTGTCAGCAAGCCTTATGCGTCGCCTTCATGGAGCGAATTGACACCTGCAGTTTTGTTCGCCCCTTCCGATTTTGAAATGGAAGGTTACAAAGGCAATGGTTCTACCTGGCAGGAGTTTGGCAAGTTTATGCTGGCGTTGAACCAGGGAAGAGACAAATTGCCCGACGCCATTGTGCAAAAAGTGGGTGCACTGACAGCAGGCATTTCCGACCCGAAACAAAAAGTAAAAACGCTGTACGAGTACCTGCAGCAGAATACCCGTTACATCAGTATTCAATTAGGCATTGGCGGCTTTCAACCTTTCGAGGCTGGTTATGTAGCGCAGAAAGGTTATGGCGACTGTAAAGCGTTAAGCAATTACATGTACAGTCTTTTAAAAGCTGCCGGCATTCAATCACATCATGCGTTGATTAACGCAGGCAAAAGTCTTGAAGCAAAAGAGTTGGTAGAAGATCTTCCTTCCACGCAGTTTAACCACATGGTGCTTTTTGTGCCGCTGGAAAAAGATACAATGTGGTTGGAGTGTACCAGCCAGAGCGACCCGGCGGGTTACTCGGGAAGCTTTACCGGCAACCGGAAGGCACTGGCCATTACACCAGAGGGCGGAAAACTGGTAGCTACACCGCGTTACAGCGCTGCCGATAACAAACAGGAGCGGAGCATTAAAGGAAGCATCAGTGAAGAAGGCCGCTTAACCATTGGCGTAAATACAAAATACGGCGCCATGCAGCAGGATTATTTAAGCGGCATGCTGAATGCATTAACAAAAGAAGAAGTAAAGAAACGGTTGAATGAAGAACTGGATTTATCTACTTATGACGTAGCCGACTTTGCCTACAAGGCTACAAAGGCAGAACTACCGGAAGTGGATGAGAATTTAAAAATAGTAGTGGACAATTATGCCACGGTCAGCGGTAAGCGGCTTTTCCTGGTGCCTAACATCATGAACCGCAGCACGCAGAAATTAACGGTGGATGAGACAAGAACCGTGGACTATGTTTTTGACTTTCCTTACTATGATGTTGACAGCATTGAAATCACCGTTCCGGAGGGCTACAAAGTGGAAGCGATGCAGCCGGATGTGAACCTGAAAACAAAATTTGGCAACTACACATCAACACTGAAAGTGGAAGGAACAAAAGTGATTTATTACCGGAAAATGGAACGGTTCTCCGGTCGCTTTGCGGCAAAAGAAGGTGCGGCATTAGCTGAATTCTACAGCACCATTTACAAAGCCGACAGAAGTAAACTGGTTTTGGTAAAGAAAGAAGGAGAGATTACGATAGAGAAGAAAGGTGCTTAACCAGTAGCGAATAAAATATTGACAAGACC
>DATKHJ010000218.1:0-10089 GCA_035510335.1 Flavisolibacter sp. | reverse complement strand
GCAATCTGGTAATAGGTTTGCGGATTGGCGCCTCTCAGCATTTGTCCTGTTGCACTGGGTCTAACGCCTCGTAATGAAAAGCCGGCTCTGAACAGGGCTATCCGGGCTCTTAAACCTTTTACTGTTCCTTTCGTAATTCTTTCATCAACCGGGTCGCCAATGGACGCTACTTCGTTGCGCCAGGGTACCAGGCCAGCGGCAGTTTTTAAATCTTCCAGCCTGTCGTACAAAACATCCCTGTCGGTACGGGTTGGGAATGGGTCTGTTGTGGCCAGTACTTCTGCCGCTTCAAAATGCGAAGGCAAATCGCCCCAGTTACGGATTGCTTCAAAATAAAACTGGGCCCGCAAGGTCAATGCCTCGCCATACATTCTGCGCAATTGCGCTTTCTGTTGCTCCGACCCATTGTTGTACATGTTCATTTTTGGAATGTTCACAATGCACTCGTTTGCATATTGAATTCCGCGGAAAAGCTGGTTGTAAGGGCCTGTCATTTGCCCGTTGCTGGCAGTGGTTGCATACAAGGGAAAATCTCTGCGGCCAGCATCGGCCGCCCCGGTAGGCCCCTGCGTCAGGTCTTCGCCAACACCGAAGTACAAACTGTTTTTTAAGCCATAGCCATCGTCGCCAGCCAGTTGTTTGTACACGCCCAACAAGGCAGCCCGGGTGGTCTCCACATCACTAAAAACAAACTCAGGACCCACTGCTGTAATCGGCTGCTGGTCTAAAAATTTTTTGCAACCTCCCAACCCTAACATCAACATGGTAGCTGTCAGGGTCATCAGTTTATTGACAAATTTGAGATTCATATAGAAAGTTTATTAGCGTTAATTAAAATGATGCACTCACACCAAAAAGGAACAAACGGCTTTTTGGATAAGCAGAATAATCCAGTCCAGGCGTTAAACCATTGCTGCCCACACTTACCTCCGGATCGTAACCAGTGTATTTTGTAAAGACAGCCAGGTTGTTGGCGGTTACATAAAACCGAAGGCGGCTAATACCCATTTTCGACACCGAACCAGTTGGCAACGTATAACCCAAGGTAACGTTGTTGATGCGAAGGAAAGAGCCATCTTCAATTGCCCAGGAATGCGGCGAATAGCTGTAAGCTCCTGCGCCGGAGCCATAATAAGTAAGACCGGCCGGCATCCACAGCTTTGCATTTGCATTTGCTCTTGCTAACACATCGGGTGCTGCACCAAACGCATACAGCTTACCATTAACCGTTTGGAATGTTTGAATCAGATTTCCACCTGCATCCGTTGTCGTCCAGCGATCTTTCATGATATCAAGAAGGTTAGACGTGACATGGTACATGCTGGTAAACTCAATTTTATTGGCATTGTAGATGTCGTTGCCGTAAGAGAAGTTTACGAAGATGCTGGCATCCCAGTTTTTGTAATTGAAAGTTTGGTGCAGACCTCCGGAAAACTTCGGCGTAGCATTTCCGATGATTGTTTTATCAAAATCATTGATAACGCCATCTGGTTTACCGGCAGGTCCGCTAATGTCTTTAAACCGAAGGCCGCCAGGCACTGAAACAGAACCGGCTACCTGCATTTCAGCTACGCCTGATTTCAGCGTGTAGCGTGTTGTTGCCGGATCATAATCGAAATCACCTACGCCATAAAATCCATCAGTTACCCAGCCGAACATAGAACCTACAGGACTGCCAATGCGCACCATGTAATCCTGCACGCCGGAAATACCCCAGGCCGGACCGGCAGGGAATTCTGTCTGCCCTTGCGCTAACGCTTCAACCGTGTTCTTGTTATGAGAAACGTTGAGGTTTGCCGTCCAGTTAAAATCACGTTTACGTATGATAGTTCCGCTGAGTTGAAGCTCAACCCCTTTGTTGCTGGTGGCGCCAATGTTTTGCAACTGGCTGGTAAAACCAAACGTTGGTGCAATTTGCGCATTCAGCAAAAGGTTTTCAGAGGTGTTGTAGTAAAAATCAAGGCTCATGTTTATCCGGCCGCGGAAAAGGGAAAGGTCCATACCATAATTGCGGTTCACAAGGCTTTCCCACTGCAGGTTAGCGTTTGCCAAACTATTTTGTGTGTAAGCTGGTATAAACTGTCCACCCAGATAGTAGCTGGACGTGCCGTAATTAAAGGTGTTGAGGAAGAGATAATCGTCGATACGGTTGTTTCCTACTTTACCATAAGCTACCCTGAACTTTAAGTCGCTTATAAAATCAACACCTTCCATAAACTTTTCCTGCTTTACACGCCAGGCAATTGAGCCACCAGGGAATACGCCCCATTGTTTGCCCGGAGCAAATTTTGAGGCTCCGTCGTAACGTGCATTTACAGATAAAAGGTATTTATCCTTGAAGGCATAATTTAAGCGGCCAAAGAAAGAAAGGCTGGTGTACCGGGCTTCGCGGAACACAGGAAAGTTAGCATAAGGAATGCCAAGAGCATTGTTGGCAAAAGCCGTTTCGTACGGTGTGAACCGAGGAAAATCCCTGTATTGCGCTGAACGGGAATCCGTTCTCAAATCATAGGTTTCTTCACCCACCAGAATATCAAAATCATGGTTGCGCTTAAAGCCTTTTACAGAGTAGGTAAGAACATTTGAATTGGTGATAATTTTTCTGTAAACCGTATCCAATCGGGAGATTGGCAGGCGGCCGCCCTGGTTAGAAGAAAACGAGGTAATGGAATCAAAGAATTGCCTGTCGTTGAAATCATTCCGATCGTATCCAAACGTAGAGCGGAAAGTCAGGTTTTTTGTAATGGCATACGACAGGTTTGCATTCAGGTTGTAGGCACTCGTCAGCTTCTTACGGTATTCTGCATCGGCAAGCGCCACCGGGTTAATCAGTGCCACCTGGTTTCCCGGATTTACCGAAAGAGGATCCTGGTCATCAATATCCAGTGTATCGGCTAAGAATGGACGGTATTTAACAGCATTCCGCAGCCTTGTATAAGCACTGTTTGATTCGTTGGACACACCGGCACCAACAACGTTTTGGTAAGTGTATCGGCCACCAATACCCACTTTTAGTTTGTTTGTTACTTTATAGTCTGCTTTTGCATTTAAAATATGCCGGTAGAAATCTGAATTGATAACAATGGGCTTTTCTTTATTAAACGTGTAACCAATATTGAAAGTGGCCCGTTTGTTACCACCCGATGCAGAAACACTGTGCCTTGTGGAAATACCGGTCTTGCCCATAATTTCTTTCTGCCAGTCAATTGGCTCCATGTTTCTGAACAAAGCAACCGAATCCATCGTTGACCCAAAAGCTTTTAAAACTGTTGTATCAACCGGCGAAGCATGTTTTGCTCTTTCCACCTGCATCCGTACATACTCGTAAGGACTCATCACTTCAAGCTTATTGGCTAAGGAGCGAACGCCAACAAATCCATCGTATGTAATAACAGTGCGGCCCGGCCTTCCGGTTTTTGTGGTAATCAAAATCACTCCGTTTGCACCCCTGGCACCATAAATCGCTGTTGCCGCAGCATCCTTTAATACGTCAATCGATTGAATATCCTGCGGTGAAATAACGTTTAATGCGTTTTCAACCTGCACCCCATCTACAATGTACAGCGGATCGTTGTTCTGCGTGATAGAGATACCACCGCGAACCCGAACACGAACGTTTGCGTCAGGAGAGCCCTCTGATGTAGATGCTGTTACCCCGGCAAGGCGACCGTTTAAGGCTTCCGCTGCGGAGGTTAGCGGAACGTCCTTGAGATCTTTTGCGCCAATGGATGATACCGAAGCCAATACATCGCGACGCTGCACGGCCTGGTAACCAATAATCACAACATCCATTGCCGCCGACGAGGAAGCAAGCGTTACATTGATTGTGCGTTTATCGCCAACCGACACTTCCTGTGCGCTGAATCCAATTGACGAAAAAACCAGCACCACATTGTTGCGATCCGGAATAGAAATGCTGTAATCGCCGTTGGCAGAAGTAATGGTTCCCTGGGTGGTTCCTTTAATGGTAACGTTTACACCAGCCATTGCTGTGGCGGCACTGTCCGAAACAACACGTCCCGTAACTTGGCGTGTTTGTCCCCATGCAAGTCCAACAAAAAAGCATAGCAGTAAAGACAAGGAGAGTTTTACTTTCATATACAAGCTTAAGATTTGAATGTTAGCAGTCTGCTCAAATTTGGTTTCATTGGCAGGATCAAGCAATCAATCTGACAAATAAAAAGAAAAGCACAGAAGCATCCTGCACTATCCTTATTCCGTAACAAGTCTAAACACATATTCACGATTGGCAAGATTTCGAAAAGGATTTATTTACGCAATCGTTACCGACAACGTTTGCAATTGCAGCCACCAAGTAAAATTTCAATACTTTTAAGCGGTCGTTCCACGACACCCTTTTACGATTCCGATTATGAAGTTTGAAAGCGCAACAATAAAAGACATTGCCAAAGCCCTCAACCTTTCCACCTCCACCGTATCCCGTGCCTTGCGGGGCAGTTACGAGATTAGTGCAGAAACAAAAAAAGCCGTGCTGGAGTATGCCGAAAAAATCAATTACCGGCCCAACCCCATTGCGCTTAGTTTAAAAGAACGCCGCACCCGCGCCATTGGCGTAGTGGTTAGCGAAATTGCCAACAACTTTTTTTCGCAGGCCATTAACGGCATTGAGTCCATTGCCTACAACCGCGGTTACCACGTTATTATTACGCAAAGCCACGAATCAGCAGAAAGAGAGAAGGTAAATGTTGAGCATATGGCGGCACGCGGCGTGGATGGTTTGCTGGTTTCGCTTTCAGCCGAAGCAACCGACCTTTCTTTTTTGAAAGAATTGCACGAAAAAGGAATGCCCATTGTTTTCTTCGACCGGGTAACCGACGAAATAGAAACCCACCGCGTTATTGCCAACAACTATTTGGGAGCATTTCATGCAACCGAGCATCTTATTTACCAGGGATATAAAAAAATTGCACACATCACCTCCTCTCCTTACCTCTCCATTACCAAAGAGCGACTCGAGGGTTACAAAGCGGCACTGGAGAAGCACCAAATTCCGTTCACAGAAAGCCTTGTAAAATATTGCAACCACGGTGGCATGATTGCGCAGGAAGTAGAAGATGTGCTGAACGAACTGCAAAAAGGCAAAACGAAACCCGATGCCATTTTTACCGCTGGTGACCGTCTGACTATTGTTTGCTTCGGTATTCTGAAGCGAATGAAACAGAAGAAAGAACTTGGCTTTACCGGCTTTACCAACACACAGGTTGGCGACTTGTTTTCTCCACCCCTCACGGTTGTACGTCAGCCGGCTTTTGAAATTGGCCAGACGGCTATTGAACTGCTCATCCAGATGATTGAAAGCAGGCGACCGGTAACAGAGTTTGAGACAAAAGCCCTAGAAACCACGCTTATCATCCGCGAATCTTCATTGAAAAAAGAAAAGGCGTAGGCGAAAGGCCATGTTAGTTTTTCTTTTCCGACCGCATTAGCTGAAGTTGACTCAGTAAGCGGCGGTTGTCTTCTGCAGCAGTTTTAAGCGCCACTTTTAGCGCTTTTTCGTTGGCTGATGCTTTGTCGTAAGAAGATTTAAGGGCAGTGTATTTTGATTGCCACTCGGTGTCTGAACTTCTTGGTACCTGCACAGAAGTATTCATTCTTTGCTGCAACGCTGCCTCCTTCTGTTTTAATTGGTTTTGAAGTGTTACAATCAGTTTGTCTTTGTCCTGGCCATTAGCGCTTGTTAGTTGCTCCAATGCCCGGATCCGCTCTTCCTTTTGGCCAAGCTGCAATTTCAACTGATTTACCTCTTCTGAACGAGCCCTATTTATTTGCCTGCCTGAGTCAGCAGCTCCCGCGATTGCTACATTTGATAGTTTCACAGAACCCCCTCCGGCCAACAGCTGCCTTTTTTCCGCTACCAGTTTTCTAAAATTCGCAACGGCTAGTTGCATGTGCTGTTTGCGGCTACCATCCAAAAGAATTGCTGCCTGTTTGTCAACACTATCAATTGTCGTCTGAAGCGAATACATTGCTCTTTGCACCGTAGTGAGTTCGTTGGCGTTTTTGCTGGTGCTGTACCGGGCTATGCCGGCATCTAAGGCATCTATTTTTGCGTGTAACAATGTATCAATCTGCATAAAGCTGGACGCATCATCATTTGTCGTTACAACAGCATCGGCGGTTTCTGTTGAAGATACTTTCCAAAAGGCGGAAACGACAATAAAGATCAGAGCAAGGCTAACCAGGTAAAGAAGAATAAACTGTCGTTTGGCATTTGCTTTAGAGGGTGCTTTTTCCATTATTTTTTGTTGAATCAGGTTCGCGAAATTTTTCAGACTCGTTCGGCAACAATCATTGATTTAGCCGATACACCGTTTTCATATAGATTCTCTTCTGGATCGAGATATTTCTTTCGTCCAAAACCAGGCATATAAAACATCCACTTATACGGCTGTCTTTGCTCGTCAACAAACGAAAGGTCAGACTTCATCTCTTCATCCTGGTCCTGCACTGCAAAATAGAAAGCCATTCCCAGTTGCATTTGGCCGGGAGCTTCTGACCTTACCATGGCGGTTACACCCGATGGCAAAAGAATTTTGAAAAGAATTGGCCTTCCGTCAAGGTAAACAAACGGGGGTTTTTGAGGCATGTCGCTTGAATAATGCCAGGTACGCATAGCCCGGCGGGGAATAAGAACAAATTGCTTCCACGCCTGCATAACAAAAACGGGCAAAAGAAAGGCGGCGAAAAAAACGAGTTGGGAAGAAACTTCGAAATGCCTGGCGATAATGGCAACCACAATAACAACAGCTTGTATAGCAATTGCCAGAACAACTGGCACAAATGAGTTAGCAGTTTCAATTTTCGTTTGTGTAGCCGTAGCAAACACAAAACCCAGTAACAAGAAACTGCACATTTTGACGAGATAAGGTTCTCCCCCACGGTAGAAAAGAATGCCACAGCCAAAAGCTATGCAGCTAATCATTAGTAACAGGAGCAGGAAGGTGTTTCGTTTTCCTTGAACCAAGTGGGTATTAACCCTGGCCAAGGTCAGGTCATCTGTTAGCGGCTTTTCCATATACGAACTAGGGTTTTTAAAGAAATGGCCAACTATTCATTACTGCACGGCAGGTTTTTATTACACGCAGCCGTAGGAGTATAAGCTAATTGGTCTCCTGGTCTCACAAAAATCTATTGGCTTTAATTACCGTTTCGTCGGGGTGGCGGATTAGGAAGGGAATACGACTTAAAATCGGGGAGGAAGGTAAATCTTTTTCAGCAGTAGCCCGCAACAAATTATGGGTTTCGCCAATGCAACCTGAGTGAAGTTCGCCTTCAAATTTCCACCAAAATACCTTCCTTTCAACTTTCCTAATTGTGAGCAACGGTAAAGCAGAACAAACAGGATTATTCTACTTTGCCCACCTGATGAACCGCCAACGGCTTTTCCACCTCTGTTACCTCCTCTGTATGGCCTTCCTGGGCTGTCCTTTGGCCGTTTGGGGTACTGATCGGGAGCCTGCTATTCTTAACCGCGAGCTTAAACTTACCATACCTGTTATCAACAGCGATTCTTCATCTTGCACCCTGCCCTTTAACCGCATTGGCAACCTGATTGTCATTAAAGCAACCGTGGATTCAATGGAAGGCAATTTCATCCTAGATACCGGAGCACCCTGTCTTGTATTGAACCTGACGTATTTCCGCGACTATCCAATAACTCAGGTATCCGACGAGGAACAATCGAGCATTGCCGGACGAGGAACCACATTAAGCCGCACACAGGTGAAAGAATTGTCGTTTGGCACGCTTCAGTTTTTCAGAACCGATGCCGACCTGGCCAATTTGGGAAACATTGAAAATGCCAAAGGCATCCGCGTTCTGGGGATGCTGGGCGTTGAGCTTTTCAAGCAGTGCGAAATGGTGATTGATTTTGAAAAAAACCTTATTTACCTGCACCGCATCAGCAAAAAGGCTCCCCGGTCCTGTGTGCAGGAATTGCTGAAGGACACCTCGCTTTACCGCACCTATCCCATTCAATTTATTAATAACCGCATAGTCACTGAATCCGAAATTGCAGGCCGCAAGGTTCGCTTCATTATCGATTGCGCAGCCGAATCAAACATACTGGACAGCCGCCTGCCCAACCGCGTTTTTGAGCTGGTTACCATTAACCGCCGGGTAAAACTTACCGGTCCCGGCGAACAAAAAATTGACGCTTTGTACGGAAGCCTCAGCCAGTTAAAAATGGGTTCCCGGCTCATTGACGACCTGCCGGTGATTGTTCTGAACTTGGAATACACCTGCTTTGCCGAAGGCAATTGCGGCGATGGCGTTTTGGGTTTTGATTTCCTCTCCCGGCAGAAAATCGGGTTTAACTTTGTAAGCCGTAAAATGTACTTATGGAAATAAAAAGCACAGGACAGAGGAAAATGCCGGTATGCCGTGCGACGCTGCTTGTGCTGGCCTTCGCCGTTTCGTTGTTGTGCAACGCACAGCCATCAAAGCACTATACCATTAAGAACGGACGGATGTACATTGAGCTGACAAAAGACATCCGCCCTGCAGAACTGGACAGCTTCATTGCGCAATTTGATTTGCAGGAACTTGACCTGAAGGCCTTCCTGCGCAGCAATCGTCCCGACTCACTTGCCAAACTTGGGTGGAAAGTGGAAGTGGCCAATGAAGTTGGCTTCATCATCAGCAAAGGCTTTCAGCCTTTTGATATGTTCAAGAACCCGGCTGATAAAATGATCTTTGCGCAGCAAGAACCGCTGTTTGCCGCAGAGAACAACGGGATTGTTTTTGGGCAGAACCGGTTCAGGAACAAAGCGCCGTTCTTTTCGCAGGATTCTGTCGTTCGTTTCTTTCTCCGCAATCACCAAAATGCCCGGCGTGTAATGCTCGCGGGAAGTTTTAATAACTGGGCTCCGTCACAACTTTCCATGCGGGCAACCGACAGCGGCTGGATTTACGATGTAAAGCTTGGGCCGGGAAAATACTGGTACAAGTTTATTGTGGACGGCGACTGGAGGACGGACAAGGACAACCTGCTTTCTGAAAACGATGGCAAGGGAAATATCAATTCGGTTTTTTTTAAACCCAATGTTGTTTTTCAGCTGCCAGGTTTTGCAGAGGCAAAAAAAGTATTTCTCGCCGGCAGCTTTACCAATTGGAACGGCGGCAAACTAACCATGAACAAAACAGCCAACGGCTGGGAACTTCCTCTTTACCTAGCAAGGGGAACGCATACGTATAAATTTATTGTTGATGGAAAATGGATGTCAGATCCGGCCAATGGAGAAAAACTTCCGGATGGCACCGGTGATTTTAATTCCGTACTACGCCTGGGCAAAGCTCATTTGTTTAGCCTGTCGGGTTATGAAACTGCGAAGCAAGTCTATCTTGTTGGCTCTTTTAACGGCTGGCGCCAAGATGAATTACTCATGCAAAAAACAGCCGGCGGCTGGCACCTTCCTTACACCCTGGGGCCAGGCAACTACGAGTACAAGTTTAAGGTAGATGGCAAATGGATAACTGACCCGGTCAATCCAATGAACTCACCCTTCAGCGGCAATTCCTATGTCATCATTGAACCCAATTACACTTTCCGGCTGAAAGGTTTTCAGGAGGCAAAGCAGGTGTTTCTTGCCGGCGATTTTAACCATTGGGACCCGAAAGCTTATGCCATGAAACGGCAGAACGGCGAATGGATTTTTCCGGTGCAGCTTTCCGTAGGCAAACATCTTTACAAATTTGTGGTTGATGAGAAATGGATCATCGATCCCGGCAATAAGCTGTGGGAACAAAACGAACACGGCACCGGCAATTCCATCGTGTGGATTGAGCAATAGTTTTGTTGCAATGCGGCTGTGCCTGCTTCCTGCTATCATTCCTTACCAACATTTTTGACTTTTTGTGCACACCTGATTTTTTTCCAGAACTCTTTTCTAACTTTTCTCTGCCATACAAAAACCAATGCTATATGAAATGGGTTCTATCTCACCTGTCGGATGATCACCGCAAGTGGTTGTTGCAGGAAACACAGGAACAGGCACAGTTCACGTACAACCTGCAACTTCATTCCATTCGTATTAAAGCAAAAAATAGCCGGTTGTTTTTTCTTGATGT
>DATKHJ010000217.1:0-2478 GCA_035510335.1 Flavisolibacter sp. | reverse complement strand
GGAGTTTTTGCGTATTTCAGTGGCGTTTTCTGTGTGTTGAAGAAGACCAAATTCCTTCAATATATTTTCAACATCTGTTTTATCTTCTGTAGCAATATCACTTAAAATAAGATTTTGATTAGCCGTAAAGCGAAAGGCCAATTTTCCTGTTTCTGCCAGTTTGAGCAGCGCTGTTTTTAGGGGCAACTTTTCATCGTCCAGCACACGGCCGTTTTCTACAAACAACGTGTAATGCCATTTTCCATCGCTGCTTTGCTCCCATCCAAAATGATCGCGGCGCTCTGTAAAAATGTAAGGTTTGGCTGTTTCCAACGCGAATCCGCAACGTTTTTCCAATTCCTGTTTAAACGCTTCAACACCCATGCGATAGATTGTGTATTTTAACCGGGCCAGTTTGCGGTCAGCCCGATTGCCATGATCACGTTGAATGGTCAGCACTTCATACACCGCCTTCATGATGTTTGCTTCGGGTACATAACCCAGCACCGTTGCCAACCTCGGATAATGTGCAGGATTGCCATGCGTTGCACTCAACCCACCGCCAACGGCAAGATTAAACCCAACCAGTTTCTCGTCCTCTACAATCGCTATCAAGCCCACATCATTCGCAAACACATCAACATCGTTGTTTGGAGGAATGGCCACCGCAATCTTGAATTTTCGTGGCATGTAACGATCCTGGTACAATGGATCTTCTTCCTCTTTTTTGTCAACCAACTTTTCTTCGTCCAGCCAGATCTCGTAATAGGCTTTTGTTTTCGGCAACAAGGCTTCGCTGATCTTTGAGGCGTAGTCGTGAATGTATTTGTGCAGGGGTGAAATAGATGGATGACTGCTGGCAATCACGTTGCGGTTTACATCGCCGCAAGCCGAGATTGAATCAAGCTTTACCGCATCAAAATCTTTCAGCGTAGGCTTAATATCTTTTTTCAAAATGCCATGCAGTTGAATTGTTTGCCGCGTGGTTATTTTAATCACGCCGGTTGAATAATTACCGGCAATGTGATGGATGGCAATCCACTGTTCCGGCGTAATCAATCCACCCGGAATACGCAGGCGAATCATGAACGAATAAAGCTTGTCCAGCTTTTGCCGTGCCCGTTCTTCCCGCAGGTCGCGGTCGTCCTGTTCGTACATGCCGTGAAATTTCACCAGCGCATGATCGTCTTCCCGCACAGCGCCGGTCAGTTCATCCAGCAGACTTTCTTTCAGCGTGCCACGCAGGCCATCGCTGGCAAGTTTTATTTTTTCAACCGATGATAAATTCTTTTGATCAGCCATTGTTTGTTTTTTTATGAACCAGAAGCTAGTGCTACTATTGAGTGTCTGTTGCAATCTCTGATTTGTTATTTTGATTTCTTCCGGTGGAAGAAAGGAAAATAATCACTCTTGTACGTTCAGAACAGCATTGAGCTATGAGTTCTCAGCTATCAACTACCTAACTATCATAATGCATCTCGCTTGTCATTCCAACGAAGGAGGAAACTTTGGATTGTATTGTAGGAAAGAAAACTATATGCATTACGCATCAGATCAATATTCTTTCCGGTCGGTTCACAGATTCCTCGTACCTCGGGATGACAAGGCATGAGGCATTACAATAGGAAGCAGATTGATTTTTTGAAAGCATCTAAAATTTGTTATATTGTGTAAAGAACTTCGTTCGTCTTTAGGCTTTTTAAAACACCTCCCGCTCGTATCTCCCATTCTTCTTCAACTCCGCGAAATAGGCTGTTGCCTCTTCTTTGTCTATACCTTTTTGTTCTTTGATAATATTTTTTAATGCGCTTTCTACTTTTTCATGGAGTGGTCCTTTCTCTCCCGCCAGGTAAATTGTTGCGCCGTTTTCAATCCATTCAAACACCTCCTTGCGGTGTTGCAATAGCTTGTGCTCAACATAGCGGTACTCACTTCCGTCA
Organism: Flavisolibacter sp.; assembly: GCA_035510335.1. Classification (GTDB taxonomy): domain Bacteria; phylum Bacteroidota; class Bacteroidia; order Chitinophagales; family Chitinophagaceae; genus Flavisolibacter. Next base: position 559 of record DATKHJ010000217.1, on the reverse strand, counting down.
CCGCTAAACGCTACATTCATTTTTGTTAATGTACCCGTGCTTAACCACGACTGCCATTCGGTTTGGTAAAGAAAGTCCGTGGTGAAATGTTGTTCGCCGAAAAACAGCCAGTTTCGGCCGGGTGCACCTTGCACATCACGTTCGGCAACAAAGGAACGGAACGGCGCCACACCAATGCCGGGACCAATCATGATAATGTCTTTTTCCGCCGGCGGTAATTTAAATGCACGGTTTTTATGAATGTAGAAGCGAATGTTTTGACCCGTTGGCAGTTCGCCAAGAAACTCGCTGCACAGCCCGAAATGCTGTTCGTCCTGCAACAAAAAACTGTGCTTGCCGACAGTAAGATGCAGTTCGCCCGGGTGCGCCGCCGGCGACGAGGAAATGGAGTAAAGACGTGGCGCTATCGGCTTTAAAGTTTTTACTACTTCTGCAAATTGTTCCGGATTTTTTACCGGGTAGATGCGCAGCAGATCTTTCAAATCCATGCGTGTATCCGGTATTTGCTGGCCGGTGATTTCTGCATAGGTTTTTACCGTAGATGTCAGGAGGTAGCAAA
>DATKHJ010000216.1:0-4559 GCA_035510335.1 Flavisolibacter sp. | reverse complement strand
TAGTAATATAGTCTCTTAATTCATTATTGAATCCCGACTCCTTGCACAATTGCTCAAGCGGAGTATGCATCCGGTAGTTCCAATAATGTGTTGGATTGGCCGGAAGGTTGATCCTCTCTTCGGCAGGGTTTTCCCTGCGTAGCGTTTCACTCATCCCCAGCAAATCCTGCAGTTGGAAAATGGCCAGCATGGCCGGCGAATATAGGTGCTGCAACACAATGGCGCGGTTCACCCAGGGCTCGCAGAAATAAGGAGCCGTGCCGTGTTCGCCCAATATGTCATTGAAGAACTGCTGCGTTTTTTCGCGGTCTTCTTCCCACCAGCCGCGAATGGTGCTCATATCGTGTGTGGAAGGCGTTACCACCGATAAATATGGCGCATCTTTCGGATGAAAAAATTGAAGGTTAGGATCTTTCGGCATGCGCTGTACCTCCAGGCTTAAAATGCTTAATTGCTTCATAACATCCGGAACGCTGTGCGGCACCATGCCTAAATCTTCGCCGCAAATGAGCATGTTGGTAGCGTCTTTAAGCGCCGGTAATTTTTTAGAAGCTTCGCCTTTCCAGAAAGCATCCTGGCGACGGTAGAAATAATTAACGTACAATTCTTTCAGCTTCCATTTTGTTCCCTCATCCAGGTATCGGAACGAGGTTGTATTTTCCATGGAAATGCGGAAGTGGAAGTTCTGCTTTTCCGAACCTTCTTCTTCAAACAACAATACGTTGGAAATAAGATCGAACAAACCCTGTTTGATTGTTTCAACATCTTCTCCTTCCTTCTGCCCTGCAAAATAGGCCTCTACTTTTCGCTGCGTATCGAAGTCGGCAAGCAGATCGTAGCCACCGCGGTTGTTTGACGCTAAAAAGGTTTCTCTTACATATTGCGCTTGTCCGCCAAACAATTGATCCAGAATGGCATCAACGATAAAGGGTTTGCAGAAACGGTCGTAATCGAACCAAATGCCTCTTTCACCAAACTCGTAAACAGTAACGGGCAGGGCAGGGATGAATCTTCCCATAATACCTTCCACGTTATCGGTTGGAATGCTCCAGATGCGGAAGAATCCAAGAATATGATCAATGCGAAACGCATCGAAGTAATTGCTCATTTGGTGAAAGCGTTGTTTCCACCACTCAAAATGGTCTTCTTCCATTTTGTGCCAGTTGTACGTAGGGAAGCCCCAGTTCTGGCCCTTCACAGCAAAATCGTCGGGTGGCGCACCCGCCTGCAGGTTCATGTTGTAGAGGTCAGGTGCCGTCCATGCATCGGCGCCATAGCGGTAAATGCCAATGGGAATATCTCCTTTAATGGCCAACCCTTTTTTATGCGCATAGTCAACCGCTTCTTTCAGTTGCAGGTGCAAATGGTATTGCACAAAATAGAAGAAAGCAATCTGCTTAAAGCTTTTTGATTTTGTCGATGTGAGTTTCAGCACTTCGGCCTCGTTGTAAACCGAAGCGGTTTTCCACTTCGAAAAATCTGAGGTACCAAACTTATCGCGGAAGAAACAGAAAGCGGCGTAAGGAACCAGCCAGGATTTGTTGTCTTCAAAAAAGTCCTGGTAGCTTTTTTCCTGCATAAATTCTTTCGCGTCGGCCTCGTACAATTCACGCAAAACGTTCAGTTTGAAACTGATCACCTGGTCGTAATCAATTTCGGGCAGGGCATTTAATTGCTTTTGCTTTTTGGTAAGCGACTTCACCGTTTGCATGTGCTTCTTCCCCCCAACCTTGGAAAGATTGATATAAATGGGATGCAAGGCAAAGGCAGAAATGGCAGCATAAGGATAAGAATCCTTCCACGTAAATGTGGCCGATGTATCGTTGATGGGCAGTAATTGAATCAGCTTCAGTCCCACCTGTTTTGCCCAATCGGCCAACGGCTTAATATCGGTAAACTCGCCAATGCCAAAACTATTGGCGGTTCGCAAGCTAAACACCGGGATGGCAACGCCGGCGCCTTTCCAAACCGCGTTAGGCATGCGAATGAACGCATCGTGAACAATGGTTTTCTTGTTGTCCAAATCATCACTGAACAAAAAGCGATTGTCGCCGCTTTCAAATTGCACAAAAGCGCCGGTTTCGGTATTGGCAACACCGTATTTGTAAGAGATGGGAAGACTTTCATTGGGCAGTGTTACTTCCAGCGTCCACCAGTCGCCTTTTTTTGTGAGCAGCAAAGGTGCTTCGGTGTTCCAGGCGCCAAGTTCGGCCGTGTTGCCCAGCAGGCAAACGCCTTCGCTACCCTGCACCAACGGTGCTTTCACTTTGAAGATATGTGTATAGGTGTCTTCTTTTTTGGGTTTGGACTTTTTACCCTCTTTAAAAAACACCTGCGTAAATGGTGCGGTAAAGAAGGCATTTTCGTAAAAGCTTTCGTCGTTCCAGCTATCAATCAGCACAAGGTCGGAGCTGCTTTTTTTGAAATCGATGGTGCGGTGTTTTTCACCTTCCGTAATTAATTCGCCATGCTCATTTTTGAAAAGGTAATGGTAGTGAAAAGCGTTTACTTCCGCGGGATCAACCTCTATGGTTCCATACCAAAACTCATCGTTCAGAAAGCGTAACGGAAAGGCGTTTTGCGGATCTTTGTTTCCCAGCGCTGCAAGGTTGCCGGTTACAAAAAGCGACTGTCCGTAAGCTGTTTTAAACCGTAAATAAAATTCAATCTTCATCTAGTTCAATTACAGAAGGTTAAGTAGATGTGTATTCGTCACACGGCGGCGAAAATAAGAAAAGCTTTTAATGTTAGGGGGCGGAAGCAAAGAGGCTGAAATTTCTGCTTTGAGATTTGCGATACTCCCCTATTTTTGCCAAAAATTTTCCCACATGGAAATGAAAAGAAGGAATAAAGGTTTGTACTGGTTGTTGTTCTTTATCTCAACCGCCGTTTTATTGTTTACGATTGCCACAAACTGGCCCTGGCTTACTTTGGTAATGCCTTTTGTATTTACCTTCTTTGTGCTGGCAATGGATATTGTTTAAACCCGGGTTTACAGAATTATAGGTTTTATAGGTTAAAAGAAAATGCCGGCGCAAAGCCGGCATTTTCTTTTACTGCTTCTTATTTCGGATTTCGTAGTTCATTGCTTTTTTTTGTTTCTGCAGCATTTTCAGCGAGTCGGCACTCATGTCTTTTGCTCTTTCTAAATCCACGAAATAAGTGCGGCTAGCCGAATCCATTCGTCGCAATTCTCCTGAGTTGGCAACATATTTTGCATTTGTTTTGAAATAGAAGGCGTTGCTATTGGCGTAACGCTTTGCCGATTCAAAATTTCCCCTGTCGGCTTCTGCCATGGCCATTTCCATGTTTTCGTTGGCAGTGAACAGCACTACCTGCTCGGCTACGGTTTTATTGAAATGTGTGAGGTAGGCATCGATGTTTTTAATGGGCAACAGCAGGTTTTCGTTTTCGATAACTTTCTGTTGGTTATCCACCACATCGGTATAAACCAGTTTTGAATGGAAGGTTAGCTCCTTGGTTACATTATCATCCAGCGTAAACTGCAGCATCAGTCCTTTCGATTCTTCGGAGAAAAGATCGCGGAACTTAATGACTACTTCATTTTTCACCAGCTCATATTTAAACGGGTAAACCTTGCTCACCGAAACACCACGCGGAAGTGTAATGCGTAATTCTGCGTTTTGCGCCACCACGTTTTGCAAGCCGTTCAGTTCTTTTTCAAACATGGCGGCCATCTTATCTGCTTTGTCAATGAAATAATAATTGCCGGCGCCATTTTCCGCCATGTCGGTCATTAGTGTTTCGTTGTAGTCCAGCCCAACGCCAAACGTGGATATGCTAATGCCTTCAATGTCTTTAAATTCCTGCACCAGGGTTTTAATGCGTAAAGGGTTGGTCATTCCGGCGTTAGCCAAACCATCGCTGATGAGTAGCACCCGGTTCACATAATTCCTTTTATAGTTTGCTTTCACCTGCTCATAACCTCTCTCCGAACCGCCCCAAAGATTGGTGGAACCTCTCGGCCTGACCTTGTCAATTTTTGTCTTGATGGAATCTTTGTAAAGCACGGGCACCGCGGTTTGAATTACGTCGATCAACTCATCATAAACCACTACGCTTACAAAATCATCTGGCGAAAGTTTATCAAGAATGTCTTTGGCTGCTTTTTTGGCAAACTCCATCTTCTCTCCTGCCATAGAGCCACTGCGGTCGATAACAATGGAAAGATTCAACGGGATTTTTTTGGCCGATTCATTGACAAAGCGGTCCATTTTTGCTTCGATGTATAAATAGCCGCGACGGTTGGTGGAATCCAGCTGGAAATAATCATTGTCCAAACCCGACGTGAAGGTGATGAACCCACTTGTCTTTACGACGTTTACACCTTTGTGATCTTTTGCCATGGCGAAGGATGGAAACGCTGTTGTATCGACGGTGTTCCCGAATGGGATAAATTGCTTTTTCCGGTTAAACGAAGAGATGAACACGGCCAGAACAAGCATGGCCGTAGCGCTAAGCAGCAGGTATTTTCTTTTCATACAGGAGGTTTTGGTGTAGGAGTGCCTAAACTAATTTTTTACATACCGGATTCTAAG
>DATKHJ010000215.1:0-11753 GCA_035510335.1 Flavisolibacter sp. | reverse complement strand
GGGTGAGAGGCTGAGGCCCAGCGATTTCCATTCTTAGGAGCACTGCAGGTAGCTTTGGATTAAGTTAAAAACATTAGACAGATGGAAATACTTTTATATTAGCTGCTTCTAATACCACTTTTAGTTTATGAAGAAAATTTACTCTGCTCTTCTGTTTGTCTTCACGTTGTTATCTCTAAACGGTTACGCGGTTACGTATACATTTATCGGCAACGGTAATTACGCAACACCCTCCAACTGGCAGGGAGGTATCCGTCCTCACTATGACGACATTAATGGCGACACCATTGTTATTGAGGGTAACTGCACACTGGATGTTCCGTTCAGATATACCAATATCGGGCACATTTGGGTGAAGCCCGGTGGCCTTTTGACGCTAAGCGGTGTTTTTTTAAGCAATAATTTTGAGAATGACTCAGGAACGTTAAGAATTGATGGAATTGTCAATAACAATGTTTCCTTTCGCCACATGTCGCCTGTTGTTTTAACAGGAACATTTAATAATTACGGTGCTTATTTCTTTTATGGATCTAGCCTTACACTTAACAGCGGGTCAACTTTTGAGAACTTTGTTGGCGGCCGTGTTATAAGTGGAACTATTACTGTTCATCCGGGAAGCAATTTCATAAATAGCGGAACACTGGATGGTACAGTTGTGATTAACGGAAATGGAAACATTATAAATAGAGGAGTGCTTGCCCCTGGGAACTCCCCTGGCACTGCCACTATCAATGGCAATTATACTGCTACTGCTTCCGCCGTTCACAACTTTGAAGTTGGCGGTTTAGCGGCTAGTAGTTACGACAGGCTTAACGTAAGCGGTAACGTGGTTTTAGCAGGCACGTTAAATATTGCATTGATTAACGGATTTGCACCAGCAACAGGCAATCCTGATCTGTCTATTATTACTGGCACAATTAGCGGTACATTTTCTACTGTCAACTTGCCGTCCAGATACCAGTTGGTTTATACGGCCAACAGTGTTTTACTACGGTATCTGGCTACGTTGCCTGTTACTTTTACCAAAGTTGATGTAAGAAAAGAAGGAGGTGCAGCTCGTATCTTATGGCAGGTGCAAAGCCAAGTTAACGTTGTACGCTATGACATTGAAAAGAGCGACAATGGCAGCGTATTTCATAAAATCGGAGAGATTGCATCGTCACAGGCAGATACGTATAGCTTACCGGATTACCAACCGAAGAACAAAACTTTTTACAGAATTAAAGCAATCGATATTGATGGAAGTTTTCGTTACAGTGCCGTTGTAAATTATCAAAATGGGAATAGCCTGCTTTCCTTAAAGCTGTTCCCGAATCCAATCCAGGGAGAAGTAACTCTTCAGCATACAACCTCGACTTCAAAATCAAAGATTTCAGTGTATTCTTTAGACGGCAAAGTTGTAATGACGGTTGTTCCTGCTGTGGGAGTGCAATCCACCAACCTTGATTTTACTTCTTTGAAGAAAGGTGCTTATGTACTCAGCTATAAGGTTGGAGATGGAATAGAAGAATCAATCAAACTAATTAAATAATTACAATCTACCCTGGCTAAAGAAACCCGACCTTTCAGGGCTTCTTTAGCCAGAGTAAAAATTGTAGGCTATTGTTCCTATTCGCCTCTCTTTAACCCTCTTTCATTTCCAATTGTAATCGTGAGATGATTTTTTTCCTTTGTTTGTCTGTAAAGAGTTTAACCCAAGATAATACGATGGCATCATACCCCCCTGACTTCAGTCTTTCTTCTGCGGTCAACTGAACTACAAAACATTGGGGCGATGAACCTTTGTCAATCCAGGGTTTGATAAAGGTTTTGAAGTAGTAACTCTTTGCCAGCAGTCTTCCACCTGTACTCCCGGTGACAAATGCAATTTGTTTCCCCTTAAAATCAAAAGTGTCTTGTTTGTTTTTTCGGAATGAGTTTAGTAGAGTTGCCTCTTGTCTGTTTAGCAATGGCTTATCGTCCGTGCCTAAACTATCAGGCGTCTGCCCAGATAGAATTGTAGTGACAAAGAAAAGGGGCACAAGTAAAATTGCCTTTTGAAGTATTGCTTTCATGTATGGATGGCGTTTGTAGCTTGCAGCTTACTTCTACCAGCTCTTCGATGGGCTGGATTTCTGTGTTTCGTCCGCCAACAGCTAGAGCCGAATAATGAACTAATGTACAAGTTTATTTCTACCCCTCAATAGCGTTTCGTTAAGTTGGATATGCAGCACAATAGCGAAACATAAACCGAAGCTTATTCCTTAAAGCCGCCATAACGCCAAACCGATTGTTGCCTGCAGCCATGCTTTCGTACTAAGGACAGTTCGCTATTGTAACGCATTCTGCACGAAGTTTTGTCAATTCAGCAAGTGCAGCAGGATTTTTAGCAAGGTTGAGTAATGGTCGGTACTTGGAAAGTAAAGTGGTTTCAAGAGTATCAAAATCTATATCAGTCTCTACCCAATTGACGATAAGATGTTTATTAATCCACCCAATGATTTTTGTTTCATCTGTCGGTGAGAATGTGTAATTACGCTTGTTTAATTTCTCTCGCAATGAACCTTGAATAGGTCTATAGCCTAAAACTGCACCTATACTCCTAAAAAAGGTGCCGTGTCCAATTGCTCTAAGTTCTTGACACAGAAATCTACGTTTTAGACTTGATGATGCAATTCCAATGTAAATGATGTTGTGTTCTCTGACGGCAAGAAGTTTATCAAAGGGCGCAGGTAATTTGTTTGTGTTACTGATGCGGATGCAGTAAAGTCCTGCTTTATCTGGAACGATATTATCAATGATTGAAGCAGGTCTAAAGTTTTCCTCATTCATTAAAATCTTTTCCAGCAGTTTCGTATTACTAACACTGTTACTGCTTATCGGCGTCATGAGTTTGAGTGCTTGTTTTACTTTCTCTGCTTTAGATGCAGGTTGTTTATTTGGAGGTTGTCCAATTAGTGAAACAGTGGAACCATTACGGTTAAATAGATGAGCGTAATTCTTAGTTCTGCCATGAACTTGAAAAGGGTCAATAGGTGAACCGTCCTTCTTCTGATACCATTTGTTTTGATTAAGAGCATCAGCAATTTCACTTGTCAACATAGGGCGTCCTGCAGTCAGTAAAAGTTTTTCTATGGCTTCGTGAAGTTTCATGGTGTGTCACGTAATGGTTGCAGTTAACAGTTATTATCCGCATCTTTTTGCTCCAAATTGTATTAATATTCAATAGCAACTGAAGCAAGAAATCAAATTACGCTATTTCAACGAAGATTTACAAATCGGTCTCGTTTCCTGGCGGGAAGCCTATTTGTTGAAAGAGGGCATAAAACCGTTGCTCATTGAGACGTATAAAGAACGAATCATTTATTGAGAAAAAGGCCAGGTCAAAGAATAAACTACAACCGGCTAAAGCAAGGGCTTTGTAAAACAAAAAATATTCTACAAGAAGAAGTTCCTGATTGACTTTGCGATATATCTCCCGGAACGTCCCCCAAAAGCAAAAACCCTTATCAAACTCACGCCTGATAAGGGTTTTCTATTTTACTCGTGCCCAGGACTGGATTCGAACCAGCACGCCCTTTCGAGCACCACCACCTCAAGGTGGCTTGTCTACCAGTTTCAACACCTGGGCAACCTGTCGTTTACCTGTTCACTTGTTTGCAAGTTCGCGAGTTGGTTAATCTAACTTGTAAACCCGTGAACAAGTGAACCTGTAAACTTCCAAAGAGCCGCAAATGTAAATTTTATTTTTTCAAAACAATACGAAAAGTTGTTCCTTTTCCTGCCTCGGAATGTTTTACCGATAAATGGCCCTTGTGGTACTGGTCGATAATGCGTTTGGAAAGCGAAAGGCCCAAGCCCCACCCCCGCTTCTTGGTGGTAAACCCGGGTTGAAACACCTTGCCAATGTTTTGCCGGCTAATGCCCTTGCCCGTGTCCGTTACATCAATCACCACGTCGGCCGCCGCTTCCTGCATGGTCACGGTAATCTTTCCTTTACCTTCCATGGCGTCCAGCGCATTCTTCAACAGGTTTTCAATCACCCAGTCAAACAGCGGCGCCGAAATGTTTGCCCTTATGTTTTCGCTTCCCGTATTCAGGGCAAACGCCACACGGCCGCCGGCCCGCTTCTGCACATAATCCATCATCAGCTTTACCTGCTCCACTATGTTCCGCTCTTCCAGTTGCGGCGTGCTGCCAATCTTTCCAAAGCGGTCCGATACAAGGCGCAGGCGGTTCACGTCTTTGGCAATCTCCGGCACAAACTCCTCGTGCGGATGCGTTTCTTTTAATATCTCAACCCAACCTTCCAGCGACGATACCGGCGTGCCTAACTGGTGCGCCGTTTCTTTTGCCATGCCTGCCCAAACACCGTTTTGCGTGGAGCGGTACGAAATGCGAATGGCCTGGATGGTAATAAAGATGAACAGCCCCACAACAAACAACTGCACCAGCGGGTAGTACCGCACTTCTTTTAATAACTGCGACTGTCCATAATAATAACGGTTGCGTTCCGTGGAGTCCAGCGGGTTGGTCCACTCCACCGTAAGTTTTGCTGAACGAAATTCATCAAGTCTTGCAAGCAGGTAGGTATTTTGGTTCGGGTCTTTCAATGTATCGCCGCTGGCCCAGCCATCTTCCACCGCTGTTGAATCAAGATTCACCCATTGAATAATGCTGTCTTTTTCGGTTGCTTCAATAATGGGGATCCGGTTTTTTGTGGTGATCAGTGCCGGCAGGCGAATGTCCTGGTTGGCCGGGTTCAGCAACGACTTGCCGGCTTCCACCCACAGTTCTACTTTTTCGCGTTCGTCTTTTTCAATTTTATTGGCCAGGTAAGAAGAGTACCACACTGTACCGCTTACGATGAGAATTGCAATCAGCGCCAGCAACGTACGCCAGTTTAAAACCTGTTGAAACATAAGGGAAAGATAAGTACGAAGTACAAAGTTTGAAGGACGAACTGCTGAATGCAAACATTCGCACCTCGTACTTTGTATTTCGTACTTCGTACTTGTTGTCGCTTCCCTTATTTTTGGCGAAACCTGTGGCTACTTGAATCTACCATCTGTTGCAATTGTTATTTTAAACTGGAATGGGAAACGGCACCTGCAACAGTTTCTGCCTTCGGTGGTTCAATCAACTTACGCCAACCTGCGCATTGTGGTTGCCGACAATGCTTCCACCGATGATTCGGTTACATTTCTGAGAGAAAACTTCCCCGCCATTGAATTGCTTCTGCTGCCAAAAAACTATGGCTTTGCCAAAGGTTACAACGAAGCACTAAAGCAGGTGGAAGCAGATTATTATGTATTACTGAATTCGGATGTGGAAGTAACGCCAGCATGGCTGGAACCCGTTGTTGCCTTGCTGGAAAGCGATGATACACATGCGGCCTGCCAGCCAAAAATTCTTGCTTACAAAAACAAAGCGTTATTTGAATATGCCGGCGCCGGCGGCGGCTGGCTGGATGCCTTTGGCTACCCCTTTGCCCGCGGCCGCATCTTTGACGTATGCGAAGAAGACAACGGCCAATACAACGATGCCCAACAGGTGTTTTGGGCAACCGGTGCAGCCCTGGTAATAAAAAGCAAAGTCTATCAGCAATTGCAAGGCTTTGATGAATACTTTTTTGCCCACCAGGAAGAGATTGATTTGTGCTGGCGCATACAGTTGGCGGGCTATAAAATTTTTGTGTGTCCGCAATCGGTGGTTTACCATGTTGGTGGCGGTACGTTGCCAAGAGGCAATTCAAAAAAAACCTTTCTCAACTTCCGCAACAACCAAATCATGCTGGCAAAAAACTTGGAGTGGGCAGAGAAGTGGTGGAAGATTCCCTACCGCATGATGCTTGACCAGGTATCGGCGCTGAAAGGTTTGCTGGCAGGTGATGGCGGCTATTTCCTTTCGATTATTGAAGCGCATTTTGCGTTTTATTATTGGCTGGTATTTGGCAACAAAAAATGGATGCCCAAAAAACGCAGGCCGCTAAAAAGCTTACGCGGCGTTTACCAAGGCAACGTGGTGTGGGAGCATTTTGGCAAGAAGAAAAAAACATTTTCTTCCATCGTGAAGAAAAAATCTTTGCAGTAGGTTTTTCTCATTGCGCAATCCCCTTATTTTTGCACCACAAATTCGAAACATGGATTATCGTCAGGCAGAATACCAGGAAGAATTGCAGAAAGTACAGGACCGTGACTTTACACACAGCTGGGTATCTTCTTCTGCGTTTCTTTTTTACTTGTCGCTTGCTTGTTTGGTAGCGTTTGCATTTGGCACTTGTTACAAATTATCAACGGTTGATTTCAAAGCCAGCGGCCCTGAAAAAGTAACCGTGCAGGAAAGCACGAAGTACACACCGCAGTACAAATAATTTTTAAAAAATTATTTTGTTGCAATCGCTGAGACTCTTACTTTTGCAACCTCTTACAGCTCTTACACAAACAGATAAAAAAGCGGAAGTAGCTCATTTGGTAGAGCACGACCTTGCCAAGGTCGGGGTGGCCGGTTCGAGCCCGGTCTTCCGCTCTAAAACTTCCTCCCTCGCGGAGGATTTTTTTTGAGGTTCATGGTTCACAACATTCGTGTTGCTGATGATTGAAACTTCGGGCCCTGGTGGTGGAATTGGTAGACACGCAGGACTTAAAATCCTGTTCGCAGCAATGCGAGTAACGGTTCAAGTCCGTTCCGGGGCACACATAAACAAGAAAGGTTCACTGCGGTGAACCTTTCTTGTTTTGTTACCTGTCTCCCGCAACAAAACATTCCCTCAAAGCAATTGCCACTTCGGTGTTATTTTCATACCCGATTAAATTTAGTTTTACGCTATGCTAACGAACCGGTTCACTAAAAAAATAATTGCCATACTCCTTCTTCTTTTTCATTTCTCCCTCGCCAGTTTTTCGCAGGAACTCGATTCCTTATTACTGGTGCAGCGCCTTCACGATCCGCAGGAAAAAGCCTATGTACATTTTGATAAGAGCTATTACAACCCGGGTGAAACAGTCTGGTTTAAAGCCTATCTTTTAGCTGGCGCAGAACTCTCAGAAAACAGCAAAAATTTTTATGCGGAGCTGATTGATGAAAACGGCAAAGTGATAGCACAACGAACAGCGCCGGTTATTTTTTCCGGCGCCAGCGGAAGCTTTGATCTTGACTCCAATTTTAAAACGCCGGTTGTTTATTTCCGTGGTTATACCACCACCATGTTAAACAGCGATACGAGCTTTCTTTTTACAAAAGCCATTCGTCTTTTACTGCCAAAAAAGAAGCCCGAAAAAACGCTGCCTTCAAGCGCAACAACGGTTGTCAAATTTCTTCCCGAAGGCGGCAACATGGTGGCCGGCGTTTCCAATACGGTGGCTTTTCATGCAACTGACCCGCAGGAGAATCCCAAAAACATTTCCGGAAGCATTGTTGAGAACAAAGGAACCAAAGTAGCCGATTTTGCCACGTTGCACGACGGGATGGGGCTTGTCCAGTTTATACCGGAAGAAGGGAAAACATATTCGGCTGTTTGGAAAGAAGGCAGCGGCAAATCAACCACCACGCCCCTGCCCCTGGCAACACCGCAAGGGCTTGTACTCAAGATTAGCGATGACCCAAAAGGCAAACGCTTTAGTCTCTTTCGCAGCGCCGATGTGCCGGATGCCTTTAAGCGGGTGCATGTGATTGGTTACATCAACCAGCAAATTGCTTTCCGCGCCGATGTAAACCTGCACAACCGGGTGTCGGCAGCAGGCTTATTTCCAACCGAAACATTACCAACCGGCATTTTGCAGGTAACGGTTTTTGATAGCTTGTACAAACCGGTTGCTGAGCGAATAGCTTTTGTCAACAACCGCGAGTACGAGATGGATGGCGACGCCTACTTTACCAAGAAAAATTTTACCAAACGCGGTTTGAACCAAGTGGAGGTTAGCATGTCCGATTCCATGCCGGCCAATCTTTCGCTGTCTATTACCGATGCGAATCTTCACAAGTCCAATAGCATGGCCGATAACATCATCAGCCGCTTTTTGCTGACAGCCGACCTGCGTGGAAAGGTGAATGACCCCTACTACTATTTTTACAGCAACAGGGACAGTGTTCCTCTTCACCTTGACCTGGTAATGCTGACGCATGGCTGGCGCCGTTACAACTGGGAAAATGTATTGGCCGGTAAAACAACGCCGCATCGTTTTAAGGAAAGCAACTACCTAAGCTTTAACGGAAAAATTGCCGGCTTGTCGCCGGGCAACATTTCACCAGACCTGCAACTGGTGGGCATTCTGCAAACCGCCGATTCGGCCAAAAACTTCGTTAACCTGCCGGTTGACCGCACTGGCAAAGTGTTTTCGGACGGACTTGTTTTTTACGACAATGCAAAGCTGTTTTTCAACTTCAACAAAAAGAACATGACGTTTGATAAAAGCATGTTGTTGGTTGATAACGGGCTGAGAAGACCATTTGCCAGAGTAGCGCCGGACACTTCTGCGAAACTGAGCCTGCCGTTTATTGATGCCGCTGTTATTGATAGCAATACTCGCATTAATAATATGTCGCAACAAGCCAGCCGGCTGTTGGCCAACTCCAAGCTGATGGAAAACATTACGGTATCAGCAAGAGCAAAAACAACTAAGGACAAAATGGAGGAAAAATATGTGAGCGGATTATTCAGCGGCGATGGACGAAGCTTTGATCTTGTGAACGACCCGCTTGCCTCTGCATACATGGATGTTTTCCAGTACCTGCAAGGCAAGGTGCCCGGCCTTCAAATATCCGGTGGCGGCGCTTCGGCTTCGCTTTCCTGGCGCGGCGGCTCTCCTGTGCTTTACCTCAATGAAATGCAAACCGATGTCAACATGATTTCGTCAACGCCGGTTAGCGACATCGCCTACATTAAAGTTTTCCGCCCGGGAGAAAGCATTGTTTCCGGTGGTGGAGGTGGTGTGATTTCTATTTATACACGCAAGGGCGGCGATACCCAGGACGATCCCCGTGTGAAGGGGCTGAGTTATGTGCAACTGATGGGTTATTCGCCGGTGAAAGAATTTTACTCACCCGATTATGCCACTACATCCGAACGGCATGCTTACGATGACCTGCGGACAACGCTTTACTGGAACCCTTCTGTTATTTTAGACAGGAACCGCAAGCGACTGCGCATCAGCTTTTACAACAACGATGTCACCAAACGTTTTCGCATTGTGCTGGAAGGTTTGAACGCCATGGGACGGCTGATTCATGTAGAAAAAGAAGTAAGCGAATAAACCAGTTTGCAGCTTTTTGCAAGGGGGCGGCTAAGAATTTAGCCGCCCCCTTGTGTTTTCAAGGATTGGCCATTACATTTGTCCTCTCCCTCCTCTGAAATTCTAGCCACTTCCTCTGAAATTTCCGTTTTTCTGTACACGTAAATTTTACGCTATGAATATCAACAGCAACATTTCAGAAAGAGCTGGAGCTTCTATTTTTTTCGCCATTTTTGTTTTTGTTCTCGTCCTTATTTACAAGCTTACCAATTAAAATACGAAAAGTACCGACAGCCTGTCAGTGAGTTTTGCAATGATGGGCAGCTCAGCCAATCGTATTGATAACATGCTTTAAAGCAGCCTTGTGCTGCTTTTTTTCTTTTCCCCAAACAGATACCAAAAATCCACTCTTTTATGCCGTTTCACTATGTTTCACTGGCCTTTCTTAGGCAAATTATCTGGCATAATTGCTGTGCGATATTTATACTACAATGAATTCATATGGTCATTTCTACCTTTTACCAACTGACTTATGCTGAACAAGCCGACCTGCTTTTAAAACAAGGGACATTTCTTTCCACCCGAGCAGAAGGCAATTTTATCATTGACCTTTATGAACTACAGGACCTCATCATTGAAATATTTTACCAGCAGGAAGACGAAGAACCGGTTTCGGTTATGGCTTACGATACGTCGGAGAAACTGAAAAAGCTGACAATGAAAAATTTGCAGCCGCGGCTCACCATCAAAAAAAACGAGCCTTTTCAAAAAGGGAATTATGCAGCTTGAGAATAGAAAGACATCTAAAAAAAATCCCCGCTTTTGGCGGGGATAATTATTTCCAGGCGGTTTTAGGTTTTTTTGTCGGATTTTTCATTCTTGATTGGACGCCTGTTAGTTTTCAATAGGACGGGACGGGTTCTCTGGATACTGATTAAAAACGGGTTTCAATAGAGATTGGATTTAAAGAACTGGTTTTCTAAACGATACTGGATTTTTCGGTTTTCAATAGGAACAAGTTGGTTTTGGCTTTTCGGATGAGATATTGGTTTTTCGTTTTGTTGATACAAAAATAGAATGGTTAGCGTTGCCAGACAATGGAGCTTTTGCCCTAATTTTTTCTTATGGTAAATACGTAGCATAGGGTAAACCACCGAGTAGCCACCAAGCGAATCTACTGCTGCCCGAAACGTAGATTTACGAAATAAAAAAAAGCAGCCGGCCGGCTGCTTTTGAATAAGGTGTTTAAACGCTCCTATTTTTCAATAAAAAAGCTTTGTTTGATTTTCTTGGGCACGGGTTTATCGTCAAGAACGGCCGGCGTCCATTCTGGCATTTTCTCCATCAGCGTAATCAGGTGGTCATTAAACTCTTCGTTCACGCCTTGCAACACTTTAAAATTGACGGGAACGCCATCGGTATCAACAATAAACTCTACCACCACGTTGGCTTTTGTTGTACCCTGTGGCAGCGAAGGCGCCAATGCCTTTCCGAGTTGATCGAGGTACTTCAAAAAGTTTTGTCCGCCACCCTGGAACTGCGGCCATTGCAGCACCACATCGGCCAGGTTGGTAATGTTTCGTACCCGGTGCTGCACCGGAACCCGCTTTGGTTTTTCAACCGGCGCTACCTGCACCCTTTTCGACAAACCATCAAACTGGTATTCGCCAAAATTATCCGTCATAATCACGGGCAACTGGCGGGTTACTTCAAAATGATCGTAAACCGCTTCCAGCTTGGCGGCAAAGGCTTTCAACTTCTCATCGTTCTTTGACAACGTATTCAGGTAATCAACGCTGCGTTTGCTCTCGTAACGAATGGGAAAAATGTGAACAGGAATATAGTCCTGCCCCGCTCCTTTTGAATGCGCTGCCAAGATGTACAGCTCTTCGATCAACGGATCGGTCAGCGGAATGCAGCCAACTGTTACGCAACTGCCATGAATGTAAATTTCACCGCCGGGCTTCACCGGGTCGCTTAAAATTTTGTCAGAAGCGTTGGGGTAATTCAACCCAAGCGATAAATAGTAATTGCTATTAGGATTGAACTCGTTGATGTAGTAAAAACCTTCCGGCACCTGGTAATCGCCTTGCACCCGCTTTGGTCCCAGCGAACCGGCCAATGCGCAAACACGGTAAGTTTTAAACAGCTTGTAAGGTTCTTTGCGGCTGTTGCTTACCCACACTTCCAGTTGCGCATCGTACTTAAACGAGCGGATGTACATGTACTTTGCCGGCCACTGCAACCCTTTAGCAGAAAATTGCTTTTGCAGCGTGTCCAGCTTTTTTTGCATGGCAATTTGCGGCCGTGGAAGGCTGCGCTGAAAATCGACAAAGGATACCTGCGTGCCTTGCCCGGCAGCAGCAAATGAAAAAAGAATAAAACTGCTTAACAGGAGGTTTTTCATCCGACAGACTCTTTATGGTGGAAAGTTCTGGTTTAATATCCTAAGAAAATTTCAAAATCGGTGAAGGGAGGAGATATAAGGATAGTGAGATATTGGTTTCGAGTTGAATTGTCAATATCATAATATCCTAATAACCC
>DATKHJ010000214.1:0-2079 GCA_035510335.1 Flavisolibacter sp. | reverse complement strand
AGGTCCATATGCGTAACATCCGGGTGCTGCCCACAGCATTGTTTGCGCCAACGCTAGTCATGGGCTGACGTCCATGCTGCAGGCAACGACATCAGCAACCACTTTGCCGGTTATGCGGCAAAAGCCATTTGCCTTTAGGGGGGGCTTAGACTACCTCGCTTAAGTTTAGTAAGCGTTGCTACACCTCAGGGTAAAGCGCCGATGAGACCTTTAAGGGCTCAATTTAGAGGTGATCGGCAAATGGACACAAGGGCAACCTGCCCTGTTGCAGCGGACAACAGTTCGTTAGAGGGCATTTTAAAATGACAAGAACTAAAACGACTGGTGGTGGATCACCGATGCTCGTTTTTGAACCAATGCTTCACACTGTCGGCCTTCAGAGGATCAAACAGGGCATCATCCAGCGGCACATCCGTCCGGATCTGATCATAGGTTTCTACCTGCACAAGGCTCCCGTTAACGTAAATGTCAACCTTGGTTTCGGAGGAACCTTTTGGTAGTTTCCTGTGCGCCTTCATATGGGCGTCGATTACTTGCCCCCGGTTGTTTTTCTCGACTAATCGGACAAACCAGCGGTTTTCGATATCAAGCCAAATGGAATTGCTGCTATCTTTCTCACTGCTTCTTCCCACGACATAAGTAGGCCTTCCTTCCCAGGTCGTGCGATAGCCTTTGTTGACGTCGTAGCCCTTGCTTTTCAACAGGTGTAAAACGGAATCAAATGGCATATAGTACATGCCTCCGATAAAAAAAAGGAACGGATTGATATCGGCAGATACACTTCTCAACGCATGGTTTTGAAAGCGGTAAGTCGAATCTTTTTTATAAAGCACATAGTTCCCTTTTGAAAGGTCGTCGAAATCAATTCGCAAATCATGTGGCAATCTCAATGCTTCGTACCAGGTTGATTTTCTTATTAGTGAATCATTTCTGTAAAACGCCGTCTGTTGCACAAAGGTCATCGTGTTAAACCACCGGCCATGATTCGTTGCATGCATCGCTTTCAAAAGGCACTCTCCTTCTTGCGCCTGAGATGGCAGATAAAAGAGTAAACACAGGGAGACGATCAGCCGGGACAACATAGACGATTTTTATTGTTTTGGAGGGTCAGTAAAGATAGCCATTCAAACTGGTCACTGCTTTCCGTTCATCCTTTTAGGGCCCATCTCCGATAGATGAAACTGATCTAACTTTCGGATAAAAACCTGGCTGTTGGTTGTGTATTCCATTACGCAGGGTAGAGGACTTGCTTGTGCCGTTGCGTTTGTCCAACGCCAGCAAGGCACCGGTCGACGTTTTCAGCGGCTGAACACAAATTGATTTCTGAAATCGGAAGGGAAGCCAATCGTTTATTCCTCGATAAACCTGTGACATAAAGTAGGTGAGCAGGCATGACCGTCGTAGGTGTCTTTCCTCCTCTTTTCTCCGGGCGACGAATTGCCTGTTTGACAGGCAATTGACAGCCTTGGAAAATCGTTTTCAGCGGAAGAAAACCCCGCTGCTTTTAAGCGACGGGGTTTTGTACGGCAACGTTTCAAGAGGCTTTTTTTGCGGGTTTTAGTGATGCTTTGAGTTTCGCCATCAGGTCTTCGGTGGTGGTGTTGTGCACGACCTTCATTTGTTTGAACGCCGGCGACTTTCCTTTTGCTTTCGCTTCAATCACTTTCAGCAGTTTTTCGGAATACTCGTCCCTGAACTGCTCCGGCTTGAACGGTTTGGTCAGCTGACCAATGAGCGAGGTAGCCATCTTTATCTCTTCGGTTTTCACCTTTACATCCGGCGCCGTCAACCCCCGGGTATCCCGGATCTCTTCGGCAAACCGGAGCCGGTGCATCACCAAAAAATCATCTTTGGGTTTGAGCAGGCACACCCATTCCCGTTTGTGAAAAACGAACAATCCCAGGGCTGCTTTCCCTTCTTTTTGCAGCGCTTCCCGCAGGAGTGCATACGCTCTGTCACCGCCTTTTTCCGGCGCCAGGTAGTAAGGCTTCTCGTAATACAGGGCGTCAATTTCTGTTTCTTTTACAAACTGCACAATATCGATGTGGTCTTTTTTGGTGGGCAGCGCTTTTTCAAAGT
>DATKHJ010000213.1:0-10631 GCA_035510335.1 Flavisolibacter sp. | reverse complement strand
CAACCGCTTTGCGTTTTAATACTGAAGCTCATACCTACCAAGCTCGCATTGTTGGCATCAAGACCAGTGGTTTCTGTATCGAAAGAAATTTCTGTTTGTCCTTCCAGCGCTTCAATCAGGGCTTTGAACTCGCCTTCGCTTTCTACCAACTCGTATTCGTGTTCAACATTGCTGATGTTTTTGCCGGGAGAAACAACATTGTTTTCTTCGGGTGCTTCTGCTTCTGTTGTGCCACCGCCAAAAAGGTCGGTTTGTACACCGGCAGCCTGCTTTTTAGGAGTAGTTGCTTCGCTCCCATCATCGCCCAACAAACGTTTGATGACGGTTTTAAACTCAAGGTCATTAAACACATCACGCAGGGCTTCTTTGTTCCAGTCTTTCAGGCGAAAGTCTTCTTCGTGAAATTCCACCGGTACATCGGTAATAATGGTGGCCAGCTTTTTACTCATAATTGCCGCTTCTTTCCCGGCCCGTACTTTCTCACCCAGGGAGCCTTTGATGTTATCGGCGTTCGCCAGAATGGCCTCTACTGAACCGTATTCGGTAATCAGTTTGCAGGCAGTTTTTTGTCCCACACCGGCGATACCCGGGATGTTATCCACCGCATCGCCCATCAGCCCTAAAATATCTTTTACCTGGTCAACATTCTGAATGCACCATTTGTCGCACACTTCCTGCGGCCCCATAATTTCCACATCACCGCCCTGGTAGCCAGGTTTGTAAATTTTAATCTTGTCGCTTACCAGTTGGCCGTAGTCTTTGTCTGGTGTTACCATGTACACCTCGTAACCCAGTTTTTCCGCCTGTTTGCTTAATGTGCCAATCACGTCATCGGCTTCAAAACCATCGTATTCCATAATGGGAATGTTGAAGCCCTGGATGATGCGTTTGATATCGGGCATGGCAGCCATCAAGTCCTCTGGCGCCTCTTGCCGGTTGGCTTTGTAATCGGCAAAATCGTTCACCCGGTCCGATGGCCGTCCGCCTTCAAAACACACCGCCATGTGCGTGGGTTTTTGGTTGTTGATCAGATCAACCAGCGTATTGGTAAACCCGAACTGGGCGTTGGTATTTTTTCCTTTGGAAGTGATTCTTGGATTGCGAATTAAGGCGTAGTAAGCCCGGAAGATAAGGGCCATGGCATCCAGCAAAAACAAACGTTTGTCCATAGCTTACGAAGGTAAGTGATGGACAGCCGCAACGCACAAAATCCCGCCGTGGCGGGATTTGTTTCGATCGTATGGGTGACAAGCAAAAAAGACGATTATCGTAACTGGAATGTATGGGCTGCGCTGGAAATGGCAGACACTTTAGCCGTTTGCTTTTCAATAGCAGCAGGGGCTTTGCCTGGCGCTTCAGAAACATCCACCGGTTCCTGTTTAACAAAGTTCAGGTACAATGCAAAAAGCAGAAGACCAAACGAAAGAAAATTCAGCAGATAGCGGTAGCGACGTTTCATAGTTTATTCGGATTAGAAAGCTAATGTAATAGGCAGAAAGCAAAAGTGCAATTGCTGATAAAAAATTAGGCAGAAACACTTAGCCGGAAGCGTAATATTACTTGCCGGCTGCAAAAAAAGTCCCATAGCGGGACTTTTTGATATGAAAAATAAATTGGTGTTTTACGATTAGAAAACGGCTGTCTCGGTGCCAAAGTGTTATAAAATGATGTGATGCTTTTCAGCATACTTCGTCCACCATTTGCGTTCAACATCTTTGTTCCAGTCGAAGTAAGCTTTTGTATCGGCATGGCAAACGTCGCACTGGTGCAGTTTGGGTGCGCAGGAGTTACATTCAGGACAATAATTGAGATACAGGCGCCAGCGGCCTACCAACCGTTGCGGAAAGGTAGTTACGTTGTTAACCTTCTTGGCTGTAAAAGCAAGAATACGGCCTGTGAGCAATGAAAACGAACCACGGGGAGCAAATAATCGTAATGATAGTTGCTTCATAAAAATTGGATTGAACACCTAATGTACTGGCAGAACAGGGCAAATACAAGAATCTGCGTGCTGAAGTTTGAGAAAAGAGAATTTATACTTATAGAAACGCTTAGTAGAATTACTTAGCGGCAGTTGGCAAATAGGCAGAGTGCTTGCTGGGGTTTTTAGTAATTTTCTTCCATCAACACTGTTTATGAAGAAGCTTGTTTTTCTTTTAGGCCTTTTCGCCATTTGTTTTTCAGGGTACGCTGCTGTAGGTGAAGCGTCTTTTTTATCAACAGAACCGCCAGTTGATCCGATGTTAAATGCAAGCGACATCAAGCTGCCGGTCGGCAATGGTGGTTATACTATTTCGCTGATGGATTTAGCCTATATCAGTGTGAAAGATTTCGAGATTTTGCAAGGCCAAAAGCTGTCTTTCTTTAAGAAGATTGGCTTTAAGCTGCAGCAAAGAAAACTCCGGCGGCTTATACAACCTGATGGTAGCATTCAAAACATTGCGCTCTTCAAAGCAGCCATTGCCGACGACACAGCAAAATTTCATGCAGGTGGTTTTTTCCTGGGATTTTTCTTTTTAGGGCTCGGCATTTTAGTGGCTTATCTTCTTAAGGGTGAAAAAAGAAAGGCCCGTATTAAATGGGCCTTGATAGGGGCTGGTGTGAGTATTTTGCTTTTCTTTTTAATTATTTTGGTTATTGTGAATACGCTGGGAAAATAGACTTCGGTTGAGAACAGCGCCTGCTTTGCAAACAATGAATGCAAGACCTATGTTTTCATTCCTTCCAGCTTCTTCTGCAGCGAAAACATTTCGTCCCGCAACCTTGCGGCTTCCATAAAGTCCATGTCTCTTGCCGCTTTTTCCATTTCTTTTTTAGTAGAGGAAATTTTCTTTTCCAATTGCGGAATGGTGCTGTATTCTGCTTCGTCTTCCGCGGCTTTGGCAACCGGGATTTCATCAATGGCATAGGGCGAATCCGGATCGTAGCCCTTAATGTCAAGCACGGAGGTTTGCGCCATCACCTGCTGTATCGATTTTTTTACCGTTGTTGGTGTAATGCCATATTGGGTGTTGTGTGCCAATTGCTTTTCGCGGCGGCGGGATGTTTCATCGATAGTGCGCTGCATGCTCTCGGTCATCTGGTCGGCGTAGAAAATTACCAGCCCTTCGGCGTTACGGGCAGCACGACCGGCGGTTTGCGTCAGTGATCGTTCGTTACGCAGGAAGCCTTCTTTGTCCGCATCCAAAATGGCAACAAGTGAAACTTCCGGTAAGTCCAATCCTTCCCGCAACAGGTTTACGCCAACCAGCACATCAATCTTGCCCAGGCGCAAATCCCTCAAAATCTCCACCCGTTCCAATGCATCAATATCGCTGTGGATGTAGCGGCTTTTAATATCAATTCGTTTCAGGTACTTATCCATTTCTTCCGCCATGCGTTTGGTGAGTGTTGTCACTAGCACACGGTCGCCTTTTTTCACCCGCTTGTCAATTTCATCCAGCAGGTCGTCAATCTGGTTTACAGATGGACGAACATCAATGGGTGGTTCCAGCAACCCTGTTGGTCGAACAACCTGTTCTACCACAACACCGCCGGTTTGTTCCAGTTCGTAATCGCCAGGCGTGGCGCTTACGTAAATCACCTGGTTCAGTAAATTTTCAAATTCATGAAAGTTCAGCGGGCGGTTGTCTAATGCGGAGGGAAGACGGAAGCCATAATCCACCAGCGTCATCTTTCGGCTGCGGTCGCCGCCATACATACCACTCACCTGCGGTACGGTTTGGTGACTTTCATCAATCACACATAAAAAATCTTTCGGAAAATAATCCAGCAAACAGAACGGCCGTGTGCCGGGCTGTCGCCGGTCGAAAAAGCGGGAGTAGTTTTCAATGCCGTTACAAAAACCCAGTTCACGAATCATTTCCAGGTCATACTCCACCCTTTCTTTCAGGCGCTGCGCTTCAATAAACTTGCCCACGCCTTTAAAGTATTCTACCTGCGCCTGCATTTCGTCCTGTATCTCGTACATCACGTTCTGGATCATGTCCTTTGGCGCTACGTATAAATTGGCGGGGAAGATGGCGGCGTTCTCCAGCTTGCCAATGCGCTTATTGTTTTGTACATCGATGCTTTCAATTTCTTCAATCTCGTCGCCAAAAAAAGTAATGCGGTAGCCAAAATCAACATACGGCAAGTTGATGTCAACCGTGTCGCCTTTAACGCGGAAGGTTCCGCGGGTAAACTCAACAGAGGTGCGGTTGTAAAGCGAATTCACCAACGAATGCAAAAACCCCTGCCGGGAAAGCTTTTCGCCTTTGGCAATACGGATGATCCCGCTTTCGTAATCGGTTGGGTTGCCCATACCATAAATACAGCTCACGGAAGCCACCACAATAATGTCTCTTCTTCCCGATAGCAGAGACGTTGTTGCCCGCAGACGAAGCTTGTCCAACTCCTCGTTAATGTTGAGGTCTTTTTCAATATAAGTATCGGTAGTAGGCATGTACGCCTCGGGCTGGTAATAATCGTAGTAAGAAACGAAATACTCCACCGCATTCTCCGGGAAGAATTGCCGGAACTCGCCATAAAGCTGCGCCACCAGGGTTTTGTTGTGGGTAAGAACAAGCGTTGGCTTTTGCACATGCTGAATAACGTTGGCCACGGTAAACGTTTTACCCGAACCGGTAACGCCCAGCAACGTTTGGTGTTTTTCGCCGGCCAGTACGCCTTCGGTTAATTGTTGTATTGCCGTTGGCTGATCACCGGCGGGTTTGTAGGGAGCCTGAAGTTGAAATGCCATATCACGGAATTCGTGGATTTTAAAAAGATGACACGGATTGAATGACGAATTACACGAATTGAAAGCTGCAATTTGTTTTTCTTAAAGAAAATAATTGCAAAGGAATGAATGGTGTTGCTTTAAAAATCCGTGCAATCCTTCTACAATCCGTGTAATCTGTGGTTACAAAAATCCCGCCTTTTGGGCGGGATAACTTATTTAGGCAGTTGCTGTTGTTTGCATCTCGGTAATCTTCGCCCTGATCTTGCCTTCCAGTTCGTTGGCAAGGTCCGGGTTGTCTTTCAACAGTTGCTTCACACCTTCACGGCCCTGGCCAAGCTTGTTGCTGTCGTAGCTGAACCAGCTACCGCTTTTCTGCACAATGCCCATTTCAACACCCATGTCAAGAATTTCTCCAATTTTAGAGATACCTTCTCCAAACACGAGGTCAAATTCAGCTACGCGGAAAGGGGGAGCCACTTTATTCTTCACCACTTTTACTTTCACACGGTTACCAATGGCTTCTTCACCGTCTTTAATCTGCGTCATCCGGCGAATATCGAGACGTACAGAAGCGTAGAATTTCAAGGCGTTACCACCGGTGGTTGTTTCGGGGTTACCGAACATCACGCCAATTTTTTCACGCAACTGGTTAATGAAAATACAGATGGTGTTTGTTTTGGAGATGGTGGCCGTCAGCTTACGCAGGGCCTGCGACATCAAACGAGCCTGGAGACCCATTTTGCTGTCACCCATTTCACCTTCCAGTTCGCCTTTTGGTACAAGAGCAGCAACCGAGTCAATTACGACCACATCCAGTGCCCCGGAGAGAATAAGGCGGTCAGCAATTTCCAGTGCCTGCTCGCCATAGTCGGGTTGCGAAATCAGTAAGTTATCGATATCAACGCCGAGCTTTTGTGCGTACACGCTGTCAAAAGCATGCTCGGCATCGATGATTGCACACATGCCACCTTTCTTCTGTGCTTCGGCAATCACGTGAGTGGCGATGGTTGTTTTACCAGAGCTTTCCGGTCCGTAGATCTCAATCACACGGCCCCTTGGCAAACCGCCAATTCCCAAGGCTGCATCCAGCCCGATAGAACCAGTAGAAACCACTTCCTGTGTTTGCTCTCCGCGTTCGTTCATCATCATCACACTGCCCTTACCAAAGTCCTTGTCAATTTTGTCCATGGTAAGCTTCAGTGCTTTTAATTTTTCAGCGTTTGACATGTTTATAATTTTGATTTTTTGTAATACGAATGGTGACTTAAAATTAGGCTTTTTCGTCGCCTGTTCTCTAAAAATTATTAGGTTGTAAAGCTAATGATTTTAGCAAAGAAAAGTGGTAGAAAAAGAATGTTTTTTGGGCAAGAAAAGGTTAAAGAAAAGGGCAGATTACAAGGCCGGAATTATAGTATAAAATGAACTGTTTGTTGGATGTTTCAATACGCTTTTGGTTCCATGCTGGTATGGCGAACTCTTAAAATCCGGATAGTAGCTTCGGCAAAGCGATAAGAGACACGGTAGTGGTATTTTTCAAAGGCACGGTAAGTCCCATCATTATTTTTCTTGTATTTGTCCTTGCCATAATGTTCAGGGTTTGTAGCAGCTTTTTCAACGCCAGCCACTATTGCGTTGATTACTTTTTCTGCGTTTTGCAAAGAGTCTTTGCTAATGAAATTGAAGGCTTGCTTCAGATGTTGTTGCGAACGGGTCGTCCACACAATCTGGTAAGTTGGCTTTACCATTCTTTCACTTGCTTCAACAATTCTTCATGCGAAATAACCTCTCCATTTTTGTATTGTTCTTCTGCTTCCGCTAACTCCTGATTGTATTGGTCCAAGGTAATCCGTTGAGTTTTTTGGCTGCGTTCGCCAAGAAACGTTTTCAGCAATTCCAACACACTTTTTTTCTCCGCTTCATTTAACTGCAAAAGGTAATGTTGCAGTTCCTGCTCAACTGTGTTTGCCATAAAGCTGTTTTCAACAAATTTATTCCAGTTAGCTGGTACAACCAAGCCGGGAAAAAGGCTTTAAGAAACTGCTTTTTACTTTCTGAAAGCCGAGAACAGGGAGTTTGTTACCAGGCTGTCTGGCACATATAAACTACAACTAGCAACTTTCGTTTTACAAATTCCCCATTTTTCAAGCAGCTAAAACGGCAATAAAACAGCCTTTTCAATGGCACAAGTTTTTCATCTCTTCTTTAAATAGATTTTATGCGGTGGTGGGTTTTCCTTTGCTGGTTTTCCATAGCGGCCTGTGGCAACGAAACAGAGCAAGTCGCCATGGCATCTCCGTCACCGGATCCTGCCCACGCCAATGCGCCTTCGCAAAGTGAAACGGTTGCCGATACAACCACCAGTTTTGCCAAAGACACCGCCTTTACCAAACCTGTGGTGCCGGTTATTAAAAGACCATCGGGCATTTACCAATTTAGTTATCCTTACGATGGCAATACGCACATTCTTCACACCGTTGCTTTTTATCCGGGCACCTTTCGGTTGCAGGAGGAATACAGCGGGAAAAAAGACAGCATCGTCATCACTGAAGGAACCTGGGCGCCGTCACAAGGTTTTATCTGGCTATATAAAGATCAACTGGCCCGCGGCCGTTACAAATGGAATGGCGATACATTGCAGTACTACAGTCCGCAGCGCAAGCAAAGCTTTTCGCTCAGCAAAATGACACTGGCTTCTTCCAACAAAGTTTGGATGGATAAAAAAGCCGAAGGCATGAAACTCTTTGCCATCGGCACCGAACCTTTCTGGAGCGTGGAAATTAACAGGCAGGATACGATTATTTTGAGCATGCCGGATTGGACAGAACCCCTGCGGGCAAAAATTTCAAGCAAAAACGAAGGTGTTTATTCAGCCAGTAGCGACTCACTGCAAGTAGCAGTACTGCCTTATTTCTGCAGCGATGGTATGAGCGATTTTATCTACACCAACAAGGTCACCGTTACGCACCGCGGAAAAACCTACAAGGGTTGCGGAATGGCAACTCCTTTCCCAACCTTCTCCCGCTAAAGGATTCTCTCCTTGGCAATGTGTCAGCGAAATCTCTTCACGAATCTTTAAGGAAAGGCTGTATACGAAAACGGTTTTTGAGACGTTTTGCGAAAACAGCTCTTGCCATTTAAAACCGCGTGACCATGCAAAAGGTTTATCTCCTGCTTCGCAGCAACCAGCAAACCGGCCCATTCAGCCTGGAAGAACTCCTGCAGTTCGACCTAAAGCCTTACGATCTTATCTGGATTGAAGGGCGAAGCGCCGGTTGGTATTACCCGCAGGAGATTCCGGCCCTACAGCCTCACCTGTCTTTTTTAAAACAGTCCTCCACGCCTGCACCTATCCAGCCATCCGTTGCAAAACCAGCCCCACCGGCAGGACCGAAAAAAATCTTCGTGTCCATGCCTTCCAATCCTGTCAAAGAAGAACCAACCCCTAAACCGTCCTTCTTTCAACCGGCCTACAGCGCCGAAACGCCGGCCTTCGCTTCTGCCCAAAAAGATGAGCCGGATGAGCTGAAAACAAACTATGCCCGAAGCCTGAACGATGTAGAAACCGATTACACCAACTGGGTGTATCAAAACAAAACAAAAACGGCCCGTGTTTCAGCAAAAGGTGTTTTGGTGGCCTGCCTGTTGGCGGTTGGTGTTTTTGCCGCATGGGCGTTGTTGCAGCCGGCAGATAAAAGCACGGCTGCTAACGATGCAGCACAAAAAAGCTTTGTGCCTTCTCAAAACGAATTGCCGGCCGATACTGTAGAAGCAGCATTGACAGCAATTCACAAGGCGCCACTTGCTGCGTCAAAACAAAAACAGGACAGATCAACCGTTGCCACCGCAAAGAAAAAACCTGAAACAGCAACTTCTGTTACACAAGAAAGTCAGCGGGAAACATTTGTTGTAAACGAACCTGTGGTAGAAGACGAGGCAGCACCGGTTGTTGAAGAAACCCGGCCTGCTGCAGAAGCAAAAAACGCCGAACCAGTAACAGCTGAAGCGCCGAAAGAAAAGAAAAAGCTGCGTGATAAAATTGCCGATCTCTTTCGCAAAAAGCCGGAGAAAGAAGAAGCAAAACCGGTGGAAGAAGCGGGTGGCGAACGCAGGGCTGTGCGCCGAGAAGCCGGATCGAATTTAGCGCAGATGGTGACGGTGAGGTTTGAGATTCCGAACGATTGGATGATGGGCATTAAAGGCGCCAAAGCCAGCTTAAAAAACAACAGCAGCGAAACCATTGTAAAAGCGGTGGTGGAGGTGGTGTATTACAACGATGATGGCGACCAACTTGACAAACGCACCATCAGCTTCAGCAACATTAAATCCAAACAAACACAAACCGTTTCCGTTCCCGATCACCAGACAGCTACGCGGCTGGAGTACAACGTTGTTTCAGCAACGGGAAACGAGCCATTTGCAAAGAGGTAGGGACGACAAGCGTGAATCGTCAAACGGCAATTGGTATTTCCAATGATCACTGCCTATCGTTCGACAGTATGAAAGGGAAAGGCTTCTTTTATTCACGATTCACCATTCATTACTCACCTGAATCATTGAATCATCTTGTTCCGGATAATATCCATTAAGTCGCTCTTGTAACTTTCGCCAATCTGCACTTCCGCCGTTACATTTTTCAGGCGAAGCAAATTGCCTTCAATGCCGGTGATTTTGGCAATGGGAATGATGAACGATTTGTGCACCCTGATGAAGCTTTTGTGCGGCAGGCGTTCTTCCAATTCTTTCATGCTGGTGTACACCAAGGTTTTTTTGCTGTTGCAATAAATGGCAACATAATTTTTCATGCCTTCGATGTAGTCAATCTCGTTCAGGTTAATCTTCAGCAGCTTTCCTTTCGATTCTGTTTTTACAAAAATGTAATCGTCTTCCAGCTCCACGGGTTGCGCTTCCGATTGTTCTGCTGCTTCGTTGGCTACTTTTTGTACAGCCTGCAAAAAACGGGGAAAGCGAATGGGCTTCAACAAATAATCCACCACGTTCAGCTCATAGCTTTCCAGCGCAAACTCGCTGTAAGCCGTGGTTAAAATTACATCGGCTTTTCCCTGGATGGCTTTTATGAAATCAATCCCCGTGAGCTCCGGCATTTGAATATCCAAAAAGATCAGATCAATCTTTTGCGTGTTTACAATCTGCAGCGCTTCAATGGGATTGGTGCTCGATGCTACCAGGTGCAAAAAAGGCGTTTGGCCCACGTAGTGAACCAAAATGTCGATGGCGTGCTGTTCGTCGTCAACAATTAAGCAATTAATCATACAGGGATAATGGTTAGTTCCGCGGTATAAAATTCGGCTTCGTCTTTTACATTCAACGCATAATTTCTGCCGTAGGTAAGATCAAGCTGTTTTTTAATGTTGTTCAACCCAATACCCGTTGATAATTCTTTGGGGCCGGCCTTCTTTTTATTGCGGCAGAAGAAATACAGTTTTCCGTTTTCTACATTCAGTTTAATGTCGATGGGATGTTGACCACTTTTTAAATCACCATGCTTAAACGCATTTTCAACAATGGTAATGAGAATAAACGGAATGATGGTAGCGCCGTTAACCACGCCGGTCACATCAAAATGCACGTTCAGGTTATTGGAAAAACGAAGCTGGTTGATTTTGATAACGTTTCGCACATGTTCTATCTCGTCTTTCAGCGCCACTTTGCCATCGCTTGCAGCAGGGCCTAAGGCATAGCGCATAATATCCGACAGTGTGAGGATGCCTTCTGAAAGTTCGGTAGAGTAAGGCAGCGATTTGGCGTACAAAAAGTTGAGCGTGTTGTGCAGAAAATGCGGGTTGATCTGTGCCTTCAGAAAATTGAGATTGGCTTGTGATTTTTCTACTTCCAGTTGCATTTTTTGTTCTTCCAACACCTTTCGGTGTTTTCTTTCATCACGCAAATA
>DATKHJ010000212.1:0-4309 GCA_035510335.1 Flavisolibacter sp. | reverse complement strand
GATTTAAGTTTAGTAGGAGATGATAACAATGAATCAATCTCCCATATCGCTAGCTATACTTTTGTGCATTATTCAAACCGGTCTTCTGTATGGTTTGCAGGTTGAGAAACCGGTGGCGGAGGATTGCGGCGTTTTTTCTTCTTCAGCAAGGCCCAAAGAAAAACCGGGAACGACAGGATGGCTACCACCAGCGAAGTAATGTTGTTGAAAACAAAATTGGCAACCAGCGTAAGCACAACAAAAAGAATGGCAACAACTCGCATACGGTAAAAACAAGAGGCTAAATTTAAGGCCTCTGCACTGAAAACAAAATCATGAATTTGCCTTACAAAAAATCACTGCCTTAGCTGCAGTGATTTCCCAGGAATTGTTTTAATTGATTCCTCCCAATCTTTCATCAAATGGTAAATAGCGTTTTCTTTTCATTCACCATTCACCACTGACTGCTCACCTAAATGCTGTTTGCTCCTTTTTTTGTTGTGTTCTTTTCAGGGCCGCCGTTCGAGTCGTCTCTTTCGTGGCGATTGCTGCCGCCAGTTTGCCGGTTGCTTTTGCTGGGTGTGCCGGGCTGTTCTGTCTGGCGGCGGTCGCTAACATTTTCAGTGCTGCGGCCTTCACTACTTTGACTGCCACCGCGTGATTTTTTGTCTTTGTCCATGATTACACGTTTTTAAACAAACCCGAAAAAAGATGCCAGTAGCGGTACGGCACTATTTTTTCTGTAACATTCTTGCTTCCGCGGAAAAACTTCATGAACAAGGCAGTAACTGATCCATCCTTGCTTCGCTTGCTGGTTCGGGTGTACAATCAAACGATCCAATGCTACTACTATTTCCCTGATGTTGTAATCTGCGGTAATCATCGTCTCGAGCGGGAGGAGTTCGAAATGCTTCTTTCCAATGGCTGTATTGAGCCTTATTTCTCCGATTCATTCGGCAAACTGTATCGCACTTCAAAAAAAGCGGAGCGGCTGCTGCTGGAAAGTTTGGGCAAACGGCGGCACAAACATCCCATTTCGCCGCAGGCAAACCGGCAAACCGTTTTGCTTTTTCCCTGAGAATAGCGCTTTGTTCAACAAATGCAATAGCGCTTTCATTTTTCCATCTACAGAAGAGCTAGTGGCATTATTTTTCCACTGTATCAGAAAAAGAAAGTATGATAGCGCTTGAATTTCAGGAGCCGCTTGAAGTAACCACCGCCTACGGCGATGGATATATCTGGTACATGATGGATTACGGTCCGCATGCCGATACACTGTACACCATTATTGTAAAAGAAACCGGCGAGTGCTGGCAAATGACCCACAAAGATTTCCGGGTGAAAACAAACACCTCACTGGGCATCAGGAAGCAATACAATAGCCCGGTTACAAAGCCGGAACTAACAAAGCATAGCTAACGAGGCTATTGTTATGGCACAGTTTTTTGATTTCTGTAGCAAAACATTTGAATATGCCAGGATGGTTAAGAGCTTTAATAGCAGGATATGGTGCCAGTAAATTAGGTGGCGGTTGTTTTGGAACAATCATCGTGTTTGTGTTGATTTACTGGTTGCTGGGCGGTTGTTAATCATCGTCCGAAGCAGGTTATCGATACAGGACGGGAATGAAACAGATCATTCCCTTTTTAATTTTAAGCATGCGTTCCACCCAACATTTTAATGGTAAGATTTACCTGAACCCGGTGCCAACGGAAATGATGAAGCCCGGCGCTTTTTTTAAAGTCATGCGGGATTTTTTTGGCAAGCACCCAGGCCGCGAACCAAAGACACCACTCGGCCCGTTTACGGTTGATACTGCCTTGCTGCAAAAGCTGCCAACCGATGCACTTCGGGTAACCTGGTTGGGCCATTCAAGCCTGTTGATTGAAACCGGAAGCAAACGTTTTTTAACCGACCCTGTTTGGTACAACCGCGTTTCGCCGTTCCGGTATTTCGGTCCCAAACGATTTTTTGCCAACCCGCTTCAAATTGAGCAGCTTCCGCCAATCGATTGCATCCTGCTTTCACACGATCATTACGATCACCTTGACAAGAAAAGTATTCTGCAATTGGTTCAGGCAAACATTCCCATTATTACAATGCTGGGCGTTGGAAGGCGATTGATCAATTGGGGCGTGCAAGAAAGCCTGGTGACCGAACTGGATTGGTGGGGAACAAAAGAACTGGATGGAGTAACTATTACAGCTGTCCCGGCCCGCCATTTTTCCGGCCGGTGGATCAATGATCGATTCAAAACCTTGTGGGGATCGTTTGCCATTAAAAGCACTACGCACAATGTATTTTTTGGGGCCGATTCAGGCTACTTCAATGGCTTTGCTACAATAGGGGAGAAGTTGGGTCCGTTTGATGTGGCCATGCTTGAAATTGGCGCCTATAATGAAAACTGGGAAAGCATTCACATGGGCCCGGAGAATGCCGTGCAGGCAACGCTTGACCTCGGCAACCCGCTGTTGCTGCCTATTCATTGGGGAACGTTTAACCTGGCCATGCACCCGTGGAAAGAACCGGTAGAGCGACTACTTGCTGCCGCAGCACAAAAGCAAGTGTCGCTTTTGTTGCCAACTCCCGGCGAAACCATCACACTTATTGGTAAGCCATACAACAGCCAATGGTGGACGCAATACGAGTAGCGTATTGTTGAACAAGGGTGGCCACTTTCTGCTAAGTCTTCAACAGGCTGCTTTAGGTACGTTCCTTGTTCTTTTATTCAAAAAGAGATATGGCAACAGCGACAAAAAAGAAAGCAGCTTCTAAAAAGACAGCCTCGAAAAAAGCAGGCGCAAAAAAAAGTGCTGCAAAGAAAAGTTCTGCCAAACGCAGTACTACTAAACGCAGTGCTACCAAAAAAGGCGCAACAAAAAAGTCTGCTACAAGGAAAAGCGCAGCGAAAAAAGCCAGTACAAAAAAGAACAAACTTGGCGTAAAAAATTCGTTGGTCAATAACATCAATGCCCACAAAAGCCGCGGCGATTCAAAAAGCAAGAAAAAATCGACCGTCAGCAAAAAGCAATATAAAAAGATGGAGAGCAACTGGGGCAAGGAAAAATAAGTTGCGGTAAAACGCAGAATGATTTTTGATGCGCTATCAGTAAAAGAGTAACTATGGAAGAAAAGAAAAACACGCAGCCCGAAAATCAGCAGGCGGGAGAGAACCCAACGCTAAACGAACCGGGTGCCCGGGTACCCGATTATGGTAGTCCAACCGGTGGCGCTTCAACAGAAAACGAACAAGGCAATACCGGTCAGCGTTCGGAAAATAACCGTGGTACGGAAGGCAGCAACGAAACACTGGGCAATCCGTAAAAAGGTGTCAATAAAAAAAGGTGCGAATCGCACCTTTTTTTATTCTGTCGGGTTGTTCATGATTTGCTGGGCAATTGCTTTTTTAAGATTCACTTCTTCAATGTTGCCCGAAACTTTTATTTCGTACAAAGGCATAACGCTAACAGTGGGGTTGTGCAGAATGGTAAAATGTTCCCCAATTATCCCCTGCAGCTCCGGATCGTCAATAAAAACAGCATACGCATTTAAAAAGCCCACAGGCGTCATGCTCATGTCAATCGTTTCTACTTTGTATTGCACTTTGCGTCCCTTTCCATTAAACGGAACTTTAATCGTCTTCATATTCATTCTTTCATGTAGGCAATAAAATATTGTACCTGTTTAAGTAGTAATTGTTGGGTTCCCAACCAACAGCCCATCCATAATTGTGGCAATGCCTTTGCAGCATGTTTAGCAACATCAAAACATATTTTATGAAAAGGATTGTGTTGTTAGGAATTGTTTCGATGTGCTTTCTTGTAAACGCCGAAGCACAAACTAAACCAGCGAAAAAATCAGCGGTAAAAAAGACGGCGGCAAAAGCCGCTAAAACAAAAAAGGCAGTGACAAAAGATACGGCTGTTGTGCTTACCAGTACAACAACCAACGCAGCGTACGCACCGGCAGCTAACGGGCGGCTGCAAATTGCTGACCCAACTGTAAATACATTAAATCTTCGTTCAGCCGGTGCGCCGCTACCAACGGATGCAAAACCAATCATAGGCATGCCGAAGGCAACCTACGGTATTGCCAACGGACGCATTCTGTTGCGCAGCACCACATCCGCCACACCAGGCACGGCCTATGGCAGCGGAGCTGTGGGAACCGGGACTTCCATTTCAGGTGTGGGCACCAGTGAAGCAACGATTGGTGTAAATGGAAAAAGCCCTTATGCAGGTCCCTGGCTTTGGGGCGACCGGCGTCCGGCCTACCCGGTAGCTGTAGGCGACAGCACACGACGACAATAGACAAATGTTGACGGAAATAT
>DATKHJ010000211.1:0-3527 GCA_035510335.1 Flavisolibacter sp. | reverse complement strand
CTTCCGCACCGCCTACGCGGCAGCAAATGTTGAAGGATGTTTCGAAAATGGAAGCCGCCCTCAAAACCGCCGCAGGGCCGCAGGTAGTACAAAAAGTAGACGCTTTTGTGGCTTCCAAATCGGTAAAAGAAATACAGGCCGGTGCCATTGGTGCGCTGTATGAAGGCAAGCCCGAATCGGCGTTGTTGCTGGGCATGAAAGGAGCGCAGAAAGATCCTGCCAATGTGCAGGGCTGGAACAACCTGGCAGCCGTAATGAACATGTCGGGACTGGAGCACCAGGCCATTCCGATTTTGCAGCACTGCCTGGCCGAACATCCCGAAAACAGTATGCTGCTGAACAACCTGGGGCAGGCTTTTTTGGGACTGGGCGACCTGGCCCGCTCGAAAGATTTTTTTCAACGCTGCCTGAAGTTTGACGACCTGCACCCCGAAGCCAACCGCTCTATGGCACTGATCTACCTGTTTGGCAACGATGTGGCCAATGCCCTGAAGCATTTTGAAAAAGAGTTCCAGGTAGGGCAACGAAAATCCTCGCTGGCTTACCTTGTGAAATCCGGCCAACGCGATAAGATTAACCTGGCGGCTCTTCGCAAAAACAAAATGCGGATGGATGGCGCCGACAACCGTGATTTCTTTTCCGAGATCAGCCTGACAAAATTTAAACTTCCCGATCCACCCACCAGCTCTTTGCAAAAAAAAGAATGGTTGAAAGAACAGGAATCCCTGCTGCAGTCGCTGGAAGCAGAGTGGCAGTTCTGGACGAAAGCCGCGGAAGTTTCGCCGGAGCAAAGTATCGAGAACGGCAAGCGCTATCATGGCAGGTACAAAGAGTTGGTGGATGAATTGATCAGCGATTTGGGTGACCAATACATCCCCCTTCTCGGCATCATCAAAAAAAACGACGTGCCTTACCTGACCCGCTTGGGTGAAGACATGGTAAAGGAAGAGCAAGCGATCAAATGTCCGACTGATCCCTTTGGCAATTTTGCTGCGCAGGAAAAAATTTGTTGCGATCTGAAAACGCCGGTGATCGACAAATACATGAACGAATACAACAGTTTTGTGTCGGCAAAGATCAAGGATGCACAGTCCAACTACAAGCAATACATCAATGGCCTGATCAGTGCGGTGCAGCTTGATCCCTCCCCGGGAAATAAAATCCTGGTTTACCTCACTGTATCCAATTACTTCAGCTTTTTGCAGGGTGCCATTCAAAGCTATTACCTGCCCGACCCATACATGACCTGCAACACATCGAAGCTAACCAGTGAGGAAGCAAAAAGCCTGATTGAATCATCGCGAAACATTGATTTGAATTGTCCTTCGTGGCTGAAGCTGAACGTTTCATTTTTGGTGGCCAAAGTGAAGGCCGATTGCCAGGCGTTCAACGTAGAGGCGGATGTGTACAAACTGATTCATGTGGGTATGGAAAAGAAACTGAAGACCGGCACTTCCACGCTTTATGTTGGCGGCGGCATTTCAGGGAAATGGAAAGGCATGGCAGAAGGTTCCATCAAGCAGCAGTTTTACGTGGTGTGGGACCAGAACAACGAGTTTGCAGACGTGGGCATGCGGGGCAGTGCCAGCGGCAGCCTTGCAGGTGGTATGATAGGCGCCGAATTTGGATATGATTTTGCGCTGAACAGCGGCTTTAACGCACAGGGAAAAGTGAAGAGCACCTGGATTGACAACTATGAAAAGGCACTGAATTTTGTGGCGAAATAAATGCGCTGTTTTATATCAATTACTTCGGACTGCGTGTTTACCTGGCAGCATAAGACGAATACATAGATGAGTGGATCCCGCTTTGCAAGAGCGGGATTTTTTTATTCCATCACGACTTATTAAAGAATTGCTCCAATACAATTTCACCCTTTCTTCGTACAATATCAGTTGCCTGATGTGAGTTCTGCCGATGCCTTCTGCGATCATAAATTTGTTAGTCAACGGTGTTGGTGAGCCCTTCCTTTTCTGCCACTTCCTTGTTCAACACATTCGGATTGCCTTTGCCGGTGGTGATGTAATTCTTCAGGCTGTGCAACAGTAATTGCGTCCAGCCATGCGAGCAGTCGTTGAAACATTCGATGGCTGGTGTAAGCCCAACGTGTGTGAACACAAGCCTGGTTTGCGTGCCTTCTTCCAATATGTCAAAAACCATTTTGGTACCGGTCCATTCGCTTTTGTTCTGCAAAAAATTGAGACAACTGTCCGTCACGGTCCAGACGATCTTTTTGGCCGGAATTACTTCTTCTACTTTGTGTTTGGAATAATGCACGTCGGTAAAAAAACGCACTTCAAATTCATCGCCGGGTTGGTGCGATGCACCGTTGAAATCTTCTGCCCACCAGGCGGGTACATTGTTAATCGCATCAAATACCTGCTGCGGTGTTTGCGTAACAAGAAAGCTGAGTGTAAAATGATTATTTGCCATGACTGCTGATTGTTTTCACAAACCTATCCAGTATAACCGGTTTTGGCAGGGTGCCAGATGGACTTTCCGGCGGGGCAATTTGGACAAAACCTTTTTCTACCTTCACAACAAACTTCACGCATGAAACACCTGACCATTGTTGTACCGCAGGGAGAAAATAATTTGAGCAGCATTGTTGGTGCTTACAAAATTTTTTCAAGGGCCAACGAGTACCGCAAAAGCATGGGAAAGCGTCCCGTGTTTACCATCGAGCTTGCGGGTGTTTCAAAAAAAGTTGATTTCTACGATGGCCTGTTCAGCGTAAAACCGCATACAACCATTTCGGCCATTGCCAAAACAAATCTCATTATCATTCCGTCGCTCAACCACCAGTACGAAAGAGCGATAAAAGAAAATAAAGCGCTTATTGACTGGCTGGAAAAACAATACTACCGCGGTGCGCAGATTGCCTCCATTTGTACCGGCGCCTTTTTACTGGCAGCCGCAGGTTTGCTGGAGGGGAAGACATGCTCTACACATTGGGCCGCGGCCGACGGGTTCAGAAACCTGTTTCCAACCGTGCAGTTGCAACCCGACCAACTGATCACCGATGAAGGCGGCATCTACACCAACGGCGGTGCTTATTCTTTTTTAAACCTGATCATCTACCTGGTGGAAAAATACTACGATCGCCAGACCGCCATTTATTGTGCAAAGGTTTTTCAAATTGAAATCGACCGCCAGCGCCAGTCGCCGTTCAGCATTTTCACCGGGCAGAAATCGCATGGCGATGAAGCGGTAAAGCAGGCGCAGGATTATTTTGAAAAGCACCTGCACGAAAAAATTTCGCTAGAAGACGTATCCTCCCGCTTTGCCGTGGGACGCCGGAATTTTGACCGTCGCTTTTTTAAAGCAACCGGCAACACACCGGTTGAATACCTGCAGCGGGTAAAAGTGGAAGCCGCCAAAAAAGCCTTTGAAAGCAGCCGCAAAACAGTGAATGAAGTGATGTACGAGGTGGGTTATTCCGATGCAAAAGCGTTCCGTGAAATTTTCCGTCGCATCACGGGCATGTCGCCGTTGGAATACCGAAATAGATACAACAGGGAGGCGCT
>DATKHJ010000210.1:0-20095 GCA_035510335.1 Flavisolibacter sp. | reverse complement strand
ATGTATGACATAATAAAGTTAAAGACTTCTTAACGGATTTACCAAAAATATTTTTAGACTTTTGTACGTAATTGATAGCAAATGTTTTATAGCCAATGAGTTTCTTCGATGCTGAATCTTTTGGATTTTTTATATTTGGTTAAGTACTACATATTATGAACTTAC
Organism: Flavisolibacter sp.; assembly: GCA_035510335.1. Lineage (GTDB taxonomy): Bacteria > Bacteroidota > Bacteroidia > Chitinophagales > Chitinophagaceae > Flavisolibacter. The sequence continues at coordinate 19,930 of DATKHJ010000210.1, read as the reverse complement.
CTGCCATAAAAGAAAGTTTGAAAACAGTGGACACCAGTTCGCTGGTAGATAAAGTGGAGGCCAGTCTGGTAGAACTATTACAGGAGCGAAAACTGGGCGTAGGCGATGTGATTCCGAAAGAAATAGAACTGGCGGAAGCGCTTGGTGTTAGTCGCACTGTTATAAGGGAAGCGTTGACCAGGTTGCGAATGATGGGACTAATCGAGTCGAAAAAGAAGAAAGGTTCGGTGATCACCAGCCCCGATCTTTTTGGCATGATGAGCAAAAGCATGAACCCCCATATTCTTGACCAGGACACGCTGCGGGAGATTTTTGAAATTCGACTGGTGCTGGAGATCGGCATGGCCGATCTTATTTTTCAGCGCATTACCAAAGAAGACATTGCGCAGCTAAAACAGATCGTCAGCAACGAGCCGCCGGCCACGCAGTACCATCTTTTTAATATTGAACACGAAATTGCTTTTCACGGAAAGCTGTACGAAATAACCGGTAACAGCACCATGAAAAAGTTTCAGAAAATGCTGCTGCCGGTTTTTGATTATGTACACAACAGTGGTCTTCTGAAAAAACAGGCCATGCTGAAGACCTTTGTGTCGCACAAAGGACTGGTTGATATTCTGGAAGATGGCACGCCGGAACTTTTTCGGAATGCCATGCGTAATCATTTGGAGAACCATTTCTCTCGCCTGTTCAGTTAAACTTTCTACCGGATTTTTTCAAGGAGCAATGTTGGCGCTGATTAGTTTGTGGTTCAGTTGAGAAAATATTTCGCACAGAGGAAAGGAGAATGAAGTTTTCTCTCTTTTGATTTATGTGTTTTTACAAATCAGGTAGATAAAGATTCACCTTTCTCATACTCCTTAAAACAAGGAGACCAACGAAAGTTGGTCTTCTTGTTTATTTACAAAGCTGTTTTTAGAATCTTAATCTGTTGGTTCTTTGTTTTCATTCGAATTGATTTTTCAGACAATGAAACAATTACCGCAGATGGTTTTCCATACTGATAATTCGGCTTCCTGTTACGCTTGTTTTCTGCCCTTCTTCGGGAAATATTCTACCGAACTTTTTTTGCCATTGGCAGGGAACACGGCAAAGTGCAGCACCTCTCCTTTTTTCACTTTTACCGGTGCTTTGTACTCCGGCGATTGTTCGGTTACTTTTCCATTGTTTAATTCATAACGAATCACGCCGCTGCCGGCACGGTTCTGCAACGAAACGGTTGCCGTACTGTCGGCATCGTAACTGGCCGTTGGCAATGGTGTTGGAATGCGGTAGTTGATCTCCCAGCGATCGTAACGCTTTAACTGCGTTTGCAGGCGCTGCTGAAAGTTGGTGAAGTCTTTTTTCTCCCGCGGCGTCCAGGTCATTTCGGCCAGGGCATCAATGCGGGGGAACACCATGTACTGGAAATAAGGTTCGGTTTTAATAAACTCCGCCCACACGTTGGCCTGCGCACCAAGCAGCCGCTTGGCATCTTCATCGGTCATGTTCGGGTGGCGCGGGTCAAACGCATACACCGTATCCAAAGGCACCCAGTAACCAATAGCCTGTGGTTCAATTCTGCCTTCGGCCTGGTAGCCGTCAAAGTACAGGTGCGAATAAGGCGACATGATAATGTCATTGCCTTTCTTTGCCGCTGTAATGCCGCTCTTTGTTCCGAGCCATGATTGCACCGTAGCCGTTGGCGATAGTCCGCCCTGCATGATCTCTTCCCAGCCAATAATGCGTTTGCCGTTGGCGTTGATGAATTTCTCCATGCGGCGCACAAACCAGCTTTGCAATTCGGCTTCGTTTTTCAATCCTTCCGCCTGCATGCGCTGTTTGCATTTGGCACATTTGGCCCAGGCATCGTGCGGTGCTTCGTCGCCGCCAATGTGTAAAAATTTGGAAGGGAACAGCGGCATTACTTCCGCCAGCACATCCTGCAGAAAAGTAAAGACCGAATCATTTCCGGCGCAGTAAATATCTTTTGATACACCCCAGGTTTGGCGTACTTCGTGCGGCTTGCCGGTTTCAAAGCTTACTTCATTACAAGCCAGGTAAGGATAGGCTGTTACTGCCGCTACCGAATGGCCCGGCATTTCAATTTCCGGAATTACTTCCACATAACGGGCAGCAGCGTAGGCTACTACTTCTTTGATCTGCTCCTGCGTATAATAACCGCCGTAACGAATGCTGTCAGTTTTTTTGCGGTCGTAGCCCACCTGTGTGCCGTTACGATAGGCCGCTACGGTTTGCAGGCGTGGGTATTTTTTGATCTCGATGCGCCAGCCCTGATCTTCGGTAAGGTGCCAGTGAAATTTATTGAGCTTGTGATAAGCCAGTTGGTCAATGAACTTTTTTACAAAATCAACAGACCAGAAATGACGGCAGGGATCCATCATCATGCCGCGCCAGGCAAAGCGTGGTTCGTCTTCAATGTGTACGGCAGGAATCGCCTTTTTGCTTTCCACCGGAATCAGTTGCAACAGTGTTTGCACACCGTAAAACAGGCCGGCTTCTTTTTTTGCTTTGATGATGATAGAAGAAGGCGTAACGTCGAGCACATAGCCTTCATCATGCGTAACCGTTGTATCCAATTGCAGCGTGATGCCCTTTGCATTTTTTGCCGGCACACCGGTTTTTGTTTTCAGTTTAACACCGCTTGCATCCCGAATGCCGGCAATAGCCATGCTGGCCAGCGACGATGAAACATTAGCGGGATAGAACAGCGACAAATTGCTGTTAATGGCAAAGCTTCCCTTCTTTTCCTCCAGCGTTTTTGGCAACGGAATGAGCGAAAGGCCTGTTTGCGCAGAGACAGTAAACGCAGTGAAGAGAGCAAGGATGCAAAGAATTTTCTTCATGATGAATGATTTCGTTTCAAGTATTTGGTGTGAACCTGTTTGTGCAACAAGCTAACCATTATCTGCGTTGGGCAGCCGTGCAAACGTTTGTTCAAAAATGAAAAGCTGTGAGGGAAAAAGAGTTTTGCAGATGGCTGATTCGGTATTCTTTAGAAAGAACAAAAGCATTAATTGTTCAGCAACTCTTTTGCTTTCAACACCATCTCTTCCGCCGTTTTTGTTTTTAAGTTTTTGATTTCAAAAGCGGCTAAGATGCGTTCCAATCCTTCCAACTTCGCCCTGTCGCCTTTCTGTTTGTATTCTTCTTTCAGGATGCGGATCTTTTCAAAATCCTGGATTCCTTCCACCAGTTTTTCAAAGCGAATTGAACTTAGCGGACCGGGATAAACCTGGTAAGTATCGCCGGCCGGCCATGCCGTAAAACGACTGTCTTGCAAAGGGTTTTTCGGCCAGCTGTTGTAAGCCCAGCGCAGGTAGCCATCCATGTTTTTCGCGGCCGTGTACCAGCCCAGCCACACATGCTCTGCCGGTGGCGAAAACGTAAAGCCGTTAGGATAAACTTCGGTGCAGCAGGTGTACCAGGTACTCAGCTTTCCGGCTTGCTGTCGTTGGGTTAATGTTGTATCCTGAAACTGCCAGCGGGAGGCAATGCAGTAATCATAAATATCACCTTCAATCTCCGGGTGATAGTCACCGGCCAACGCAATCTTCCAGTCTTTGTCCACTTCTTTCAACAGCTTTATTACTGATTGCATGGCCGGCATGGGCCGCTCGTCCATGGCAATTGCGGCTATGCTAAACCAGCCTTTTGCTTTCAGGTGACGGGTAAAGTCGGTGAGCATGGGTTTCCAGAAAGCATTGTATTCCGGCGAACCAATTTTGCCGGTAAACGCCGTGTCTTTTCCCAGCGCTTCATCGTAATACGGAAACGCAATTTTCCACGGCACCATGCTGTAGCAATTGATGCGACGGTTAATGCCGCAATCCATCACAAACGAAATGTATTTGTCGAAGAGAGTATAATCGTATTGCCAGTTACCGTCCTTCTTTTTTGTCCACCTGATTAGACCTGGATAATCATCATAGGTCTGGTGGTTCCAGGGTTCATCCACTATGCTGGCAGTGATGTTTTTTTGTCCGGCAGCCACCAGCATGGTGTAATAGGGTTTCATGCGTGCATAATGCGCATCGCTCCACAACGGCACATTGTGCACTCTTGCAATGGCCGCAGGGTGCTGCCAAAGATCAAGGTTGAACGTCCATTGTGATGGTGGTTGTAGCACCTTGTTCACCACCTTCACCGATAAGTTTAGCGTATAAATTTTATCCGCTTTCACAGTTACCGTGCCGGTGTACAAACCGGCTGTTGCATTAGCCGGCACCTGTATACTGATCCAGATTGGCTGCACCGTATTTTTCTGTAAAGCGACTGTTGAAAGAGTGGTGTTGATTGGATCTGCCACCAAGGACGAATCAAAATTTTGCGGCTGGCGATGGCCGCAGCCATTGGAAAATTCATCGGTCATTACATAGCCAACAAAACCAGCGCTGATGTTCTTTTTTAAAATGCGCTTGCCGCCTTTCGTCTGCAAATCAGTTACAGCAACACTGACATTTGAAAGCGCTTTGTTTGTCCACACAGCTATTTGTGTATGCACTTTCTCGCCTTTCCAGACGGTTAACGCAGTATTATTTTGTATGGCAACAGCTGGCACTCTATCCTGGCTGTAACGCTTGTTATTGTTCACAAAACTCACCTGTACCGAAGGCGATAGTCGGTTCCACTGCGCAGCCTTCTCATCTTCGTTCCGCAGCGGTTCCTTTTGCAAGGCGCGGCTTACATCCTGTGCCCACATAACATTGCAAAGCATCAAAGAAAGAATCGACAAAATGTACTTCATGGTTTTTTGTTTCAACAGCAACAAGCCGCTGCGGTTTTTCAGTGAACGGTTTTTTATAGTATAAAATCACAGCAGGTTCTTTCCTCAATACTTATTTTACCTGTTTGTACAACCCAATTTCAGCAAGCGTTGGATTGAGGCGTGACGACAGAATGCGCAGTCGCAGCTTACTTGCGGTAACCGGTGCAAACCGCAACAACCGCTTGTAACCAACCGTTGTGCCTTCTGTTGCTTTCTTCCATTCGTTGTTATCCAGGTATTCCAGCACAAAACTTTCAATACGCTGCCCAACTGTAATTGCTTCCTGCAACCATAAAACATCAACTGTTTTTGGCTCTTTTAAATCCAGTTCAATCACCGCTGTTGTATCGTTACCCTTGGTGGTCCAATAGCTTTTGTAACGGTTATCGAGCAATGCTTTTACATTGCGTCCGTTCGTTGATTTAATTTTTGCGCCTTTGGCGAGATTCGTCGCAAACGTTTCATCACGCATCCGTTTCCATTCTTTTAAATTCCGTACATCGGCTTCATGAATCAACCCTCTTTTATCGGGCGGAATATTTAAGAGCAGCACACCGTTTCTTCCTACCGAACTGTAATAAATATCCAGCAGCTTCTCCGGCGTCTTTACCTTCTCATCGTCTTTGCTGTGGTAAAACCAACCCGGACGAATAGACACATCGGTTTCTGCCGGGTACCAAACCAATCCTTTTGCTTTCAGAACTTTTTCGCGACTGCCAAGGTCCTGGCCCATCATATCGCCCTGTGGTTTAAAATGAAGCGCCTGCTGCGAGTTTTGCGCAATGGCCTGCTGGTCGAGATTGTTCGCCGGCACGACGCTCCACTCCTGCTCCCGTCCGTAGCCGGTTTCAGTGCCAACCCAGCGCACATCCGGACCCATTACAGCAATCACCGCATCGGGTTGCAGCTTGCGAATATGCTTGTAGTACCGTTCAAAATCGTACACCTGTTTTTTGCCGTTCGGTCCTTCGCCGTTGGCGCCGTCAAACCATACTTCATCTACCTTCCCGTAGGCCGAAAGCAGCTCGGTTAATTGTGCAATGAAAAAATCATTGTACCCCTCCGTGCCGTAAACCTGTGCGTTTCGGTCCCAGGGCGAAAGGTAAACGCCAAAGCCTACACCGTATTCTTTGCAGGCTTCCGCCACTTCTTTCACCACATCGCCTTTGCCTCCCTTCCACGGACTGCTTTTTACCGAGTGGGCAGTTGTTGCCGTGGGCCACAAACAAAATCCATCGTGGTGTTTAGCGGTAAGAATAATCAGTTTGAAGCCCGCCGCTTTTGCTTCTCTCACCCACTGCCTTGCATCCAACTGCGTTGGATTAAAAAGCTTTGGATCTTCTTTTCCATCGCCCCATTCGCGGCCGGTGAAGGTGTTGATGCCGAAATGAAAAAAGGCCGTCAGCTCCAGTTGCTGCCAGCGTAATTGTTGCGGCGAAGGAACAATGGTTGCCGCTTTACGAACAATATCACGCTGCGTATCAGTGGGCTGAATAACGACAAAATTCTTTGCCGTTCCGGCAGACTGCGCCGCCAGGTTTGCAGCATGCAGAAGAAAGAGCCCAGCCAGTAAATAAGGTCTCATCATTCAAAAAAATAGTGTTGGAAAAAGTAGGTTACTGATCGGCCGGCGTCCAGTAAAATGATTTCTGCGAAGCCACAAAACCGGTTGGCCGCACCACGGTAACAATGCCCGAACCGCCATACAAATCGTCCACTTCCACTGTTACCCGTTCGCCGGGGGCCACTTCCGGAATATCATACGCTTTGGTTGTTGCATAATTATCAGTCTTGTCGCTCAAATACAATTTGTAGCCTTTTACGGTGTGTTGCGGCAAACCAACATTTCCATACGCTACCACCACCAGTTTTCCTTTCTTGCCGCCGTTTAAATTCTGCACTTCCAGTGGCGAAGAATACTCCCGCAACACTTTCATGGAAGGCTTGGGTGAGCCGTACATATCGTAAACGCCATGCACTCTTCTTCTAAATTTATTTCGTTCCGACGTGCCGGGATAATGCGTGCGGTAATCGGTGAGATCAAAATAAATAGCGCCTTCTACATATGGCTTACTTTCGTAAAGCGCCATGTGATAAATAATGTCCTCTGCACGGCGTGCATCGCCACCCCTGAAGTTGGGTTCGCACAAGCCAAATTCAGAGATAAAGAAAGGCAGTTTTGGATAGCTAAGATGTACGCTGTCGAGATACATGCCGATCTTGCCTGTTGGCAATCCCCACCAGCTTCCACCGTATTCATTCATCATCAGGTAATCGCCTTCTGCAGCCGCGTCAGGAACGAATTTTGGGTTGTTGTAAAATCCCTGCGTCAGCGTGTTGCTTACATAAGCCGTTTGCCGCGAAGGATCGAGCTCTCTTGACCGGGCCAGCAAATCAGCAATAAGGCTTTTGATGTCGCCGTCTCTTGCTCGCAGTTCATTGCCCACGCCCCACGAGAAAATGCTTGGATGATTGTACAGCGTTTTTATCATTTGGTCCATCTGCCGCATTGCAATGCTGCGAATGGTATCGTTGCCCGGCGTTTCGGGTCCCCACAACGGTACTTCCTGTTGCACCAAAATGCCGTTGCGGTTGCAGAAATCATAAAACACATCGCCCTGTTGAAAATGCTGGCGACTGAAAATGCAGTTCACGTCTTTCATCAGTTTACCCATGGCAATAATGAGTGAATCGCTTTCTGCAAAACCAAAATCGGGGTTGGAACCAGCGGTCCACTCAACGCCCATTAGTTTAATTCGTTCGCCGTTCAAAAAGGTTTGACCATTTACAAACTTCAGTTCGCGAAAGCCAATGTTGGTGGAGATTCTATCGACTGCTTTTTTTCCGTTCAAAACGGTTACATCGATGCGGTATAAATGGGGAAAATCAAAATGCCAGGGACGGATGTTTGGCAGTGTAAAATCCACTATTGCTTCGCCGTTCTGCCAGGTGGGTTTTACCGTTTGGCTAAGAACGATGTTTTTTGTTGGCTGGTTTTCTTCAGCAATTGTCACCTTCAATTGCACATTGGAAATCTTTTCGAAACCAAGCTTCAGCTTCAGCGTTCCTTCATTGGTTGCGACATTGAGCACCGGCGTTGCCAGCAGGTAGGCTGCAGCGGGTTTGTCACTCACAATCAGCTTTGCCGATCGAATCATTCCGCCATCGTTCGGCCAGTCGAACGAACTGCCAAAGGGAACTTTGTTCTTGCCATAATCATTGTTCACCGCGACAGTGATTATGTTTTCTTTACCGTAAGACAGTTTGCCATTCAGGTTAATGATGAATTTATTAAAGCCATCACCAATATTCTCCGCCACCTTCACACCATTTACATACACAAACGAAGTGTGATTGATGGCACCGGCTTCCAGCACTACGTTTTTGTTCTTCCAGTTGGAAGGAACACTGAGCCTTTTTTGATACCATCCCCAACCATAATGATTCTGGTTCACTTCTTCAATGTTCCATGTATGCGGAAGGTTAACTGACCTTGCATTTGGCAGGGCTTGACTGAACCATTTTGCGTTCAAGCCTTCTGCTTTTTTATCAACAGCAAATTGCCAGGCTGCACTGATGTTGATGGTATCTCGCTGGGCCACTACTGCATTGGCTATAAAAAGCAGGATAAGGAAAAGAAGATTTTTTTTCATCGTTGTTTTTTGAACCAGAAAAGCGGAATGCAGCTATTGACTTGCTGCTCTTGGTTATTTTATTTCACTACAATTTCATCGGCAAAAAGCCAGGCGGGTTTGCCTTCACCGGAATGTCCTTTGGGCAACGCCTCCAGCACTTTCGCTGTTACCCGAACAAAGCGAACCTGCTGTGCAGCAAACGAAGCGACGAACTCTTTCATCAACGCCTCTTTTTCATTTTGCGAAACATTGTTGTTCACGGTAGCAACCTCACGAAAATCCTTTCCGTTGTCCGACACTTCAAACTTCACCCATTGCGGAAGCATGATCCAGTCGTTGTAATGCTGTAAGCAACCAAGCGAAATTGACTGCACTGTTTTTTGCTCGCCGAGATCGATGGTTGCCACCAAATCCCTGCCTGAGAAACCATGCCAGTATTTGTTGATGGTCAATGTACCTTTCACACCATCGGTTAACGAGTTTGGACCATCCGCCATGTAGTATCGGCTGACCGGGTTTGTATAGTTCACGCTGCGCCCAACCGCTTTGTGCATGACAAAACTTTGCTGTGCAGGGTTGGCGCTTACAACTTTTCCACTCACCACTGTTACTGCTTTCAGCACCAGCGATGAATCAATGCGCACAGGCGCGGTGTATTTTACACTTTGCGTGGTAGGCTGCGAGCCATCCGTGGTGTAGTACACTTCTCCTTTGTAAGCTTCCGTAGAAAGCGAAACAAAAAGTTGTCCGCTTTGTGAAGAAGGTCTGATATCAACCTTAAAATTGCCTTTGCTGTATGGAATCCGCAACTGGTCGAATCGGGCAAAATGGGTTTGCAAGCGTTCGTTGAAATCATTCCAGTTCTTTTTTTCTTTGGCGCTCCACACCACTTCCGAAAGTGCCAGCATACGCGGAAGCATCATGTACAAAACGTGGGAAGGCGTGGTGATAAACTCACCCCAAAGATTGGCCTGCGCCCCCAGCACATGCTTTGCCTGCTGCGCATTTAATTCTTTTGGAACCGGTTCGTAATCGTACACTTTCTTTAGTGTGTTGTAACCGCCGATGGAGAGTGGTTCGGTTGCAGGGTCACCTTGGTAATGATCGAAATAAACCGGGTTGCCGGGAGTCATTATTACATCGTGATTCATCTTTGCCGCCTCAATCCCGCCGGCTTCGCCACGCCAGCTCATCACAGTGGCTTCGGGTGCCAGTCCGCCTTCTAAAATTTCATCCCAGCCAATCATTTTGCGTCCTTTACCAACAATGAATTTCTCCATTTGCCTGATGAAATAGCTTTGCAGCTCTTCTTCATTCTTCAGACCTTCTGCTTTCATTCTTGCCTGACATTTTGCGCATTTTTTCCACGCGGTTTTATCCACTTCATCGCCGCCAATGTGAATGTAGGTGGAAGGAAAAAGTGCCATCACTTCGGTGTACACATTTTGCAGAAACGTAAATACGCTGTCGTTGCCGGGACAAAGGTTGGATGATACTCCGCTATAATTGCCGCCGGTCATGGGCAGTTGCGGCTGTTGCGTACAACTTAAAAATGGATAAGACGCAATGGCCGCAGCACTGTGCCCGGGAACATCAAGTTCCGGCACAACCGTAATGTTGCGATCAGCGGCATACTGTACAATTTCTTTGATTTGCTCCTGCGTGTAGTAACCGCCGTAGGTTGCGGCTTCGCCTTCTTTTGCCTGCGGACGACTGCCCCACACTTTATCATTCTGATTCACCCGCCAGGCGCCAATGGCTGTGAGCTGCGGATATTTTTTGATCTCGATGCGCCAGCCCTGATCGTCGGTAAGGTGCCAATGAAACCTGTTCATTTTGTAAGCAGCCAGCAGGTCGATGTATTGTTTTACTAATTCGGGTGAGAAGAAATGACGGCTGACATCGAGGTGCATACCCCGCCAGCCGAAACGCGGATAATCTTTCACCTTCATAACAGGAACCTGCAGGACCGCATTGGTGCGAATGGCGGGCAGTATTTGCACAAGCGTTTGCAGTCCGTACACAATGCCCGCTTTTGTATTAGCGGTGATGTTGATGGAAGTTGGCGTAACGTTCAGCAGGTAACCTTCGGGACCAATGCCTTCCGTTTTGGCGAGCTTAAGTTCGATCGCCTTTGATTTTTTGGCATTTGCGGCAAGACTTATCCCGGAAATGTTTTTTATTGAAGAAGCAAAGAAAGCAGCAGCTGCTTTCAGGTCTTTGGCTGTTGGATTGAACTTTAGCGTTGTGTTGTTATCAATCACAAAACTGCCGCTGCCCATTTGCAAACTAACCGGCTGCGGAATAATATTTGCCTGCTGCGCAAAACACAAAAAAGGTATCATCACAAAAACAATCCAGGCTGCTTTTTTCATTTCATTTCTATTTCAAAAAATAAACGTCATTCTTTTTCGTGGCAAATTGCACAATGCCATTGTTGCCACGCTTCCACTTAACCTCTTGTCCTTTTGCATTCACCAGCTTCTTTCCTTCGGGCAATTGCAATGCGCAAGGCAATCCTGCTTTAGAGCGAATCACTGCTGTTTTCAATTGGCCTTCGCTCCACGCTATATCCACTTCAAAACCATTAGCGGCACGAAGTCCTTTTACATTGCCGCTGCTCCATTCATCGGCCGTAGGCAATGCGGGAAGAAGGCGTATCACACCTTCCTTCCCTGTGCTTTGCAGCAGCATTTCAGCAATGGCTGCCGTAGCGCCAAGGTTGCCATCAATCTGGAAAGGCGGATGCGCACAAAACAAATTTGGATAGGTGCCGGCGCCACGCATTTTGTAGGTGCTGTCCATGATAAAAGCGGGCTTCAGCAAACCTTTAAACACTTTCAACACATGATCGCCGTCGCCAAGCCTTGCCCAAAAGGCCATCTTCCAGGCCCGCGACCAACCTGTTCCTTCATCGCCCCGGCGCAGCAATGTTTTGCGGGCAGCGGTCATCATCGCTGTGTCATCTATGCCATTGATCTCGTCGTAAGGATAAAGGCCATACAGGTGCGAAACGTGACGGTGCTGGGGTTCTGCTTCGCCATAGTCGCGAATCCACTCCTGCACGCCGCCATTGGTCGGACTGATTTGATTTGGCGCCAACTGTTTTCTCAGTTGCTGCAGCGAATCACAAAACTTTTTATCGATACCGAGAATGGCTGCGGCCTCAATGGTATTCGTCAACAGTTCCCGACCGATTTGCATATCCATCGTTGGACCCATGGTGGTTTGTCCTTTAAAACCATCCGGGGTGATGTAGGTATTTTCCGGCGAGTTAGATGGCGCTGTTACCAGCCAACCGGTTTTAGGATCGGTGATTAAAATACCGGTGAAGAATTGCGCTGCCCCTTTCAGCACCGGGTAAATGCTTTGTAAATATTTTTTATCGGGATTGTACCGGTAATGCTGCCAAAGATGCTGACAAAGCCAGGCGCCACCAGTAAGCGACGAACCCCACTCTGCACTTTCACCGGGAGCGGTAAACTTCCAGGGATTGCTCATCATGTGCGCCGTCCACCCGGCGGTGTTGTAATAGGCCTTTGCTGTTTTTGTTCCCGGTTCCACCAACTCTTTAGTGAAATTGAGCAAGGGTTTGTGGCAATCGGCAAGGTTGGTAATTTCTGCCGGCCAGTAATTCATTTGCACGTTGATGTTGAGATGATAATCGCCATTCCAGGGCGTGTTGTATTCTTCGGCCCAAAGCCCCTGCAAATTGGCAGGCAAATAACCCGGACGGGAACTGGAGATAAGTAAATACCTGCCGAAATTAAAATACAAGGCCGGCAGGTGCACATCGCTTTCGCCTTTTGCAAAACGCTGCAGTCGCTGCGGCGTGGTAAATGTTTGGGTAAGATGAGGCGCTGCAAATGAAAGGCGGCAGCGGTTAAAATAAGCCTGAAAATCGGCCAGGTGATTTTTATACAAACGGCTCCAGGGCAACGCTGCAGCAGCCTGCACAAAGTTTCTCGCCACTGGTAGCGGATCGGGTCCACGCTGTGTTACCGTAGGCCAAGACAAGTCTGTAGCGGCGCTGATAAGCAATGTACACTCGGTTGCATCTTCTACCCGCAAACCTGCTTCGCCTGCATTGATCTTTCCATCACCAGTGGCCTGCAGAAAAGCGCTGAACTTTATTCCGTCTGCGTCTTCACCACTGTTTAATTGTCCTTGTAAAACGATGGTCTTTCCATTGTATGCAACCTGCGCTTTTTCCTTTCGGTGCAACTGCACAAGGAAAGCCAGCGCACCTTTGTTTGTTGCCCGCAACCGAACAACAATTGCCTGTTGCGGCGCACTGACAAACACTTCTTCGCTAAATCCGACCCCATTGCGTTTCCAGGTGGTTGTTGCCAGTGCTTTGTCAATTTTCAATACCCGTTTGTAATCGGTTACTGTGCCAACGGTATCCTCCCAATGAATAAACAGGTCGCTAAGAATTTGGTAGCTGCCGTATTTTACCTTGTTGCCATTGCCCCAGCCGGAGCCTTTGCCAGCCGCCACAAAATGTTTTTGCAGCAACTCCTGCGCTTCTTTATTTTTTTCTTCCTGCAACAGTTTTTGAATGGGTTGCAGGTATTGATGCGCATCCTGCCGGTCAGGGTTTTCCACGCCACCCGACCACATCGAAATTTCGTTCAGCACAATGCGTTCCGTGTTTTTGCCACCAAACACCATGGCACCCAAACGACCATTGCCCAAAGGCAACGACTGTGTGAAATGCGTAGCCGGTGCATCAAACCGCAACTGCACATCTGTTTGGCCTGCTGCCTTAACAGCAATACAAATGCAAATGGGTAAGAAGAAAGCCAGCCGTTTATTTTTTAATCTTATACTTCGCATGTATGGTGCAAACATTTTGTTGGGAAAGAATGCGAATGTAGCAGTGATCAGGTTAGCGGGATATTTAGATAATAGGATATTGAAGATTCCCCGTTGACGCAATCTTTCGTTGTCTTCTTTCCAACTTAAGGTTATTCAGTAGAATATGTAGAATAAAAAACAGCCGGCAACTTGCAGAAACCGTGCAAGCCGCCGGCTGTCGAATCAGCTTATGCTTTTTGGCGAACAACGGTTGTGCCACCGCCTTCCAGCGTCAGGTTTACCGGCTTGTTTGTTTGCCAGGCACCACGGGTAAAGTCGGGCACATCTATGCTGCGTGATTTTTTTGAAACAGAACGTTCGCTTAACGGGAACACCGCACTCCACAAAGCACCATCGTACACATCCTGGTCAAGCGGCAGTCCGTTGCGCAGGCAGTCGATCAGGCGCCAGTCCATGATGAAATCCATTCCGCCATGACCACCTATTTTCTTTGCAATATCACCAACGTGTTTAATAATGGCTGGTGTGTGTTTGGCGTAAAGGTCTTTCAACTCTTCGCTTTTAATCCAGCTATGACCAAAGGCAATACGTTCCGGTGAAGGATATTTGCTGGCCATGCCTTTTGTTCCGCTAATGAGGTGGATGCGGGAGTAAGGCCGCGGCGTGGTGACATCGTGCTGCACCATAATGGTTTTTCCCTTATCGGTGTGAATGAGCGTTGTGTTCATGTTGCCACGGTACTGCTTTCCAACAAAGGGTTGATAAAACGGATCTTTCTCCGCTTTTTCTCTTGCCATTTCGCCCATTTGAAAATCGTTTGTTGACATGGAAACGAGGTGACTGAATTTATCGCCGCGGTTAATGTTCATGCACTGTGCAATTGGCCCCAAACCATGCGTTGGATAAAGGCTTCCGTTGCGGGTCATGTTTTGCTTTAAGCGCCACATATCGGCATACCCATTCTTGCTGAAATTCAGATCGCGGAGATCATGAATGTAAGCACCTTCGGCATGTACCAGTTCACCAAACATACCGTTGCGGGCCATGTTGAGAGTAAGCATTTCAAAAAAGTCGTAGCAGCAGTTTTCCAGCATCATGCAGTGCTTGCGGGTTTTCTCCGATGTTTCCACCAACTGCCAGCATTCATCCATGGTGACGGCAATGGGCACTTCGCAGGCTACATGCTTGCCGTTCTTCATCGCATAAAGCGACATGGGCGTGTGCAAGTGCCACGGCGTGCAGATGTAAACAAGATCGAGGTCCTCGTTTTCAATCATCGCTTTCCAGCCGTCTTCACCGCTGTATTCTTTGGCTTTCGGAAGTCCTTGTTTTGTAAGGAATGTTTGTGCTTTGGCAGCCCTGTCGGGATATTTATCGCAGAGCGCTTTGATCTCCACACCTTCAATGTACGACATGCGTTCAACAGCGCCGGGACCACGCATACCAAGACCGATAAAGCCAATGCGAACTTTATCAATTTTAGGGGCAGCGTAACCACTCATGTTGAAACGTTGTGCGCCACCGGCCCATTCGTAGGTGCGTTGCAGCGCCTCGTCTTTTTGTGTGTCGGACATAGCCCACGATGGAACGCCAACAGCGAGTGCGCCGGAACCCAAGGCAATGTTGCGGAGAAATTTTCTGCGGTCTGTGCTCATAGTAAGGAGGTTAAGTATTGCTGAATCGTTTTGTTATTGTTGTTTTGTTTTGCGCTGTACAAATACCGTGTTTGCAAACAATTGCGCTGTGTCAATCTTCTTCGGTGGAACTTGTTTTCTTCTCCGGTCAATTCTATTCAAGGGCATCGCAAAGCAATCATCTGCAGTGACAGGTAACAACATCATTTGCTGCTTCCGGTCTGAGTAGCCAAAGTTAGTTGTTAAGAAATGCGATAGTCCGCCATTACACATCTTGAACAAACGTTTGCACAGCGCTGAAAGCAGTTTGCGAAGGAAAATGACTGCTTGCGTGAATGATTTTGTTGAGGAAAGTTTTCTACCAGGAAAGAAAAGAATACACTAACCATTGCTTTAGAAAGATGGCTTCGCCGCTGTTCTTTCCATGATCGCTTTTGCATCGTTATCGTCGTATTCATTAATCAGCTGATTAAGTTGTCCCATCAAACCGGCCGTGATCTTTTCATAGCCTTTCTTTCCATAAAGATTGTTTGTTTCGTGTGCATCTTTTTCCAGGTCGTACAACTCCCATCCTTCTACCCTTTTGTAAAAACGAATGAGCTTGTAGCGCTTTGTGCGAATGCCAAAATGCGGCGACACAGAATGTTCACCGTTCTCGTAATAATGATAATACATCGCATCGCGGCCAACTAACTTTTTGTTTTTTAACTGTGGCAAGAAGGATTGCCCCTGCATGTCTTTTGGCGCAGCAACGCCGGCAGCCTGCAACACGGTTGGCGCTATGTCAAGATTCATTACGAATGCATCGGGTTTTGTGCCAGGCTTTATGACACCGGGATAGCGCATCACCATCGGTGTGCGGAACGATTCTTCGTACATAAACCGTTTGTCAAACCAACCGTGTTCGCCCATGTAAAAACCCTGGTCAGATAAATAAATAACAAGCGTGTTTTGCGCCAGGTTGTTTTTATCAAGATAGTCCAGCGCTCTGCCAATGTTGCGATCCAGTGAAGCGGCAGTAGCAAGGTAGTCTTTCATGTACCGCTGGTATTTCCATTCCACCAACGCTTTGCCGGTTAAGTTTCGCTTTTTCAAATCTTCTTCAATCGGACCGTAGTACGCATCAAACTTTGCCCGCTGCGCGGGGTTCATGCGTTCCACTGCCCCTTCTTTTCCCTTACTGAACGACAGCATTTTCAGGTCGTAACCCAATAGCATGGTTTTGTCAATCGACATGTCCTGCACACGGGCTGCTTCGCGATTGGCGTAAGTATCGTAAAAGTTGGGCGGCAGGGGAAAGTTTACGGCGTCAAATTTTCCCATGTCGCTAGTATCGGGCAGCCAGGTACGGTGCGTTGCTTTGTGCCCGATCACCAGGCAAAATGGCTGGCTAGTATCCCGCTTTTGCAACCAGTTTTCCGCCGCATCTTCAATAAGATTGGAAACATATCCCTCGAAACGTTTGCGGCTGCCATCCATCATGAGGAAATCAGGATTGTAGTATTGTCCCTGACCGGGGAGAACCTGCCAGTAGCTAAAGCCCTGCGGGGTTGATTCAAGGTGCCATTTGCCAATCCACGCTGTTTGGTAGCCGTTTTTTGTTAGTTCTTTGATGAAGGTGTTTTGCGAGCCGTCGAAACTGGCACTAACATTATCCTTAAACCCGTTTTTGTGACTGTATTTGCCGGTTAATATCACTGCCCGACTGGGGCCACAAATAGAATTGGTAACATAGGCCTTGTTAAACACGGCACCTTCTTTCGCTATGCGGTCAATGGCTGGCGTGGGCATGAGTTTACTGCCGTAGGCACCAATGGTTTGAAAGGAGTGATCGTCGGAAACGATGATGAGAATATTGGGACGTTTTTGGGCTGATGCCTGTAAAAAAGCAACCAAAAGCAATACCGTGAATAGTCGTTCCCTTACTTTCATAATTCTAGTTTGAATTGGTTTCACCCGAAGCGGTTTCAAGGGTATAATGTTACACCGTTTTCCTTTTGTTTGAATAGCGCAAACGATTGTTCTGATCAAATCAAGGGAGCTGCCTTATCTTGTTTGAAACCGGAATACCAATCATCAACTTCGCTTTCTTCTGTTCATTTATCCAACAAAACTAATTGCATGAAAAAATATTTCTCTCTCCTGCTCTGCGTATGCCTTTTTATAAACAGCCTTGGACAAACTTCAAACAAGGATTCGTTTTTTATTGTCAAAGGAAAGGTACTTCATCCGCAACAGGATTTCTGGGAGTTTGCTATTACGGATTTCATCGGCAAAAGGTTAGTGGGTGTTCCAATTGATAAGAATGGCTGCTTTTTTCAGAAAGTGTCAATCACCGATCCACAGGATATTCATCTGCTTCTCAACAACGACGCAACCATCATTTTTGCGGTTCCCGGCGATACGCTTGATATAAGTTGGAATGAAAAGGATTTTGCAACCAGTTTCAAGATAACTTCATTGCACCCCTGGCGGCAAAAAGAACTGGATGCTGTACTGGAAATTGACAGGAAGTTTAAAATCGGTACCAGGGAGCTAAATCAAAACCTCCACAACAGTAAAGTCAGCGATGCGGAAAAATTTGCAAGTATTAAAACAGCCTTTGCCAACGAGGCAGCAACGCTTGCTCAATATCCAATGACGATCAACAGTCGTAAAATATATGCTGACGCCTATTTCAAATACTTAAGGTTTATGCATAGCGCCAGGTTACTAACACAATACAGCCTATCATATGCCGATCTTTTACCACGAGAAAAGATTGACAGATTAGGCCTGTCATTTAAGCAAAATGAGTTGAATGAAGAAATCTTCTATCAATCGCCAAGCTATAGGACCTACCTCTATAACGTCATCCAGTCTTATAAACTATTTACTTCTACTATAACCCTCGGTCCTAATCCTTCTCCAAAATCAAACCTCACGCTTAACGATTGCTATTTAGGAATGGCCTTGCTGGGCAGTTCACAAGTAATTAAAGACTGGTTCCTCTGCAGCGTTATCGAATCAGTTTTCAGGCAACATGATTTTACCGGGGCCGAAGAAGCCTACAGGCAGTTTTCTTCACAGATTAAGACGGAATCCTATAAAACTTACTTGCAAAATTTTTATACCGACGTTCAACGCTTGCGGCCTGGGAAAGAAGCGCCTGCCTTCAGTTTACGAGATAAGGACGGGAAAACCGTTTCGCTCAGCGATTTTAAAGGCAAGGTGGTGTACCTCGATTTTTGGGGCGTTTATTGCGGACCTTGCATTTCTGCCATCAAAAACACCTTACCCAAAGTGCATGAAAAATACAAGGGCAAGGATGTTGTCTTTGTCAATATTTGCGTAGATGTTGAAGAAGCAGAATGGAAAGAAAAACTTTCCAAACTACCAATCGATGGCATCAACCTGTTGGCTTCCGGCTGGACCAAGAACCCGGTGTGCCAGGCTTACAATATAAATGGCATTCCGCACTATGCACTTATTGATAAGGAAGGAAAGATTGTAGATAATAACGGGCCCTTACCGCATGTGCTTCTTTCACCTCAAACAAATCTGCTTGACAAGCTATTAAATAGATAAAAAACAAAAAGCAAGACACGCCGTTAGTGTGTCTTGCTTCAATATTCAATTCATTTTTATCATTGATTGCAAATCAAAAAAAGCTATCGCTACTCTTAAAACCCAACCAATAACAGCATACATTTTTATTACATCACTATTGACTAAGGCAGCCTGGCAAAATCAACCGCCGGCGTTTGCTTTTGCGGCTCACGGGTAAACGCTGTGCGGTAAGGTGTATACTGCGAAAAGAAGCCGCAGTTCTTTAAAAAGAAGTTGCTTCCACTTACACCGCCTGCATAATCCATGCGGTAACCTTTTGCACCAGTGTTGTCGTAGGTGAAAACTGCTTTGGATAGTTCCGTCCAGTTTCCGCTTGCATCAGCTATCCACTGGTTGCCAAATTGCACACAGCGTTCTTTGTCGCCCTGCTCCGGAGAAAAGTTTTCAAGAAAAGAATGAAAGCGTTTTAAATAAGTATTGGTCTTTGGACGTTTGAATGATGCAATCAGCATCCAAGCCCCTTTTTCCGGTGCAAAGAAATAAGCTGTGTAGGTTGTGTTGTTGGCGCCATCCGGTTCTCCTTTCAGCAAAAACCTGTAGGTTACGCCGGCTTTCCAGTTGTAGCGCAGGAAACTTTGCCCGCCCGAACCTTCGTTGCCAAACTCACCGGTGTAAACGCCTTCGCCTTTTTTCAGCATAGTTATGCGCTGGTCTTCGGGAATGCTTTTCGGATCGTCGGTGGAGTACGGGCTCCATACGGAAAACAACACTCGTCTTTCAATTGGCGAGTTCACCTGTATGCCAAAATAACCCTCGCCAAATCCATTGGCCATGTAGTAAGAACCGACAACATCCTTTCCTTTCGGAACAGTAATCTCGTTGTAAAACCATGTTGCCTTGATGCTATCGGCAAAGGGATAATTTAAGTGTACCGATGGGCCTCTGCGTCCCCAGTAATAAAAATTGCCTTCGTTGTTTTTAACGTAGGCCGTTTTTGCATTGATAGCGGTACCACTGATTTCATAGCCACTCACATCGGCAAAGCGGCTACCGGTTTTGGAAAGCCCGCTGAGGGTAATTTTTACATAACCTGTGTCTTTTATGTTCCACTCACCAGCTTTGTACAATTGGGAACCATCACCTTTTACCCTGATTGTTTTTTTACTGCCGTTGATGGTCAGTTGCAACACCGCTTCGCCATCTGTTTTTGCGTTTACCGCAATGCCGATTGTACCCGGTTGATTAATACGCAGGTAGGTATCAAACGTTGCCTGCGCATCCGTCCAGCCTTCAATGCCATTGTTGGTAATGTTGCGGGAACGGCCGGTAAAATTTTGCGCATAGGTATTGCCGGCAATGGGCACCTGCAGTACCGTGTCGTTCAACCATTCTTTCTTGTTGAAAGGCGTTGCGTGCAACAACAAGGTGCAAAGCAGCAGGGATGAAGCAAGAATGAAGAGGGGTTTCATGTTTGTTTGTATTAAGACAGAATAACTGGTAAAATGCAAAAAGAAGGTTACTAT
>DATKHJ010000209.1:0-11091 GCA_035510335.1 Flavisolibacter sp. | reverse complement strand
GATCAAGCTTTGTACAGGAGGCCAATGCAACAAAAGCAATCAGGATGTATTTTTTAAATGACAAACTCTTCATAATCGTAAAAATTAAAAGTTAACCGTTAACCCCGCAGTATAGGTACGGGAGTTTGGATACTGGAATCTTCCATACACGTTGTTGTTCTCCGGATCAAGGCCGCGCCATTTGGTCCAGGTAAACAGGTTTTGTCCCTGCACAAAAACTCTGGCGCTTTTCAGCAGCTTTGTTTTTTGCAGCAGGTTTGCCGGCAATGTGTAGCCAATGTTTACGTTGCGCAGGCGCAGGAACGACGCATCCTGGATGTCCTTTGAAGTGAAGTTGCGGGGAACATCAAATCGTTGGAGAATGGCATTGTCACCGGGTTTCTTCCAGCGGTCTTCCAGCATACGCAATGTTTGGTTGCTGCTGGCATAACGCTGGTTCTCGTTGTAAAAATCCTCGTTGTTCCAGCGCATCACGTCCGATACAAAAGAGAACAGCGCGGTGGCAGAAAATCCTTTCCAGGTCAGGCCTGTATTAAATCCACCCGTGAGGGTTGGATAAAGGCTTCCCGAGTTGGTATTGTTTTGCGCGGCGGAATTGTACGTGGTGGTGATGGTTCCATCGAGGTTGTAATACTGCGCTTCGCCGGTTTGCGGGTTTACACCTGCCCAATCTGGCGCATAGTAGGTACCGTACGGATAACCCACTTTAAAGATGCGGGTGTCGCCATCCAGCAGCTCAGTTGCTAGTGGCGTGAGGTAAAGAATCGTGTTCTTGTTATAACCGGCGTTTACACCAACGCTCCAGGTCAGTTCTTTTGTTTTCACCACATCGGTGTTTATTTCAAACTCAACGCCACGGTTGCGCATTTTGCCCGTGCTTAGCGGTAACGAACCACTAGCACCAAAGCCTGCTGTTGCCGAAAGCGGCTGGTCGAAGAACATGTTCGAGGTAATGCGGTTGTAAAAATCAGCGCTGATGCGGATACGACTGCTTCTGAACAAGCCAAGATCGAAACCGGCATTGAATTCCGTTACGTATTCCCAATCGTAATCCGGATTTCCCGGGGTTCTTGGCGCAATTCCTTGTACACCACCATAGGTAATATTGCCCGTGGTAAAGGCGGCGAGGTAACCGAAGTCAGAGCCTAACGGGCTTGCTGTTTGTCCGTAGCTGGTACGAATGCGCAGATCGGAAATAAGGCTGGAGTTCTTTAAAAACTCTTCATTCTTTGCCATCCAGCTTGCGCCTACGGAATAGAAGCCGTGCCATTTGTTGACAGGCGCCACCCGTGTAGAACCATCGTAACGATAGCTACCGGTTACCGTGTATTTGTTACTGTACGTATAGCGACCAACAGCCATGAACGACGCTAAAGCGCTTTTTGTTTTGCCACCACTAACACTTGGCAAAAATGTAGCGCTTCCGTTGGTAACACCGGCTGGTGTTTCAACCAGGCGACCGTCAATGCCAAAGCCGGTAAAGCCATAGCTTTTGTAATTGTTGTAATTGTATTCGTAAAAGCCGGAGACTTCTACATCGTGCAGGTTGTTGAAGTTCTTTGCATACGTAAGGCCCGTGGTAGAAATGATGTTGAAGTTTCTCCTGTTGCCTTCTTCCAGCCGGCCGCGGCCACCAAGCGTTGTAGTATTGTTCCGCGAACCGTAATACGAGTCGGGGTTGATATAATACATGTCGTTGGAGTTGCGGTAATCGATACCCGCTCTGGTTGAAATCTTCAATTCCGGAAGAATCTGGTAAGCAAATGCAGTGCTGACGATCGCCTTCAACTGGTCGGTTTTATTGGCGCTGTTCAGCAGTCTTTCCAGCGCCTGGCTTCCTTCCCGCAAATCAAGAATAAAATATTGCGACCGGTTGCCTGGATGTACCAGCGTGCCATCGGGTGCATAAGGATATTCGTAAGGTAAGGCATAATACACCGCCGACATGGCCGTACCTACGCTTGTGCTGCCTTCGCCTTCTGTAAAGCTGGAGTTGGAGTAGCCCAGCGAAACGTTGGTGCTTCCGCTGAATTTACCCGAGTTGAAATCAAGGTTGCTGCGCAAGGCATAACGTTCCATACCGGTGCGTTTTGCCACACCTTCCTGGCGGTAATAGTTGAGTGAATTGTAGAAGCGAAAGCCTTCGTTTCCACCACTGATGCTTACCTGCTGCTCCTGGAAATTTCCCTGCTGGAAAAAGAAATCACGCCAGTCAACATTTACCCCGCGCAGGCTGTCTAAAATCCTGTCGGCCTGCTGGCGAAAAGCCGGTGTGCCATTCTGGTATGCCGGGTTCTTGGGAGAGTAAGCCCAACCGGGTCCGAGGTTGCGGTTGTACATCACGCCAATTTCTTCTTCAAACCGAAGGCGCTGTTCGGTGTTCATCATTTCGAAATTGGGACGGCTCAGGTTTGTAATGCCGTATTGCGATGTGTATTGAACCGAAACGCCACCGCGTCTGCCTTTCTTCGTAGTAATAACGATTACACCATTTGAACCGCGGGAACCGTACAGCGCTTTGGCCGATGCATCTTTCAGCACGGTTACTGTTTCAATGTCCTCGGGGTTGATGGTTTGGAAATAATTTGATTCAATGGGAATACCATCCATCACATAAAGCGGCGCAGATGACCCGTTGATACTGCCAATGCCGCGAATGACTACGCTGGCGCTTTGTCCGGGTTGGCCGGAACTGGAGATCACACTCATGCCGGACACACGGCCCTGCAGAATTTGGTCAACCGTAAGACCGGGAACGGTATTGATTTTTTCTGCGCTTACAACAGTTGAGGCACTCGGCGATTTATCGCGACGGTAAGCGGTGTAGCCGGTTACGGTTACTTCCGTCATGCGGTCAACCGTTAACGCCAGTTGCACCACGCCTAACTGGCGCTGGGCGCTTAGTTCGCGGGTGGTATAGCCGGTGTAAGAAATTTCAAGCGTTGCGCCTTCTTCTACATTGCGCAGGATGAAGTTGCCGTTTTCGTCGGTAGTTGTACCGGCGGTGCTTCCTTTTACACGAACGCTGGCGCCGTAAAGCGGGCTGCCTTTTTCATCCACTATCTTTCCAGAAACTTCAATAGCAACTGGTGCCGGCGCAGTGAGAATTGTTTCAACTGATTTTAATTTCAACACCACCGTTTTGCCAACAATGGAGTAGGATAGCGGCTGATTGTTGAAACAAAGTTCCAATGCTTTTTCAAGGCTTGCGTTTTGCACTTTTACGGTAACGGGGCGGGATTTTTCCAGCCAGTCGGCATTGTAAAAAAATGAAACGCCTGCTTGTTTTTCTATCTCGCCAAACAGTTTTTTCAGGCTTGCCTTTTCCGCGTTCAAACTCACCGTTTGCGAGTAACCGCCAATGGCCATGGTTTGAAACGTGAGGAAGAGAAGAAGACAGGTCAGTTTCAAAATCCGGCACGTTTTTCTAAAATGGGGCAGGTGCAGCCTCTTTCCCGGTTTCATAGCAATAAGCATGTTTTGAGGTTTTGTGTTAATAATGGATGCTCGTGTTCTTTATGGTAAAATCGTTACTACGTTTTCGTTCAATGAAAAATGAAGTCCGCTTGTTTCCAGGATGGTGAACATTTGGCGCAAGGTGCTGCTGCGGTCAATCTGTCCGCCAAAGCGCAACTTTGGTTTGGCTGCAAATTTTACGTCCACGCCATACCAGCGGGCTACCTGCCGCATCACGGTTTCCACATCCGCATTGGTAAAGCGAAATTTGCCGTTGATCCAGGCCAGTGCTTCTTCCATATCCGCATTTTTCTGCAGGGCTATTTCACCGGTCGCATCCGGCTTTACAATTGCCTGCTCTCCGGGTTTCATTTGCTGTTCTTTGCTTCCGGCAACAATATTTACAGCGCCTTCTACCAACGTTGTTTTGGTGGCGCCTTCATCGTTGTAGGCATTCACATTAAACTTTGTTCCTTTCACTTCTACCATTATGTTGTTGGCAGATACAAGAAAGGGCCGGTTGCCCGAACCATTCAAATAAGGGAGATGCGCCACATCAAAATACGCTTCGCCTGTCATGGTTACCTTGCGGCTGTCAGCGGGGAAAACAGTTGGGTAGGTAAGGGTAGAAGCCGCATTTAATGTTACCTGGCTTCCATCGGAAAGTGTTAGCTGAATTGGTTTGCTTCCTCTGGGTACCGTCAGCGTATTCCATTTCATTTCTGTGTCGTTGCCGGAATATACCAGTTGCCCATCGCTGCTTTTTACAACTTGTATGTTGCCCTCTGTAGCAATGTTTCCCTCGCTCATTTTCTCCAATACAAGCTGTCGTCCGTCAGCAAGAGTGAGGATGGCTTTATTTGATGTTGGGGCTGCAATGTCGGGTGCAGGAAGGGGCTGTGGTTTTTCTTTCACCGCCAGCACTTCTTTTTGAACCGGCTTTTGTGTGAGCAGGAAGGTGAAAATGACCGCCGCCAGCAATACAGCGGCGGCCGCAACATAGCGAATCGAAAACCGCCGGGCAGGCCGGTGGTTTTCGATATTCGCCAGCATTTGTTCTTTTTTTGCAGCATCAAAAACCGCAGTGTTTTCGTCCAATGCCTGCTGCATTTCCTCCGCCAGCACTTCTTCTGTTTCAACGTTTTCAAGTAGGGATAATAACTCCTCGTGAAGATGAGGGGGCAGACTGCCGTTCTGCCATTGCTGCAACAGTTGTTTTAGCCTTTGCTGGTTGCTTGTCTGCATATAGATGAATAGGAAAAAATGATCCTTCTGCCCGGGTCCATAGTAAGGACACCGCAAACAGCAAACAGGGGCTATGAAAAAGAAAAAAATTTTTTCTGGAGAGGAAAATGATCAGTTAGGAGCGGAAAACCGTGACCGGATAAAGCGGGTAATGGACTGGTTGGCGTGCATGATGTATTTCTTGACCGTTTCCCGGGAGAGGCCTAAAACGGTTGCAATTTGCGGGTGGGTCAACCCTTCTTTCCGGCTGAGCAACCACACTTTTTGTTGCTGTTGCGGCAACTGGCGAATGGCACCGGTAAAGAGCCCTTCCAGTTGGCTTGCATCCGCCTTTTCAGCTACATTTTCGTTTACCTCAGTTTCAATGACCTGGTTCTTTTCCCATTCCTTTTGCTGGTTTGCCTCCCGGATAGATTTGCGCAACGCATTCAGCGTTTGATTGCGTGACAGGACAAAAAGATAAACACGGAAGTTTTCAATATTGGGAAGGCTTTCGCGGTTTAGCCAGATCTTGAGGAAAACATCCTGTACAATTTCTTCGGCCGAAGTTTTGGAATGTGTGAGGCGCAATACATAACTGCCAAGCGCATCGGCATAGCGATAAAAAAGCTCCCGGAACGCAGCTTCATTGCCCTCCGCCACCTGCTGAAGCAGTTCTTTTTCGTCAACCGCAGTGTATCCCATCGCGGATACAAAATACTGAAAATTAGCTTGGCGGTCTTTAATCGTTGATTTTTTACTATTGACAAAGCGATTAACGGCGTGAATGTAAAAAACGAACAAATCTTCGCCGTCACAAAGAGTTAGAAAAGACGATGGGCTGAAAAACGGCAAAAAAACAAACGTTTGCGCATCTTGCCAATGCAATAAAACGGTAGATTTATAGCGAATGGTTTCGTGGTTGTTTTGCGGTTTAGTTAGCTTAAGATCGTATTAACATTTCCAACCATAGTTTTAAACTACCAACACTGCTTATGATGAAAAATAGATGGCTGTATGCTACCCTATTGCAATGCTGCTTGCTGTTCGTTTTTACCAATGCTGCCTCTCAACTGCAAAAAATTTATTTCAACCCCAAAGCTGCCGGAAGTGAAAAACAAAGCCAGTTTGTTGATTCCATCCATTTTATTCCTCTCGAAATCAGGGACGATGTGCGCCTGGAAGGTTATAACAATATCACGGTTGCGGCAAATAATTTCTTTGTGATCGACTACACGGAAAAACTCATTTTTCTTTATGCAAAAGATGGACGCTATCTGCGGAAAATCAATTACAAAAAGTTAAGTGAGTTTTACCCGGCCTATCAACAAAACACTAACCAGCTTGTGTTTTTTGGCGACAACAAAAACTATTCCCTGACACCCAAAGACCGCATTAAAATCAAACTTGACTGGGACAATCCACGCAACAAAAAGTATTTTAAAAAATACACGATTGACTTAGCAGATACAACGTTTAGCATTAAGCAGGAAACGCCTACCGAAAACGACATTAACGGGGCTTACCCTTTTTTTGACGATTATTACTGGCAGGGAAACATTAGTACCAGTCCTCTCTACAAAGACAGTCTCGACTACGAAATAAAAATTTACCGGGATAAGAAACTTGTAAAACAATTCTTTCCTTACAATAGCATCAACGAACCAAGGTTTTTGTACACTACGGAATATGCAGGTTTTAGTAAGGCGCACAAGGCAGATGAACATTTTGTTACACGGCCCTACTGCGACACGATTTACAGGATGGTAAAAGACAGCCTGTTTCCGGCTTACCAATTGGTTTTGCCATTGGAGAACAGCCTGCCGGCCTCTTATTACTCGCGGCCATTCAAAAATAAAACAGACCGCGAAAACTTTGACCGGAACAATGGCTGGATGTTTCGACAGGTATACAGCTTTTATGAAACCCAGGGGTTTATCTATTTTCGTAGCGGTTTTCTTTCCAATACAAAAGCTTATGTGTACAACAAAGCCACAAAGGTTACTTATAGTGCAGAAAAAATAAAACCCGACAGCAGCCAGTACAACCTTTCGTTATTGGGCAATTACAGGACTGAAAACAAGGACAACCGCTTTTACAAAACACAGAAGGCCGGTGATCTGATTGCTTTTTTTCAACAATACAAAACAGTTGCAGTGCCTAAGGAGCTGGAAGCTTTTCTGAACAGCAAACCACACAGCGATGCCCCGGTCATTGTTGAATTTCAATTCAAAAACTAACTTGTGAAACCTATAATTTTTGTTTGTTTTTTTCTTGCCTGTTGCCTGGCTGCTTTCGCTCAAACCGGCAAAATCACCGGGCTGGTGATGGATGCAGAAACCAAAATACCGCTGGAGCTGGCAACCGTCAGTGTTTTCCGTGCCGATTCGAGCCTGATCACTTACCAGTTATCCAGCAAAGAGGGAAAGTTCACATTCGACAAACTTCCGCTGAAACAGAAGCTGCTGCTGAGTGTTACTTATTCCGGGTATGCCGCTTTTCAAACGTCGCGTCAACTGGAATCAGCAAAAGCAGATACGCTGACGGTGTTTTTAAACCTTCACCAAAAAGATACGCATGCCATTGTAATCACCATAAAAGTGCCCATAAGCATGAACGGCGATACGCTGGAGATCAATCCTGCAGCTTTTCGCATGAAACAGGACGCCGTGGTGGAAGAGTTGCTGAACCAGGTTTCGGGCATCACCATCTGGTCGGATGGAACAATTACGGTGAACGGGAAAAAAGTGCAAAACCTGCTGGTAGATGGAAAACCTTTCATGGGCTCTAACGATTCCCGTGTGGCTACGCAAAATCTTCCCAAAACAGCCATCGATAAAATTCAGCTTTACCAGGAATATGACCGCAGCCAAATCGGTCAGCAAACGCAACCGAAAGACTCGCTGCTGACCATGAACATCAAGCTGAAAGAAGACAGCAAGAAAGGGTATTTCGGCAAGGCCGGTGCAGGTTATGGCACTACAGAGCGGTTTGAATCCGATCTTTCTTTTCAGTTCTACAATAAATCTACCAGTGCCGGAATTGGCGGTGGCATCAATAACATCAACAAAAATATCGGCAACATCCAGGAAATGTTTCAAAACAATACCTACCGCAATTACAATCCAAACTTGTATAGCGTTGGTCGGTTTGGCAACGACGGTATAAACAAAAATTACTCAATTGGTGGTGTGTTTTCGCACAGCTTTATTGAATCGGCCAACAGCCGCCAGAACAATCGCCTTGCCGTGAATTATAACACGTCAGGGACGGACGCTTTCATCTCTGACCTGAGTTTACAAAATCGAACGACTATTAATAACCCGCAGCAAATAAGGGAAGAAGGTGTGCAAAACAACCGCAGCTCCCGTCATGATGTTGGCATTAATTACGTAAAGACGAACAGCTACAGCGACAATATGGATATAAACGGCAGTTTTAACAGCAGCTCCGGCAAGACCGAGTCGAACCGTTTTACCGAAGTACGGGATTCGGCACAAAGCCTGCAGAGTACCAATGCGATCACTACGGTGGAAAACCGTTGGGCGAACAATGCATCGCTGAGCATGCAATTCAGTACGTCGGATTACGAAGATCCATTGAAGAATTTTAGTGTACGGGTGAATGCCAACAGCGGCAATTCGTCGTCGGAAAGAGATATGCAGAGCCGTTTTCTTTCTTACATCGATCAAAGCAAAAACACCTCCTATAATCGACGCTACAATTCCGCAGAAGAATCCGTTGGCTTAACTGCTAACCTTGATTATTCAGGGTTCAAACGATTCCTGCTCGGTCGCTACAATTTTTTTGGTATTAACCTTGGCTTTAATAATCTGGTGACTTACAATCGCGTAGCTGCCCGGGTTAACGTAAGTGATTTTGATAGTATTAACAAGATTTTCGTTGCCAATGGCAGTATTTCAAACAGCAACCGGCGCGAAGTTTTTGAATATTCGCCGTCACTTTCACTTTCGAAAAATTTTTCCGCCTGGAGTCAACGTTTTCACCGAAGCCTTTACGTTCAGTTTAAGCTGGTGCAGGATTTAAAAACAGAAAAAAACCAGTCATCGTTTGCGAAAAGAAATCTTGACCGCAGTTTCCAGTTTCTACGCTACGAAGCCAACATGGGCTACAACTACACACGAGAGGAAAAATACCAGTCCAATTTCTCTGTGAATTATTCAAAATCTTTTGACTATCCGTCCGTTGATCAGCTTTACACCATCATTGACGATATCAACGCTTACGAAATCAGGGTTGGCAATCCGGCCCTGCGCAACTGGGTTAATCACCGCGGAAGCTTTAACGGCAACTTTTATACACAAAATTCAAAGTCACCTTATTCGATCAACGGTTTTATAAATGGTAGCTACACGCTTGCGGTTAACCCTGTAACCGATAGCCTTATCAACGACCCTTCCGGCAAACGGGTGTCTTATTTTACCAATGCAGACAATAGTAAGCAGGTGAACATAGGCTACGGCTTGAATGTTTCGCGGCGGTTTAATAAAAATAGCCTGCAACTTATGTACAATGGCTCGTATGGAACCGGTAAAACACCGCTTTATGTAGATGGCGTGTATAGCCTCAGCCAAACGGGTAATTTGTTTAACCAGGTGTCCCTGCAGTTTTCGTTACAGTCGCTGCTGATTGTTACCGCCGGGCAAAATTTTCAGCATGCCCGGACAAGGCAAACAGCTGCAGGCCTTAGTTCTTTTAAAAATGACAATAATACAACGAAGCTGGGTGTTGTGCTGAACTATCCAACAAATTTTACCTTCAGCAGCACACTTGACCGCATCAAAAACTCTAACCTCCAGGAGCAAACCGTACTTTGGAATGCATTTGCTACTTACCGTTTTTTAAAGCAACAGGGTGAGCTGAAATTTTCCGCCATGGACTTGCTGAAGCAATACCGGAACATTTCCAACTTTGCCAACGCCTACGGTACGACTACCCGCATTTCAAACGGTCTGCAGCAGTACTTCCTGCTCACCTTTTCTTATTATCCACGAAAGTTTGGCAAAACGGAATTAAAGAAACAATCGGCAAAATGAGTGTAAATTATTGTTGGCAATAAACGTCGGAAATATCAATTGCCTGCAGAAAAGGATCAAGGCCTTCGTAGCCAAATGCCACGGCTTTGTAAAGTTGGTTGGTGAGCGGGTTCACCCAAACCTCTACATAAAAATCGTGAACCGCAAACAGGGCTATCTTATGTGAGTCTTTTTGCTGGTACACGCCTAAATAAATGCCATAGTCTTCCAGTGCAGCATATTTACTTGGATCGGCCAGGGAATTAAAGAAGGGCATCGCAATGGTCTGGTGCATTTTCGCAGATTGAGCCGGCAAGGTAAAATGGCAAAAAGCCAAGAAATTTATAAAAGCGGTGAATGCCCTGCTTCAGCAGGCAGGCATCGTTGTTCTCCCGCCTGCGTACTGTTTGTGCTGAAAGAGGGCTTGGTTTAACAGCCGATTGTTAACGAAGCGATAGTAGGAGGGAAAGTTGAATTGCAATAATTTTGCGGCATGATAAAGTTCGGTTCCCGTGTTGTGTGCATTAACGATGTGTTTAGCGATGAGCAGGTGGCGCTGATTCCTAACCGCCCGGTTAAGGATGAGCAATATACCATTGACGAAGTAATGATTACCCGCAGGGGGAAAGCAGTAACGCTGGTAGAAATTGACAACCCGCCGCTAACGCACCCTACCGGCCTCGGAACATTTGTTCCCTCTTTTGATATTAATCGTTTCAGAGAACTGTCGGAAGTTCCGGCTGAAGAAGTGAAAGAAAAAGAAGAAGCGTTGGCCTAAGCTCCCTGTATTTTCAGGAAGGTTGATTCATACAAACGTTTCAGTGGTACAAAACCTTTAGCCGCACCAGCGGCTTTTTTTATTATGGGCAACTATTATTATGGGCAACTATTACAAGCCAATTCACGCAACTCTGGTTTAAAGGCAAAGAAGATAAATTCCTTATTTTCAACTCCGTTTCCTAAACCATTGTTTGCTCTTTTGCGAAAGACGTTTTTTTATACTGCCTGCCTGCTTGCCTATTGTGTGCTGCTTAGCTATTCTGCTTTTGGTCAGAACACCATTGGCATTCCCATGATTGTGAATTATCCCAGCCAGGTGTACAACGCCGGTAGCCAGAACTGGGGCATCACCCAGGATAAAAACGGCATCCTGTATTTTGCCAACAACGAGGGTTTGCTGACGTTCGATGGCAGTTTCTGGCGCAAATTTCAATTGCCCAATAAAACAAAAGTCCGGTCGGTAGCCATTGACAAAAGCGGCCGGGTGTATGTAGGCGGACAATCGGAGATTGGTTATTTCTCCCCAAATGCAAAAGGCGAGCTGGTTTACACCTCGCTAATGCCGCTGGTGGGAGAGAAGGGCAAAGATTTTACC
>DATKHJ010000208.1:0-12507 GCA_035510335.1 Flavisolibacter sp. | reverse complement strand
GTTATTGGGTAAATACATGCATTAAAATTCAAATCAATAAGTAAATCCCCTTAAAACGCAGTTTGCTGATATTTGCTGGATGATACACCCAGCCTCATCAATCGATCAACATATTTTTTCTTCCCCTAACACGTTGTTTGTTTTTGCATTGGAAATGGAATCGGCAACGGAATTTGGCGATGTGGCGAAGCTTTACACAGGTTGCGGAAAAGTAAATGCGGCGTATGAACTGACGAAAGCCATTGCGGCCAATCGGACGGCAGCGATCATCAACCTTGGGTCGGCGGGCAGCAATTTTTTCAAGCGGGGAGAAGTGGTTTGCTGCACTCGTTTTCTGCAACGCGATATGAACGCCTGCAGCCTTGGCTTTAAAGCTTACGAAACGCCTTTCTCCGGTACCGAAGCTGCTTTGGAATATGGCATTCAACTGGATGGTTTGCCTACCGGCATTTGCGGCACCGGCGACAACTTTGAAACCAACCACTTTTCTGCCGACTACAACGTGGTTGACATGGAGGCCTATGCACTTGCCTATGTAGCCATGAAAGAAGCAATTCCTTTTCTCTGCCTAAAATTTATTTCCGATGGCGCCGACGGAACGGCCGTGGCTGATTGGAACGAGCAGGTTCATCACGCCGCCAGTGCCTTTCGGAACATTTTGTTCTCCGGTAAATAATTATAGAGCAAGAACGTAATGCGGTTACTCCAGCTAGTCTTATTGCGCACAATAAACGCTTTCACTTTTAAGAGCTGAAAGCGTTTGTGTTTGAAAGCGTTTATTGTTCCGGCGATTGTTTGTAATCTGTCAGCAGGTAGTTTGTAATGGCCAGGCCAAGAATGGCAAGGTGAAACAGCCGTGCACTTTTATCATTGCGAATAAAGCTTACAAAACTGAGTGCTCCCAAGCCTGCCAGGAAACCAATGTCGGCTTTCTGATGGCCAGTGAAAGGAATCATGCGCTTCATGCCAACTTTCGTATCAGTTAACGCATTCACTATTGTAAAGCCGGTGCTGAGCGCTGCGTAGGTCTTTTTTGTTGCGGGGTTCAGGTTCAGCAACAATGGCGCTGCCATTTGTACACCGGAAAACACGTAATCAATAATGCCATGGGCTTTGGGACTGACTGGTTTTTTCATGCTATGCTTTTTAGTTTAATGAATTTTTGTGATGCCTGCGGTTTGTCTTACAAGACAAATGCTGCCGCAATAGCAATACAAAAAATCATCCAGAAAAAAAGCAAACTGTTGCTGGGCTTTGAAAAGAACACCAATCATCAAAGGCATGAGGCGATAGCGATAGAAGTGTTGAGATCTTATCGGCAATGCATTTTCTTAATCCAGCTTCTTCAGAAAAATGTTGCGGAACTCAATTGGCTGGCCTTCACTCTGCAGGGCAATGTACCCGCTGGTAAGCCGCTTACCCGGTTGCCAGATGGCATTGTCGTACCGGTTGGCCACGCCGCCGCCCATAGTGGGCTTGCAGTATTGTAAAACTGTATCGCCGTTAATGATGTGTTTGATAAGCGAGTCGTGCAGCACAATCAGTTCTGCCTGTACCCATTCATCCTTGCCGTATGTTTTGGAGGTAGAATTTAGGCAATGCCCGTTGTACATTTTTCCCTGGTAAACAATTTCTGTCCCTGGTGAACACATGTTTCCTGTTGGTCGTGGATTGCCATCGCCAAGGCCTGCCAAAAACTGCATTTCAACCGATATTGGCCAGTCCTGTTCCTTGGGCATTGTTCGCGGATCCTGCGAATGAAACATAACGCCACTGTTCAGCAGCGTATAGGATGGTGCACCTTTTTGCAACTCCCCGGAGAAGCGGTATTCCAGCTTCAGGTGATAATTGGAAAACGGTGTTTTGTAATACAGGTGGCCGAATTGATCGTTGAAGTCGTTGTACTGGTCGTAGCGTACTTTAATCATGTTGTCTTCCACACGAAACGTATTTCCAAAATTGACACCTACATCATGGTGATGAATTTTCACGATCCAGTTGTCAAGACTCTTCCCATCGAAAAGCGATGTCCAGCCGGCCTCTCCCCGCTGCCCGTCATCTGCTTTTTGCGAAGTTTTGCAACTGGAAAAGGTGAAACCGAAAAGCAGGAACAAAAAAAAGGAAGGAAAAAAGTGCTTGTGTTTCATTGGTGGGTTTTTGATGCGGCTAAAGATAGACAAACTGGTTCTTGTTCTTTTTATTCAGCCTTTGAAAGGGAAGTATCGGCCAAAAAAGACGCCACTCCAAATGTCGTGGCGTCTTTAATATGCTAACGCAGATTGCAAAAGCTGGTAGAGGCAAATAGTATTTGTGGCAGCAGTTATCGTTCGCTAATTTCTTTGAGCTTGTTCAATGCTTTCGGCCAGGACTCTTCGAAGTACGATTTGAATTGTTCGTTGGCGTCCATTTCAATTGATACGATGGTTTGGCCGTTTTCCTCGCGGAAGCTATAGTTTTCCAGTGCACCGGCCCAGCCATCTACCTGTGGTCCGCTGGTAATTTCTTTTTCTCCATCCAGCACACCCAGGTGTTCTATCGAAACAAATTCGGCCGGGATATTTTCTTTAATGCGGGAAACCATGCCTTCTTCTTTGCCCTCTTTATTTACACCAATAAAAAAGATTTTGGAACCTTTTTCCCATGAGCCCCTGTAGAAAGAGGTGGGTGCAAACTCCGCCGTCCATTCGCGGTAGTGTTTTTCATCAAGCATCGTGGTATACACTTTTTGTGCAGGTGCGTTGATGGTCGTTTCAAACTGAAGCTTTTCCAGTTTGCCACCCGCTTCTGCGTAGCGTTTAAAATTATCCAGGATGGCCTGCCAGCCGGCCCGCTGCATTTCTTCAGAGTGCATGGTTTCGGCCTCAAAGTTTTCTTTAATGTGCGTTGTATTGCCATCAGCGGTAAACCACACATTTACTTTTCTGCCATCGCCAAGTACGTATTCAATTTCCTGGTGCGGAACTACCTTGGTGTATTCACCCATGAAGTCAAAACTCATGCTTCCGTCGCGGGCTTCCATGCGATAGCTGAAACGTCCGCCGTCACGCAGGTCGTTTTCCGCTTTCGGCGAATGCCAGTCGTCCGATGCGTTGTTCCAATGAACAATGTGTTCGGGTTTGGTAAACAGATTCCATACTTTTTCTACCGGCAGGTTTACGGTGGCCGCAATGGTGATGGTTGTTTTTTCTGTTGCAATCATGGCTGTTGATTTAAGAATGATTTGATACCCTAAAATTACGCAGTTGCACTGCCACCCGTGCGGTGCAACTGCGGCAAAAAAAGGCTGTTTTGCGGCAGTCAAACACAATCCTTTCCGAAGAGAAAGATTATTGTGCGATAAACTTCATTTGAAGAAAACCGCGTAGCATATTCCTGTCGAAAGTCTGCAAACAAAAAGCCCGCTTCGGGCGGGCTTTACACATGGTTTGGTATAGTGGTGATGATACTTTCGTACAGTTTGTAAATCTTCTTATACAATTGGTGTTGCTACACGGGCCTGTTGCAGTGCTGCAAAGAAAATTTTTGCCTGTGCCGCAATCTGATCGGCTTTGTCAAGGCCATTGATAATTTTCCGGGCATTTTGCCAGTCTTCCGTTGTGTCGTTGAAAAAGTGCATCAGTGTTTTGCCGGTGTAGAGTCCTGTTTGCATACCAAAGAAAGTGGCCCAGATGGAAGGTTTCATTTCCAGCAGCAGTTCGGGTTTATTTAAAAAATCCCAGTCGAAGCCTTGCGCTTTTGCCGCCTTCGTCAGCTTTTCATAGTTCTCGTACCAGGTATTTTGCGTATGGCCCCGGCCATAATACAGTTTGTTAGGAGTGGTGTAAGGAATGCGCTTTCCGGGGCCGCGGCCCATCTTTAGTTTTTTGCCGTAATCCAGTCGCCTGCCTTTGCCAAATTCTTCAATCGGCTGCATGGTCCTGGCGGTTTCATGGTAGGCCGTGGCCAGCATATAGGCCAGCCAGCGAAGGTCAGTCAGCTGTTGACGTTCCCATTCATGAAAAAAAGCTTCCATGCCCGCCACTTGTTTTTCGGCAAGCTTCCCGGCAAACAGCGGTGAGCGAACAGCATCGTAAAAAGTTTTGTGGTTCATAAGCAGGTATTTAATTGGTGTTATTTAAAAACGGACAATGCGGGGCGGGATATAATGGCGTTTACGGGGGAGATTTGATATGGTAATATTACTGAATATTTCTCCGGTGGGCGAATCTGTTTTGAAATGAGTTTGCCATTGCCTTTAGTTTTTAGCCATCGCTCAAGATTGCCGCAAAACACCCCTTAACTAGCCGCTTTCAGGATGCTCGTCTTTGGTACTGGTGACGGAGTTTTGCCCGACACATTTTATGCGCAAACTGGTTGTTATTGTTCATGTTTCCCTGGATGGATTTGTAGCAGGCGCCAATGGCGGGTTACCTCATTTTAGCGCTGGAGAAGAATGTCTGGAGTTTGTATGCCGGATAACAAAAGAGGCGGATGCCCTGCTGCTCGGCCGTGTATCGTACGAGTTGCTGAACAACTATTGGTATGACAGGAAAGACCATCCCGATGCGAGCTGGAACGAAATTGTTTATTCGCATTGGTACGGCAAGACAGAAAAATACGTGGCATCAACAACAATGCAACCAACACCTTGCGCAACCATTCTGTGCGAGGCGCTGGAAGACAACATTCGTGAGTTAAAAGCAAAGCCGGGAAAAAACATTTTTGTCTTTGGTAGTCCTTCACTTGTACAAACCCTTTTCCGTTCCGGGTTGGCAGATGCCTGTTGGGTGTTTGTAAACCCCGTCATTTTTGGCAAAGGCATTTCCCTGTTTTCAGGAGAAGAAAATGTAACGCAACTCCGTCTTGTTGAATCGGCCTGTTTCGAAAACGGCGCAGTTGCATTGCATTATTCATTTGGAGGACGACTAGCCTAGGTATTTCTGCCGCAGGCGATTGCTATTTGCGTAGCGTACAAGGTTTTCAGATCTTCGGCCAACTTCCTATCTTTTCAGTTGCATGAAAGAGCTCAACACCATCAACGATGTCGTGCTGTCGCTGGATGCCATTGTGCAGGAAAGCGTACGTACGCAAAGCCGCGCCGGTTATTTTGCCGCACTGTACAAACGCATGACGATGGCCGTTAGCGAAGGCATACAAAAAGGACAGTTTGAAGATGGCCCGCGAATGGAGGCGTTAGACATTTTGTTTGCAGAACGTTACCTCGCGGCGTACAACGCCTTTAAAAAAAACGAAGAATGCAGTTCTTCTTGGCAGTATGCATTAACGGGCTGCAACAACTGTTCGCTGGTTGTTTTGCAGCACCTGCTTTTGGGCATTAATGCGCATGTCAATCTCGATCTTGCCATTGCTGCCGCCAGGCTGGTGCCGGGTGATAAAATTCATGCGCTGGAAAAAGATTTCAATCACATCAATGTGCTCATTTCAGACCTAATTGACGATGTGCAGAAATGCCTGGAAGAAGTGTGGTTCCCCATGCGCTTTCTTCGCGATGTGATCAACCGGCAAGGCATTGCTGTGCTCAATTTCAGCATGGCTGCCGCCAGAAAAACAGCATGGGCCAACGCCGTGTTGCTGGCGCACATGAGCGAAGCCGAAAAAGAAAAACACATCAAGGATATGGATGCTATGGTGAACGGAATTGGTCAGCGTATCAGCCATCCTGGTTTGTGGCCGGGCATCCTGTTACGCATCATTCGCTTTACGGAGTATGAAGATGTGGTAAGAACAATCCGCCTGATTGATACCACGGTGGTGTAGGAAAAGTTGAGAATGTGGCCGGTAAGAAGTGTAAATAAGATTGAAATAAATTGTTAGGTCTTCCCGCCTCACCGGCAAACAGCTTTTAAAGGCGACTTTACTAAAAATATTTCTCCGCCGTCAATCCATACGTAAACAAAAGGTTTTCGGTTCCTGTTCGCCTGAACTGGTTAAAGCTAATCGTTGTAACAAAACTCAACCACTTGTTCAGCTTTAATCCTGCGCTGTTGTTGGTGCGAAGAATATAATCATTCCCATCCCGCAACGAGTTCTGAATAAAATTGGTTCCGTTGAAAATAAGCAGGT
Organism: Flavisolibacter sp.; assembly: GCA_035510335.1. Taxonomy (GTDB): domain Bacteria; phylum Bacteroidota; class Bacteroidia; order Chitinophagales; family Chitinophagaceae; genus Flavisolibacter. The sequence continues at coordinate 6,444 of DATKHJ010000208.1, read as the reverse complement.
CGCGGAAAACAAAACGATAAGAAAGCCGAAACGAATTTCGTACGGTTTGATAGGTCTCATCGCCTCCACTCTTCAAGGCAACGCTGCTGGTTTCGTACAACAATCCATCACTAAGGTTAATCCATGCAGTGGAATTATCAACCAGGTTATACGCAACACCCAATCCTGCCTGCAGCTGGTTGTTAATGCGCAACGAAAGGCTGGTGGTGTAGTTGGCCAGTCCCCAGTAATAAAAATTGCCCTTCTTGTTATACAAATTAAAATCAAGGGTGCTTTGAAAATCGTTGTTCGTGGTGAGGTTTGCCTGCTTGCCATACACCCAGCCAGCCATGGAATTCAAAACTGTCCTTGGTTTTTTGATGCTGTAGCGGGCTTCGTTATTGAGCAGGTAAGAAGTGGCCACGTTGGTGCGGTTAATGTTACCGGATACCGAAAGCCTGGCAAGTTGTGTAAGACTATCGCTAAACTGCGCAGCCCCAAACAGCGGAAGCAGCCAAAGGCAAAAACTAATGTATCGTTTCATCATTCGCCAACACTTTGTTCTTGTGCGAAAGTACAGGATTGAAGAGTGAAGGCACGAAGCCGAAGAAGGTGATTGATGAACTGTACCACAAAAAGCAATACATCTTTCCAAGGAGTGTAAGGCTATTTCTCGCACAGTAACATCCACGAAGTGCCGAACCTGTCACGCAACATGGCAAAGCGATGGGCAAAAAAGGTTTCTTCCATTTTCATAAAAACTTCGCCGCCATCACCTAGCACATGGTACACCCGTTCGGTTTCTGCTATCGTTTCAAAGCGCAAGCTTAGGTAGGCGCTTCGCATGGGTTGGGCACCCGGAATATCAGCTCCCATCAGCACGGCATTGCCAATTGCTATGCGACCATGAAGAATGGTATTCTTCCAGTTCTCCGGTATAGCCGGATTTGGCGCCCCGTCGCTGTGTTTCACCAACGAAAGAATAGTGCCGCCAAGGTGTTGTTCGTAAAAACGAAAAGCTTCTTCGCAATGGCCGGGATAATTGACATAGATGTCGAGCTGAAGAGAATGGTTGGACATGTTCTGCGTTTAGTGATGAAAGATAAAGATGCAAAGAAGGCTTTGTCAAGTGGGGGTGCAAACGCGGCTATATGCAGGGTTGATGAAGGCATTTTATGTAATTAGGAGCGATGTATTAACCAAATACATTCATTCGTTGACGACCTAAGCTAATTCTTTTACAGTGCCCAGTTCTGCAGAAAGTGAAGTTTAAAAAATACGCAAAATATGGCCGGAGCAGTAGTTGCTTTTTAGCTGGCAGAATCTTTGTGAAGCATCAGTGACCACAACGTTTTTACGCTAGTAAATTTTTAGATGATTATGAATAAGAAAAGTTTTATCCGTTTGACGGTGTTTGCCGTTTTATTATTTGTGTTAGCCATTCCCGTTTCTGTAATGGCGCAAAACTCAAAAGAAAGGGAACTGATTGAAGACAGCAAAGCGGCCCAGGCCGAATTTGTAAAAAGCGACAGCCTCATGCAAAGCCTGTTTCAAAACTCGTATGGCTACGTCATTTTTCCCAATGTGGGCAAAGGTGCCATTGGCATTGGTGGCGCTGCAGGCAACGGCATTTTGTTTCAAAAAGGCACACCCATTGGAAGCGCAAAATTGAAGCAGTTGAGCATTGGTTTTCAATTGGGCGGACAAACCTACCGCGAGGTCATCTTCTTTGAAAACGAAGCGGCGCTTGACCGCTTTAAGCAGAACAATTTTGAGTTCGCTGCACAGGCTTCGGCGGTGGCTGCTACAAAAGGTGCTTCGGCCAACGTGAAGTACAGGGATGGCGTCATGGTGTTTACGCAGGAGAAAAAAGGTTTGATGTACGAGGCCTCCGTTGGCGGACAAAAGTTCGATTATACGGCGTTTTAAATTATTGCAGCAGGCGCGGTTGTGCAGGTATAGCATTGCATTTATGACAGTGCAACAGTGCCTGCTTTTCTTACACCAATAAATCAGTTGCAAGATGGAAAGAGAGATTAAATGGTGGCAGGTTGTTTTAGCAACCGTAGTTGTGTCGGCGCTGGGTGCGTTGTCAACTGCTACTTCTAAAAAGAACGAACGCAAACTGTACAACCGCAAACTGAAACAGGCTCCCTGGGCGCCGCCAGCACCGGTGTTTGGCCCGGCGTGGACGATCAACAACTTCTTCCTCTTGCTGGCATTAAAGCGGCTGCTGGAAGATGAAACGCTAAGCCGCCGCAAAAGGTTGCTGGTGAAACAAGCCATTATCTGGACGATCTTTTTCTCTTTCGGTTACGTGTATTTTAAAAAGAAAAGTTCTGTGCTGGCCGCCGTGTGGACGCTGGCTGATGCCGTGCTTGCCAGTACCAGTTTTGCCGATGCGCTGAAAACCGATAAAAAGTTTGCCGCTAATTATTTGCCCCTGTTGGGATGGACGGGTTATGCCGGATCAGTGGCGGTGTACCAGGCGCTGAAAAACCCAGACCCGGTTACCCATACGCCGGCGCTGGCTAATTAATGGAGGGAGATTTTAGTGAGCAGTTGACAATCGGAATGTGAACAGTTCTCTTTTTAAAAACCACTGTTACCTACACCGTTATTGCCAACTGCTAACTTGTTTGCGAATTCATTAGTGAATAAAGGCTTTTTCTAAGCAACCAGCATTTCATCGTCCTTGATGTTGCGTAAAACCGACAGCGGAAACCGTACGGCAATATAACAGCCCTGGCCGGGAGATGAATCAATTGTAATCTCGCCTTTGTACAATTCGGTACGGCTAATCATGTTGGTAAGCCCAACGCCTTTGTTTCGTTTGTTGACCTTGAAGCCCACACCATCGTCTGTGGTAAAAACAAGCAGGTGATCGTTGTTCAACGCGAAGCGGATCTCGATGTTTTTTGCCTTGGCATACTTCAGCGTGTTGTTGATCTGCTCCTGTACAATGCGAAACAAATTCAGCTTGAACTTTTCATCAAACTCCGCTTCGTTAAAATCAACGCCGGTAATGTGAATGCGCACCTGGTGCACAGCCATAATGTCTTCAGCAAGTCCGCGCAGCGAATTCATTAATCCAAAATCATTGAGCCGTGGCGTCACCAGGCTTTTTGCCAGTTTCCTTATTTCTTCAATAGCCGTTTGCGTATAGTCAACCGATGTTTGCAGCAGGCGGTCTTTGTCCTGTTCTGTTGTTCGTGCTGTTTGTGTGTACAGCGCCGCTGCCGCCAGCAACTGGTTGACATTGTCGTGTAGTTCGCGGCCAATTTCTGTCCGCTCTTTTTCCTGCGCGGCAAATACAGCTTCGGTAATTTCTTTTTGCTTTAATGCTTTTTCCTGCGCCACCTGTGCCTGCAATCGCTTGCTTTCCGAAATATCGGCCATGGAGATACTGATGCCCATGAGCTGCTGTTGTTCGTCAACAACCGGGTGCATACTTACCTGCACCCAAATGTCTTCGCCAGTTAACGCATGCGGGTACAGCACTTCGTATTGCAGTACTTCCCGGTTTTCTATCCTGGCAATGGCTGCTTTCACCAGGTCTTTTCGCTGCTCGGCAATGTAGTCGAAGTACAGCGAACCAACGGTCATTGGCCGGTTGTGTATTCTTTGGGAAAGAACGCTGGCGTTTTCGTTGAACGAGAGAATGCGGTAGTCGTGCCCCAACAGGAAAAATGCCACATCGGTGTTGTTGAACACGGCCCGCAGGTTGGCTTCCGATTGTGCAATGCGTTCCTGCGCCTTGCGTTCCTGTTCGGCATGGCGGTCTTTCTCCAGCAAAAGGCCCAGCTGAAAAGTTTGCTCCATGTGCGCCGTCTTATAGCGGTTGATCTGGTAAGCCCATAACCCGCTGATAAAGAAGATGACGCAGGCCAACAAGATGTGAATCACAAAAGTGGTGACATCCATGTAAGGCAGGGTGCTGAAGTAAACTTTATCAACGCCGGCAAACTGCAGGTAGCTGAATAGCCCGTGGTGAACAATCACCACAATCGTGAGCGGTATTTGCAGCTTCCAGTTTTGGTAGGTAATTAAAACCGCACTGCTGATGAAGGCTGCAAAATGCATTTCAAACATGCCGTGCATCTGGTAAATGTATTGGGCCACAAAAATGCCTAGCACAACACTCAGCACATATTGGTAAGCGTTTGAATCGGGAAGAATGAGTTTTGTTGCATAATAGGCCAGCAGCGCCAGTCCGCCAACGCCAACGGCAATCAGCCAGGTATCGTAAAAAAAAGCCAGCAGCAACCCGCCGGTAAAATAGGCGGCCAGGAAGTAATTGATCATTCTATCCGACACCCGCTTGTTCTCCTGCACAAAGTGCCGTAAGTGGTTCGACTGCATGTGTTGCTGTTGTATAGTTTCTTCCGGCATTGTTATTTTTTACACACCGGCAGTTCACAACCATAAGCACGAAAAGCCAAGTCGTCGAAGTTGAGGTGTTGTTTTTGTTGCAGCAGCGAGTCAATCGCCATCTGCGCATAATTGGTGGCAGGGTCGGTACAAAAACGGCTTTTGTTATAGTTGCCCCTGAAATAAAGTTTGCCCTTGTCAATGATCACCGCCTGCGGCGTAGAATATACGCCACAGGTAGCTGCCAACGTGGTATCGAAGGAAACCGGCAGGTCAAGATCAAAACGGCTTTGGATGTCCTTGGCCGTGTACTGCTCGTCCGGCGCCATGGTAACAATGGCAAATTCTACCTGCTGGCCGTATTGTTTTACCAGCTCTTTAAAATGTTTTGTATTGAATTTGGAACAGGGACAATCGGGATTGAAAAAATGCAGGAACAGCGGCTTTTGCGGATCAACAGCAAACTGCGGAGCCAGTGAAATAGGTGAGCCGGGCTTTACATCTTTATAGTTGGCCGGCACCGGTGTTGGCATCTGGTACTTCAGTTCATGTATCCAGAAAAGCCCGGAAATGCCGGACAGGATAATGCCGAGGAAAATGACAAGCGACCATTTCCTGAATGTTTTATTCTTGACAAACTGCACAAAATCTGCTTTCATAGTTCGAGCTATACGAAAAATAGGAAAAGGAACAGGCCCTGATGAGGGCCGGCTTGGCAGCGTTGGGTGAGGGTGGGAGGTCGTTTTTTCAAACGAATCCCGCGAAACTACTGCGTAGCTATTAAAAAGAGAAATAATCCTTCTTAAATCATTGGTAATGCATTTTGTACAGACCTGTGCAAAGCGGCCGGGAAAGACGGGTAAACAGGGAAAATCGGCATGGCCCTTGACAAACCGCCTCCCTTTTTTTACTTTGTCCGCTCAAAATTCTACTCAATGAAAACCTTAACTGCTTTCTGCCTTTCTATTCTTTTCGCAACTATCGTACAGGCACAGGAACGTGTAAAAACCATCGACGACCTTAAATATTACATTGGCTACAGCGCTTCGGAAATTGTGAATGTGGCGAAGAAGAAAGGATACGTTGCTTATTCCCCGGAGGATGACGAAAAGAAAGGTTCGTTTGTTTATAAGCTATTCATGGGCGAAGCATACGACATTGAGATTATTACAAATGGCGGCAAAGTGATTGGCGCAACCGGTGAAGATTTTACCAGGGAAGACTACGTCAAAATTCTGGCCTACCTGAAAAACAATAATTATAAGAAAACAGTTAGTGAAGAACAGCCCCGGGCAGGCGGTGAAAGGGTAGATATATGGGTGAGCAGCGATGGTAAATGGAAGGTACGGGTAGATTACATTATCACATCTAAGGATGAGCCAACAAGTATAACCCTTTCCACCGGGTTAAAATACGGCTTTGAATAAAGCGAAAGCCCGGTATATATTTTAAAAAGAGAAGAGGGACAGATAATAGTCCCTCTTCTCTTTTTAATCTTGTCGTCTTCTACCATCAACCTTACGGCGCCAGCTTCACTTTAAACTTCCCTTTCAACGTCGTAGTTGGAATTAATGTATCAGTATAACCCGCCTGCGTGGCGTTAAAACTTCCTTCTACCCAACCGTTACCCATCTTGGTAATGATTACCGCCCCTCCACTCGGTGCAAGGTCGGAATTGATGGTGGGCCGGAAACGGCTGGTATAAGACGTAGCCGGTGTAATAAAATGCATGTAGGTGCCGGTGTTGGAAAGGTCGAAGCTGTGATCGCCTACGCCACCCGTCCAGGCAAGTAAAAAGTAACCACCACCTTCATCTTCGGGGTTGGCCAAAAGATAGCGGTTACCCATTTTTACTATCGGCGTAGCCGGGAACAATACCGGCGTGTTGCCGCCTACACTCAACTCTACCCAACTGCCACCAAGAATTTTAATGTTGGAAATAAGCGTGTACTGACCGGTGTACTGTGCCGGTGCTTTTACCTCCAGCGAAACGGCCGCCGTTACTGTGCTGTTCACCGAAGCCGGTGCTGTATATTTTACTTCGTTGGGTGCGACGCTGGTAATTTTTCCAGGGCCGGCCACCTTCCATTGCTT